>DATCIQ010000001.1:0-6072 GCA_036507635.1 Gammaproteobacteria bacterium
AGACGCTCGTACCCTCGGCCGCTGCGGCGTCGAGCACCTTGGCATGAACGTCCGCGTCCACGGTCACGGCGAGTTTGACGGCGGGGTTCCCTCTAGGCATGAGAGAACGATACTACCGTAGTAGGATAGTTGCAAGAGCACGCACGGGTGTCGCGGTCGGCACGCGGCGCTCGCGCTCGTTCTGACGTTGTCGGGGCTATTCAGCGTGCTCTCATATCTCGTCGAGCGACGCACGCGGGAGATCGGCGTGCGCATCGCGCTCGGCGCGAGCCGCCGGAGCGTCGGCGCGCTCGTGCTCTTGCAGTCGGCGCGTCCCGTCGGCATCGGATTGCTCTCAGGCGGCATCCTCACGGTCGGGCTCGGCGCGGCGCTGCGCGCGACGCCCTTGGCGGAGCAGATCGGCTCGACCGTGCGCCTCTTCGATCCCGTCGCCTATGCCGCAAGCCTGCTCATCATCGTCGCGCGTGCGCGTGTGCGGCGCTCGTTCCCGCGCTGCGCGCGGGACGCGTCGATCCGGTCGTCGCGCTGAGGCAGGATTGAACGCGGACTGGATTGGTAAGAGTTAAGTCAGGCTCGAGAGGAAGTCGTCGACGGCCGCCCGAACGGCTGCCGGGGAGAGCCTCGGGTACTTCGAATATGCGGAGTCCGGGATGCCTTGCACGAGAGTCTTGAATCGGCGCGGATCCACCATTCCGCTCCTGACGAACGCCTTGGCATCGGCAAGGTCGCGCGCGAAACCTCGCACGACCTTCGACAAGAGCTGCGCGTAAGGATCGTAGTGATAGAAGCTCACGCGATCCACGGTCTCTATGAGCACGTGCCGACTTTCACTGCCCTCGAGCGGCGGCACGAAATCCTCGGGCCTCGCAAACTCGATATTGAGGTTCAAGCGCTCCTTGATGTCTTGCACGTCGCGGAAAATGTCGTCCTGCTTGGCATAGAGATCGGCGTCGATCGACGACTCGCGCCATCCTTCGAGGACCGCCGTACCACCGCCGACCAAATAGATCCGATAGCTTCGCTTCGGCTTGGCCGAACGCGCGAGCTCCCGCATGAGGGTGTGCAGGGACTCGCGTGTCAGCCTATTGCGCATCGGCCAGTCGCGGCCGTCGCGCGAAGCGACATGCGTCGGCGAAGGACTCGATCTGTTGCAGGTGGGCGGCGTAGCGAGCGTGCGCGAGGTCGCCCATCGCGGCTGATAGCAGCTCGTAGAGGCGATTCTCCGGATCGGTTTGCACGGGGCCGACCGGCACGCCTTCGCGCCTAAGTCGCGGCGCGGCCAAGGACACGACCAGGCTTTCTGCGCTGATCGTTCCGTTCGCGAGGTCAGCGAGACCGGTATCGACGATGTCGCCGCCCGGTAGCCCCAGCACCGCGAAGCTCGAAGCCCCGAAGCGCTCGCTAGTCCAGCGCGAGGTAGCGGCGCGACGGGCCGTCGCGCGCCGCGTGTCAGCGCTCAGCCTCGCCGCGCGGGCGTTGCCCCCTTGACGGCCGTAGTCGATGAACCGCTTCCGGATGTCGTTTGGTAGCTTCATGACCTATGGATTATACGTAGGGGGTAAGCATTTCACATGCCCCTCCGCGCCAAGCATGCGGCGCACCCGCGCCGTCCCGAAATCGGAACGCGTTCGACGATCGTGGGACACTTCCAGACCATGAGCATGCCGGTGGGTCGCGCCGCGCCGCATACGGATCAATGAGTTGCGAGACTGGCATGGCGGTTGCAGGATATCGTTGCGTGAAGGATTAGGGTAACGCTCATGAATCTTCGTGGCACCACCGTGCTCGACCACGTGGGGCGAGACATCCGCTATGCCTGTCGCTCGCTCGTCCGCGCGCCGCTCGCGGCCGCGACGATCGTGATCACGGTGGGGCTCGGCCTCGGGCTCGTGGCCGTCGTGTTCACGATCTTGAACGCGGTCCTCTTTCGCGTGGACGCGGTCGAGAACCCGCACGAGCTCTTCGCCGTCGAGCGTCAGACATCGGCCAACGCGGAGCCCGAGGGCTTCACGCGCGCCGAGTACGACGCCCTCGTCCGCGAGACCGACGTGTTCGCGGATGCATTCGCGAGCCGGCACGGCGCGGCTTTCATCGAAGGCCGCAAGATGGAGGGCCCGCTCGTCACGGGGAACTTCTTCCAGGTCCTCGGCGTCAGCGCCGCGCGTGGGCGCACGCTGACACCGTCGGACGACGAGCCGGGCAGCCCTCCCGTCATTGTCTTGAGCCATCGGACCTGGACGCGGCATTTCGCGAGCGATCCCGACGTGCTCGACCGCACGATCCGCGTGAATGGAACGCCGTTCCAGGTCGTCGGCGTGATGCCGGAGGACTTTCGCGGGCTCACGTGGATTGCGCCGGAGTTCTGGGCGCCTCTGTCGCTTGCGCACGAGTTTCCTCGCATCGGCGAGGGCGGTGACGCCGTCGCCCTGCAAATCGTGGGGCGGCTCGCACCCAGCCTGCCGCGCGACCAGGCGCTCGCGGAGCTGCGCTTATGGGACGCGCGCCGTGGGGCCGAACGGGCGGCTGAACGTTCGGTCGACCAGCCCGCCGCGAGCCTCGTGCTCGAACCGAGGACGGGCACGGTCCCGCTGTCGATCGGCAGCACGCTGCTGTTCATGCCGCTCTTCTTCGCGTTCGGCCTCATCCTCCTGATCGGCTGCGCGAACGTCGCCAACCTGCTGCTCGCTCGCGGCGTCGCGCGCCAGCGCGAAATCGGCATCAAGCTCGCGATCGGCGCGTCGCGGCAGCGCGTCGTCTGGCAGCTCCTGACCGAAAGCCTGTTGCTGGCGCTCGTCTCCGCTGCGCTCGCCTTCGGCATCTCACGCGTCGCGCTCGAAAGCGTCGTCTACGCGGTGACGAGCTCCTTCCCGCCGGACATCGGCCACCTCAATATCGCCGTGCCGCCGGCGGACTGGCGCGTCGCGCTGTTCCTGGTGCTCGGCGCGATCGCCTCGACCGTGCTGTTCGCGCTCGCGCCGGCGCTGCACGCCACGCGCCTCGAGCTCACGCGGGCGATTCATGGCGAGGTGCTAAGTATCGGCCGTCCCGGCCGCGCCCGGGATGCGCTCGTCGCTCTCCAGGTGACGGCTTCCGCCCTGCTCCTCATCTCAGCCGCGATTTTCCTCAGGAGCTCCTGGGAGGCAGCGGCCATCGATCCCGGTATTCGCACGGCCGGAATCGTCAATGTCGGCGTCCTGGACGAGGAAAAGCGCGGGACGATCCTCGACGTCGTGAGCAGCGAGCCGCTCGCCGCCTCGATCGCGGCCTCGTTTCCCGGTTTCTTGGGCGGGCTCGGCGGGATTCCCGGGCTTGCAGAGGGCGCGGCCGGCAGATCGCCTGTCACGTACCAGTTCGTCTCGCCGGAGTTTCTTGGCATCTACGGCATCGATCTCGTGCGCGGACGCGGCTTCGCCGACAGCGAGCGCAGCCCGAATGCCGCAGTGGCGATCGTGTCCGAAAGCACCGCGCGTGAGCTCTGGCCGGGCGGCGATGCCGTCGGACAGGTCCTGCGAGTCGAGCCCGACCCGACGATCCCGCGGCGCGCGCCGGGCCCGGCGAGCGAAACGCCGCAAGCCGACGATCCGATGATGCTCGCGCGCACGGCGGTCGTTGTCGGCGTCGCCCGGGACGTCGCAGGCTTTCGGCTCGGCGCCATGCGCTTGGGTGGAGCAGGTATCTACATGCCGACCAGCGCCGAAGCGGCGATGACGTCGCTGACGATAGGCGTGCGCGGCGATGCCGAGATCGCGCGTCGTGCGCTCGTCGATCGGCTGGCGGCGATTGATCCCAACATGGGCGACGTCTCCACGATGCAGACGATCGCCCGCGCGGAAGTGTATCTCCTGGGGATTCCGTTCTGGCTCACGCTCGTGCTTGGGGCGCTCGCGCTCGTTCTGACGTTGTCGGGGCTATTCAGCGTGCTCTCATATCTCGTCGAGCGACGCACGCGGGAGATCGGCGTGCGCATCGCGCTCGGCGCGAGCCGCCGGAGCGTCGGCGCGCTCGTGCTCAAGCAGTCGGCGCGTCCCGTCGGCATCGGATTGCTCTTAGGCGGCGTCCTCACGATCGGGCTCGGCGCGGCGCTGCGCGCGACGCCCTTGGCGGAGCAGATCGGCTCGACCGTGCGCCTCTTCGATCCGATCGCCTATGCCGCAAGCCTGCTCTTCATCGTCGCGGCGTGCGCGTGTGCGGCGCTCGTTCCCGCGCTGCGCGCGGGACGCGTCGATCCGGTCGTCGCGCTCAGGCAGGATTGAACACGTCGGCAAGAGCCGCCTCGAAACCCGCGGACTAGCCGTTACTCGACGATGCACTGGTCAGCGAGCACAACGCTGTCGTCGAGCAGGCCGTTGCGCAAGATCTCGTCGGCACGACGTTGCTTGACCGGGCTCCAACGGCAAGGCCTGGCTCGATCAGCTCGGCCGGCCGACGACGGACAAGCTCCACGTGACCGAGCGATTCACGCGCACGCACTTCGGCCACATGTCGATCGAGGTCACGATCGACGATCCGGGCGCGTACATCGAGCCCTGGTCGGCGACGCAAGTCGTGCACGTGCGCCCGGGCTGGGAGCCGCTCGAGTTCATCTGCGCCGAAAACAACCGGGACGTCGAGAACCCGCCGGGCGGCGCCGAGGTACTAACGAACGTCGACGCGGCAAGGCAGCGGGGATACGTCCAATTCTGTTGTGGTGCCCAGCCGGAAAGACCCATTGCCTTGCGAATTCGTCATGCTCGTGGTGAAAAAAATATGACGTCCGCCTGGTGCAGCTCGCGTAAGTTTAGTGCGCTGGCAGCGTTTATCGCGGTTGTCAGTTGAGCCTGTCCGGTTCCTGGGGTCGTAGACGTCGAAGAAAGCGTAGCACCGCCGTTTGCCAGCTTAATGGTGGTACCGGTGTATGTCGGCCAACTAGTCTTAACCCTCTGTAGCTGTCGCTCGGCTATTGTTTGCGTTAGGAAGCCGTACGCCGAGTATCGTGATTTCCGTCTGCGCCGCGTTTGCGGCGATACAGTGAAGCGAGAGTAACACCAGAGACAGATAGCTTTTCACTGTATGTCCTCCACGACGGGAACGTTCTCCTCGCTTGGCAGACTCCGAATAAAGTTCTCGTAATCCGCTAGCCTGGCATCAGCCTCAGCGCTTCTGTTGAGCGGCACTCCGTCGGGCGGTTCGTCCACAATGAACAGCACCTGCCTTTCCGGATCTATCTCATAGATCACCGAGTACTTTGGCGTGTAATTCAAGGGCACCAACCTGTACTTCGTCTCAGGAAACAGCTCAAATGCCGCGCTCACCGAATAGAAGGCATGTTTGTTAAGCCTCAGCAGTTGCCTGTGACGGGCTATCTCCGCTGGCGTTTGTGGTGGTGGACCGGCAACACCTCCTTGTTCACCCGGTGGCGTCCTCAATACTGGCCTATTCAGGTCATCGAAAGTCCAGTCTGATGAGAACTCAAATCGGTTGTCCGAAGAGTAAAAAGCATTACCGGACTCGTCCGTATCCCAGGCGATCATGGACAGCAGGACGGTCGGTCTCATGCCCGCGATCTTGAGTAGCGCGGGGACATCGATCTTCATCAATGCAGTCCACGCAACCGTGTCCTCCCACCTGTGTACACTCTCCTGAGTCAGATGGATCGGTGTCACATCATCGAACGGCGTGACAGTAAAGTCGTCGTCTTTGAGTAACAGGCTGGTATCTACAATTACGATACGAAATCGCTTCGCGGAATAGAGTTCTGCCTGCAACCAAACCCCGTTGTATTCAACTACCCGCTGCGCCTTATAGTCGTCCACGCCCCTCAATAACTCTGGGACTCTCTCTTGTCCCATCGAAAGTGGAGCTATCAGCGCAAGCAGAATAGTGATTGACGTTAGCGTCGATATCTTTGGCATTTGAGCTACGCTCAAATCTGGTGTATGAGCTGAATTGAGAAAGGCGGCGCATTCCTGCTGAAATTGGGTTTTACGAGGACCTGTGTTTCAGCAATAGAGGAGATGCGCCACCCATGGGCAACGATACGATTGTTTCTTTTTGTGATCCAGCCTTTCGAGACGAGCTCAGCGATCTGGTGCG
>DATCIQ010000002.1:0-4358 GCA_036507635.1 Gammaproteobacteria bacterium
TCACCGGCGAGGTCATGGGCGACGGCCCCGGCAACTCTTTCGTGCACATCCCCGTGCTCGACGCAGTCGTCGCCGGCGACATCGTCTTCAACCGCGCGCACTTCAGCCCGCCGGCCGACGCGGCGCCGCTGCTCGCGACACTTGCGCAAATCGAGGCGCTCGAGCCCGCGATCCTCGTGGCCGGACATCAGCCGCAAGGCGCGCCGAACGACCCGGGCGCGATCGAGTTCATGCGCAACTACATCGCGGACTTCGAGCAATTCAAGGCAAGCTCGACTTCCGCCGCGGAGCTCGAGGCAAAGATGCGCGAGAGGTACCCAGGGCTCGCCCTCGAGAACCTGCTCACGGGTGCGGCCGGCCGGGCGTTCCCGACCGCGGGCGCGCAGTAGCGGGTAGGGGCGGGAATGCATTCGCCGCGGCGTTCTCCGCGGCGCGCTTCAGGGCGACAGCCTCGCCCTTGGCGCGCCGTGCTCGGCGGGATCCTCCTCCTCGCGACCGCAACGGCCGGAGCGCAGGCTCCGGCGGTCAAGAGCGTGCGCGTCGTCCGCACCGCGACACCGCCGACGCTCGACGGCATTCTCGACGAAGCCGAGTGGCGCAACGCCGGCTTCGTCGACGATCTCGCGCAAGTCGATCCCGTCGAGTATGCGGAGCCCTTCGAGCGCACGGAGGTTTACCTCCTTTACGACGACGATGCGCTCTACGTCGGCGCGCGACTCCATGACACGGAGCCCGAGCTCATCACTGCCAACGTGATGCGCCAGCACAGCAACATCGCGAACGACGACAGCTTCTACGTCACGCTCGACCCGTTCAACACGCGCCGCGGCGGCTACTTCTTCGGCACGAACCTGCACGCCGTTCGCTACGACGGACTTTGGCGCAACGTCTCCGAGGTCTACGACGATTGGGACGGCATCTACGAGGCCGCGGCCGCGCGGTTCGAGGAGGGCTGGATCGCCGAATTTCGGATTCCGTTCAAGACGCTCTCGTTCGACGCGAGCTCGGACCGCTGGGGTCTCAACTTCTCGCGGAGCGTCCAGCGGAAGAACGAGCGCATCGCCTGGTCGACACGCAACCGCCGCTGGGACCCGAGCAACGCCGGCGTCATGATCGGCCTCGACGGCATTCGGCAGGGCATCGGGCTCGACGTCGTGCCGTCGCTGAGCTTGAACCGCGCGCGCTCGTTCGGGCCTTCGAGCTCGGACTCAGATCTCGAACCGTCGCTCGACGTCTACTACAAGCTGACGCCCGCGATGAACGCGTCGCTCACGTTCAACACGGATTTTTCGGCGACCGAGGTCGACGACCGCCAGGTCAATCTCACGCGCTTCAACCTGTTCTTTCCCGAGAAGCGCGATTTCTTCCTGCGCGAGTCCGACATTTTCGAGTTCGGGCGGATCGGCGCGGCCGACGGCAACGGCGCGATCACGGCGGCCGAGCGACAGAACGGCCGGCCGTTCTTCTCGCGGCGCATCGGGTTGAGCGCGCAGGGCGAGGCCCTGGACCTTCTCTATGGGGGCAAGGTCAGCGGCCGCGCAGGGCGTTGGGAGCTCGGCGCGCTGTCGATCCGGCAAGACGAGCTCGCGGGGCTTGCGGCCGACACGCTCTCGGTCGTGCGCGCCAAGGCGAACATCGCGGGCGAATCGACGGTCGGTCTCATTTATACGAACGGCAGCCCGATCGCGAACGTCGACAACTCGGTCGCCGGCGTCGACTATCTCTACCGCAACTCGCGACTGCCCGGCGGCCGCGTCGTCGAGGCGTTCGGGTGGTACCAGCAATCGACGACGGAAGGGTTGGACGGCGAGGATTCCGCCGCGGGACTCGGCTTCGTCGTGCCGAGCAACGCGGGGTTCCGCGGCGGGCTCGCGTTCAAGGAGTTCGAGCACAACTTCAATCCCGGCTTGGGCTTCTTGAGCCGCGACAACGTTCGCGACTACTCGGGCCACCTCGCGTTCACGCACCGGCCGAGCGGCGGCTACTGGCAGTCGATTTACTTAGGGTTAGACGGCCAACGCCTCGAGGTCATCGGCGGCGGCCTCGAATCCCAAGGGATCGTCGTCACGCCGATCGAGCTCGTGAACCGCACGGGCGACGCGTTCGCCGCGCGCGCGATCATCTCGAAGGAAGCGCTCACCGCACCCTTCGAGATCTCGCCGGGCATCGTCATACCGGTCGGCACGTACTCGTTCAGCGACTTCGGCCTCGAGTACCGGGCGCCGCGGTTTCGGCGGTTCTCCGGCCGCGTTTCCTTCGTCGACGGCGACTTCTACGACGGGAGGCGCGAGCGCGTCTCCGGCAACATCCGCTGGCAGCCCTCGCCGCGCTTCGGCGCGAACTTAGGCTACAACTTGAACTATGTCGACCTGCCGCAGGGCGCGTTCGCCACGCGGCTCGTCACGCTCGGCCTCGACGCCGTGTTCTCGTCGACACTCTCGTGGGTCAACCTGATCCAGTACGACAACGTCAGCGACACGGTCGGCGTGAGCTCGCGCCTGCATTGGATCCCGCAGGCGGGCCGCGAGATGTATTTCGTCATCAACCACAGCCTCGAGGACTTCGATCTCGACAATCGCTTCGAGTCGCAGTCCTCAGACGCCGTCGTCAAGCTCAACTACACGTTCAGGTTCTAGGCGGGAACTGCACGATGAAACGGCTCATCTGTGTTGCTGCCGCCTGCTTGGTCAGCGCATGCTCGAGTGGAACGAGTATTCGCGCATCCGACCCCGACGTGCGGACACGCTTGGAGGTGGCGTTTCTTGCTCAATTGCGGCGGCTCGTCGAAAGTAGCCGTTGAACGACTCACTAGTATTCGAAGGTGGCCGGTCGGATGCTATGATTTTCGCGGAAAGCGAGCGGTCGGGTTCGACCCAAATGCGAAGTTAGTTTTCGCTGCTCAGGTATCCGATGCTCTGTGATGCCAGAGGGACTCTTGCCGTATGACTCTGACCGTGCTCAAGTGAAAACAGTCTCCTATGCGCACCTCCATCACGTTATGCGGCGCAACGCCGCCTAAATATGGCGTTCGCCAGGCTGCTCACGAAAAAGGCGCCCGCACGCTAAACTGGCGGAGGACCCAAACAGGAGCGCGCATGACGCTACGCGCGAGTTTCGTGATGCTGGGTGTCGCTGCGACAATGGCACCGGCGCGCCCGCAGGAAATACCATTGCACGCGGAGCTCGAAGCATCTTACTTCGACTGCCCAGCAATACCCTATCTGCCGTTCCCTGCCGTGCCTATCGACGGACTCGAGCTCGGAAACTACTGGCTGACGCCCGAGATCAAGAGCCTCACGCTGAGCATTCCGGAAGCGATCAAGGATGGTTCGATCGTTGACGTGCGGTTCGATTTCGTCATCGATTCACTGGGTTGCCCTAGCGGTCATCGAATCACCGAGTCGAGCGGCTTCCCCGAGCTGGACGCCCAACTGATACAGTTATTTGCCGAGTTCCGTTACCTGCCCGCCGAAACGAACATCGAGCGAAAAGCGGTTGCCGTCACGGGACATGGGTTCGGTTTCGGCGTGCCGGGAGACAAAACGAGATACGGGAGCCTCGACGGCTCGATCGGCGACATTCGGCTCGAGCTCGACGGTGTCTATGTGTATTTCAAGCCCTATCCGTACCCCCCCGACCGCTGTTCGGTTGCCATTACCGGCACACCGATGGATCCCTACAACGTTTTCCTTTCGGCAGTAATTCCATGTCTGCCGGTGGAACGCGTTCTCGGTGCCGAGTACCGTTCAAACGAGCTCGGTGACGAATACCGCCTCAGCGTCGAGACCGACTTCGAATTCGACGCCGACGGCAATGGTGGGTCCTATCGTACGAAGTGGGAGAGCACCTCTTTTTACGGCACGCAACAAGTCGTCGCGTTGCGGTTCGTCGATTTCGACGGCGAGTACTTGTCCGGCCAGATCAACGCTGTGGTGCACGCCAACATGCGCGACGGCGCCATCCTAGACGAAGATCCGCCCACCGTTCCTTTCACGGCTTCGTTCCGGGCTCGGGTCGAGGAGTGGACTCACACTCGCTGAGCGAGAAGACGAACCACGTAGTCATGTGCGCAAGGAAAGCCAGAATACCCGAGTCGGCGTAATCGCCAGCCGCCAAAGCTGTTGCAGCGGGCGGTGATGGATAAAAACCTACGACCGCAATTGGGCCGAAGAACGTCGAATGCGAAATTTCCCCGCAGTTCGTCTTTGACGACCACGAAGAGTTCTTAAGCTGTCACTCGCGCTCGCGTCCTTCGATCCGCTCGATCGCGTTACTCGCGAACCGGCGCACGTCCGGGCTTGGGTCGGACAATGCAGCACGTAGCGCTGGTAGCGCGGCGTTCGCCGCCGGGCCGATTC
>DATCIQ010000003.1:0-55512 GCA_036507635.1 Gammaproteobacteria bacterium
CCTCACGGAGCTTGAGCGACGCGATTGAGCCCGACCGACGGAACGCCTTCCTCCGTAGGAGCGAGCTTCGCTCGCGATCCTGGGAAGAATCGCGAGCGAAGCTCGCTCCCACGGGAAACCGCAAGCGAAATCTTGCGAAGCGTCTGAAATTGCAGGCTTTTGGCTTGTCAGGGTAATTTCTGAGCCTTACAATTTGCGTGCTCCGTAGTCGACCGGGAATCCGAGAGGTGCAGAATCGTCCAATCTAAACGCGTAAGACGCAATGAAGAGATCACTACCTCTCAGGTTCGCGTTATCGGTCCCGCCGGCGAGCAAGTCGGAATTCTAGGCATTCAACAGGCGCTGGACAGCGCATCCACCGCGGGGCTCGAC
The DNA here is from genome assembly GCA_036507635.1 of Gammaproteobacteria bacterium. Lineage (GTDB taxonomy): Bacteria > Pseudomonadota > Gammaproteobacteria > Steroidobacterales > Rariloculaceae > DATBLZ01. The sequence goes on from DATCIQ010000003.1 coordinate 373, forward strand.
TTGGTCGAGGTTGCGCCGAACTCCGAGCCGCCGGTCTGCCGCATCATGGACTACGGGAAGTTCGTGTTCGAGCAAAACAAGAAGGCGCAGTCGGCGAGACGTAAGCAAAAGCAGATCCACGTAAAGGAAGTCAAATTTCGCCCCGGCACCGAGGAAGGGGACTACCAAGTCAAGCTGCGCAGCCTCGTGCGCTTTTTGACTTCGGGAGACAAAGCGAAGGTAACTCTGCGTTTTCGCGGCCGCGAGATGGCGCATCAGGAGCTTGGCCTCGAGCTGTTGAAGCGGGTGCAGGCGGATCTCAGTGAGTACGGCGCCGTGGAGCAACAGCCCCTGCTCGAGGGCCGGCAGATGGTGATGGTGATCGGACCCCGTAAGCGTTGAAGGGCGAAAGCCGGGGCGCAATGCCCAATTAGCAAAGAAGTGCGTTAGCGACGCGTAATCGCGCTGTCGACGAACGCCGCCTGACCAGTCTCGGCAAGACTGACGCGGGCTAGATCGCAAAGGAGAAAGAGATGCCGAAACTGAAATCGAAGCGCGGCGCCGCGAAGCGCTTCCGTCCCAAAGGAAACGGCGGCTTCAAGCGCGCGCAATCGCACTTGCGCCACATCTTGACGAAGAAGAGCTCGAAGCGGAAACGTCAGCTCGGACCGATCAGGCAGGTCGACGAGGCGGACGTCGCCCACGTGCGTAAGCTCTTGCCGTATAGCTGAGGGTTGCGACGATGGCTAGAGTCAAACGAGGCGTCACGGCGCGTGCGCGGCATCGCAAGATGCTCGATAAGGCGAAGGGCTATTACAACGCTCGACGCAAGATCTATCGCGCGGCGAAGCAGGCCGTCATCAAAGCGGGGCAGTATGCTTATCGCGACCGGCGCCAACGCAAAAGACAGTTCCGGGCGCTGTGGATTACGCGCATCAATGCCGCCGCCCGGGCGCAAGGGCTCTCCTACAGCCGTCTCGTGAGCGGACTGAAGCTCGCCGGCATCGAGGTCGACCGCAAGATTCTTGCGGACATCGCGGTGTACGACCAGGAGGGCTTTGCGGCGCTGGCCGAAGCGGCGAAGACTGCAAAACCTGCAGCGTAACCTCTACGTCGGCGCGAGGTCACTGCGGTGAGCACGATCGCTCGACTGCTCGAGGAGGCTGAATCCGCTGTCGCCGGGGCACCGGATCTCGGGCAGCTCGAGGCCATTCGCGTCAAATATCTCGGCAAGAAGGGCGCCCTGACGCTTGAGGCCCGGGAGCTCGGCTCGCTGCCTGCCGAGCGCCGGCCGGCCGTGGGCCAGGAGATCAATTCCGCCAAAGAGCGCCTTGCCGAGCGCATCGAAACGAAGCGGCAAGTCTTGGAACGAGCCAAAATCGACGCCGAAATCGGCGCCCAGGCCATCGACGTGACGCTCCCGGGCAGGGGACAGCAGCGCGGACATCTGCATCCGGTGACGCGCACTTTGCGGCGCATGATCGAGATCCTCGGGCGGGCGGGTTTTGCGGTGCATACGGGCCCCGAGATCGAGGACGACTTCCACAATTTCACGGCTCTCAACATTCCAGCCGATCATCCGGCCCGCGCCATGCACGACACGTTTTATCTGCAATCGGGCTTTTTGCTGCGCACGCACACGTCGCCGGTCCAGATACGGGCTCTGCGCGAGCACGGCGCTCCGATCCGCTTGATCGCGCCGGGCAGAGTCTACCGTCGCGATTCCGACTTGACGCATACGCCCATGTTCACGCAAGTGGAGGGGCTCGCGGTCGATCGCAGCGTGAGCTTTGCGAATCTCAAGGCGTTGCTCTACGACTTCGTGTCGAAGTTCTTCGAGCGCGAAGTCAAGCTGCGGTTCCGCCCTTCGTACTTCCCGTTCACGGAGCCGTCGGCCGAAGTCGATATTCTGTCGGAATCGGGTCGCTGGCTCGAGATACTCGGCTGCGGGATGGTGCATCCCAACGTGCTCCGCAACGTCGGCGTCGATCCGTCGGAGTTTAGGGGCTATGCGTTCGGCATGGGCGTGGAGCGCCTCGCGATGCTTCGTTACAGCGTCGATGACTTGCGCTTGTTCTTCGAGAACGATTCGCGGTTTCTCGAGCAATTCAACTGAGATCCGTGCATGCTCATCAACGTCGAATGGCTCAAAGATTGGGTGGACATCGAAGGCGACGTCGCGGATCTCGCCGACGATCTGACGACGGCGGGCCTGGAGGTCGATGCCGTCGAACCTCTGCGCAGAGATTTCGCGGGCGTCGTGGTCGCCCGTGTCGCCGAAACGCGGCCGCAACCGAATGCCGAACGTCTGGCCTTGTGCGTCGTCGACGACGGCCGCGAGCGGCATACCGTCGTGTGCGCAGCACCCAATGTCGCCGCCGGTATGCGTGTCCCGTTCGCTCCGGCCGGCGCCCGTCTGCCTAAGGGACGAACGATCGAGGCGGCCGAGATTCGCGGCACGCTGTCCCACGGGATGTTGTGCTCGGCGCGGGAGCTCGCGCTTGCCGATGACGGCGGCGGGCTCATGGTTCTCGATGACGATGCGCCGCTCGGCGTCCCGCTCGAATCGCATTTGCGCCTCGACGACACGATCCTCGACGTCAACATCACGGCGAATCGCGGCGACTGTTTCAGCGTGCTCGGGTTGGCGCGCGAGATTGCCGCGATACGACGTTTGACGTTACGGGGGCCGGAGCTCGCGCCCGTCGTGGCGGAGACGAGCGAGGCATTCCCCGTGACCCTCGAGGCCGCGGCCGCGTGCCCGCGATTCGCGGGACGCGTCGTCGAGGACATGAGCGCCGGCGCCCGGACCCCGGATTGGCTCCGCGAGCGTCTGCGCCGGGCGGGCTTGCGCGCGATCCACCCGATCGTCGACGTGACCAACTACGTCATGCTCGAGCTTGGCCAGCCGCTGCACGCATACAGCCTCGACGCTCTCGAGGGCGGTATTAGCGTGCGGTTCGCGGCGGCCGGGGAAAGGCTCGCGTTGCTCGACGGTAGGCACATCGATCTCGGCGACGACGTCTTGGTCATCGCCGATGCGTCAGGTCCAATCGGGCTCGCGGGAATCATGGGCGGCGCACGCACGGCGGTGACCGCTTCAACCCGGCGCGTGTTCTTCGAGTCGGCATTCTTCGCGCCGGGTGCCATCGGCGGTCGTGCGCGGCGCTATGGGCTCCACACCGACGCTTCCGTGCGCTTCGAACGTGGCGTCGATCCGACGCAACAACAAAGAGCCATCGAGCGGGCGACTGAGCTTTTGCGGGCAATCGCCGGCGGCCGCGCGGGTCCGACTCGAGTCGTCGCGGAACGCGCGAACCTTCCGGCGCTCGCGCCGATCAAGCTGCGCGCCGCAGAAATCGAAGCCGTGCTCGGCTTGCCCATCGCGGACAGCGATGTTACTGGCATCCTGCGTCGCTTGGGGATGCGTACCACCAAACGCGGCAAGACTTGGTCCGTCGCGCCTCCGGCCTTTCGGTTCGACGTAGCGTTCGAATGGGACCTCGTCGAGGAGCTCGCGCGCCTGACGGGCTACGACAATATACCCGCCGTCGCCGGTTCCGGGTCGAGCATCTTGGGCACGGCGTCTGAGCGGCGCATCAGTGATGACTCGATTGCCGATACGCTCGTCGCTCGCGGTTACTCCGAAGCGATCACGTACAGCTTCATCGATGCCGGCGCCGAAGACCTCGTCAACCCGGGCGTCGAGGCCGTGCGGTTGGCGAATCCGATATCGGCAGACATGGGCGTCATGCGCCGCTCCTTGTGGCCGGGGCTGTTGCGCGTGGCGCGAGAGAACATGACTCACCAGCAGTCGCGGGTACGGGTCTTCGAGCTCGGCAACCAGTTCGCGGCGCGCGGCGGGAACGTAGCGGAAACCCGCGTCGTTGCTGGGCTCGCGGCCGGGGACCATTGGCCGGAGCAGTGGGATCTCGAGCGGCGAGGGGCCGATTTCTTCGACGTGAAAAGCGACGTCGAATCGCTTCTCGCACTCACCGGACAAGCGTCGGAATTTGCGTTCGCGCCCGAGTCGCATCCCGCGTTGAACCCGGCGCAAAGCGCGCGAATTTGTAGAAACGGCGAAATCGTCGGATGGCTCGGAGTTTTGCATCCGCGCGTACAGAAACAATTCGACCTCAAGTCGGGCGCGGTGCTGTTCTCGTTGCAGATCGAGAAGGCATTCGCCGCTGACATAACGTCGTATGCACGATTCTCGAAGTACCCCTCGGTGCGGCGGGACCTGGCGGTGGTCGTCGATGACGACGTCGCGGTCGAAACGCTCGTCAAACACGTGGAAGCGGCAGCCGGCGGGGTCCTACGGTCGGTCAGGATTTTCGACCTATACCGTGGCCCGGGCATAGATTCAAGGAGAAAAAGCGTCGGCTTAGGCTTGATTTTGCAGGACGCATCCCGCACGCTTACCGACGAAGATGCCGACCGAACGGTGGACTCGGTCATGTATCGGCTGGAGCATGAGCTCGGGGCAAGAATAAGAACGCAACAGTAAGACACCGATTCATGGCGCTGACGAAAGCAGACATGGCAGAGTCATTGTTCAACGAGCTTGGGCTCAACAAGCGCGAAGCGCGCGAGCTCGTCGATCTCTTCTTCGAGGATTTGCGCGCGGCACTATCTTCTGGCGAGCAAGTCAAACTTTCCGGGTTCGGAAATTTCGATCTGCGCGACAAGAATCAACGTCCCGGTCGCAATCCGAAAACAGGCGAGGAAATACCGATCACGGCGAGACGCGTCGTGACGTTCCGGCCCGGCCAGAAGCTCAAGGCACGAGTGGAAGCGTATGCTGGAACCCGGGAATAACGACGACCTTCCACCGATCCCAGGCAAGCGCTACTTCACCATCGGTGAGGTGAGCGAGCTCTGCGGCGTCAAGCCGCATGTGCTGCGCTACTGGGAGCAGGAGTTCCCGCAGCTCAAGCCCGTGAAACGGCGCGGCAACCGCCGCTACTACCAACGCCAGGACGTGCTGATCATTCGTCAGATCCGCAGTCTCCTTTACGAACAAGGGTTTACGATCGGCGGGGCCCGGCAGAAGCTCACCGGACAAGAGGCGCGCAGCGACCTGAGCCAGAGCCAGCAAATCATCCGCCAGGTGCGGACGGAGCTCGAGGAAGTTCTCAAGGTCCTGCGGCGTTGACCCGACGCTCGAGAACGCGGCCACCGACCCCTTCCGTTACGCTAAACTCATTCCCTCGATCGGGGCGTGGCGCAGCCTGGTAGCGCACTTGCATGGGGCGCAAGAGGTCGCTGGTTCGAATCCAGTCGCCCCGACCACTCAGAAAAAAATACGTTGCGAGGGTGACGGCGGGCCTTGTTCATTGAGCAATACAGATTGGAGACGAATCCGTTTGCCGCGGACCGGGTACGTCCGTTCTTCTCGTCACACTCGGGCCGTTACGCCGCCACTAAGATAACGAAGGTATTCAGCGAGCATATTCAGTGCCTGGGCTTGTCGGGTCCGGCCGGCGTAGGCAAAACCGCGCTCATCCACCAGCAGCTTCGCAACCTCCGCAACGTCAACGTGAGCTGGATCAAGCCTGACACCGACGATGCCGGGCTATGCTTGAGAAAGCTCGTTCGCGATCTGGGCCCCGGGCCCATCGACGCGACCCCCGGCGAGCTCAGGAACATTCTGCAGGTGTTTCTGCGGCACCAGGCCGGCAGCGGCCGGCGCTCCCAGATCGTCGCCGACGGCATCGAGCGGCACTCGCCGGAAGTGATGCGTGAGCTCGAAGCCTTGAGCCGGTTACGGTTACGCGGACGCGGGCTCGTGCAGCTCATTCTGCTCACGCGCAACGACGAGCTCGTCGAGAATTTCCTCGCGCAACACGACAGCGGACCGTTGGCTCGGGCACTCCATCACCGGTTGAGCGGCTTCACGCTCGAGGAGACTCGGACGTACTTGCGTGCGTCCCTTCACGGCGCCGGCTGTCCCTGGTTCGAGGAATTGTTCCCCGAAGAGGCCATCGTCGACGTCCAGGCTTTCACGCAGGGCGTGATCCGCGATATCGACGCGCTCGTTCGCGGGGGGCTCGAGTTGCTTGCGCTGCGCTCCCGCAACGCCGTGTCCCAGCCGCGTTTGACCCCCGGTCTGCTCCGCGAGGTAGCTCTGACACTGCACCTCAAATATGAGCCGGCCGCGTGGAAGCTGGCGCAAGAGGAGACGCTCTCCGCCGATGCCGTGCACTTGAGCGATCCGGCGGAGCTGCGCATCGAGGCGGCCCGCTTGCTCGTGACGAGCGGCGGACAGCTCGTTGCCGATATCTCACTGGACAGACCGCGTATGGTGCTCGGGCGCGACACGAGCTGCGATATCAGTCTCGACAGCAACTACGTGAGCCGGTACCAGAATCTTTTCATGGAGACGACCGAAGGCTGGATGCTCATCGACTTGAACAGCAGGAATGGCTGCTTCGTCAACGGCCGCCGCGTCAGCGAGCACCATCTGCGCGACGGCGATTTGATCTCCGTCGGCCAACACCAGCTCCGCTTTACCGGGCCGAGCGCCGCGTGGATCGGAACGCGCGAAGAGACGGAGAGCGTCCCGCAATCCGCAACGAAGCAGGCGGCGGATCTAGGCGGCTAGGGCTTCCGTTCCCCCTCCTCAAGGCGCGCCGGCGGGACGCAACAGGTGCTCGCTCCGGTTCTGATGCACGTCGCTCGCACCCGCGACGCGGTCTTCGATACCGAGCAGAATGGGCGCCGCATTGCGCCGATAGATGTTGGCCTTGGCGTTATAGACCTTCCTCGTGATGCCGTGCTTGTCGTTGATGATGATGCGGCGCACCGTGAACTTGCCGTTGTCGAGCTTCGTGCCCGTCAAGTAGCACTTGATGAGCTCGACGCGATCTCCGGAAAGCACGATACCGGTGAGCTGCTCCATGCTGCGCGCCGCGCGAGCCACGAATTCGATCGAATCCAGCGTGACATGTCCCACGGCGTCAGCCCCATTGACCGGCATCTGCGTCGTAAACTCGCCGACCAACACCTGATCCGACATTGCTCTTTCGATGATGCGCGCGAGCGCGATGGTCACGTCGCCGACGATATAGTTGTATAAGGTCGGGTTCAGGCCTTCGGCCTGATGGAACTCGTAGCTGCCCCCGACGTGGAAGCAGGCCCGGATTCGCGGCACAGTGTTCTGCCGCGCCTTGCTGCGCGCGATCGCGTTGTCCGCGACGACCAAGTGCATGAAGTGAAAGAGATTGATGTTCGCTTCGAGCGTCAGGTCGCGGTTCCAGACATAGAATCCGTCGCCCGTCGTCGACCGGGCGAAATCGATGCCGATCTTCTGGCCCGAGAGCTTGTGCTGCGCCGAATTCAAGGAGTACGAGAGGCTGTTGAGCTGCGTCATCTGCTCGAACGGGCTCAACAAGCTGAAGCCGACAATATCGAACAACGCGACGGCACGGCTCGGGACGTACGTGATGCTGTACCGTTTGATCATCTTCTCGATGATGCGCTGTTGCGAAGGATTGTCCGAAACGGGCAGCCGCAGAGGCAAGTAGGTCACGTCGATCCCGAGCAGCTTCGACACCTTGGCCATTTGGTCGGGGTCGAGCCTGCGGTGACCGGACAACAGCGACTTGAAAAAATCCTCGGAAGGGCGCGCGCGGACGGCGCCTGGCGCCGCCTTGCCGTTGCCGCTCTGGCCCGCATCGGCGGCGTGCGCGGAGAACGCCGCGACCGCGTAGTGCGGAACGACGAGCAGCTCGATCCCGTTCTCGCGCGGGCACCAGTTCAAGAGGACGTTCTCGCCGAGGCCCCATTGCTGATGCAGACACTTGTCGAGGAAGATGAGATTGCTGCGCTCGATGAGACTCATTTCATGAGTGATCGAGGAAAGGGCGTCCAGGTAGCTACCGACGCTCGCGAGCTTGAATATGCCGGAGTCTGAGTCCATGCGCGCGCCGTGATGGGCCTCGCGCGATCATACTCTTGAGTCCATACGTCGCAAAGCGCCGTTAGCGGGTTGTATTAGCGTGGTTTTCGTAGCCATATGGTTGCCCTCGTGAAGCCGTGACGTGATAATCGGCGCCCCGTTTGAACGAAGAGTCTTCATGACTGACAACCAGCGAGGCGGTCGCGACCCGCGCCGGTATTCGCGGACCGTCGTCGACGGCGCCGAGAGGGCGCCGGGGCGCGCGATGCTTCGGGCCGTCGGCTTTGCCGATGCCGATTTCGCGAAGCCGCAGGTCGGCATCGCGTCGGCCTGGAGCATGGTCACGCCCTGCAACATGCATCTCGACACGCTCGCGCGCGAAGCTCAGGCGGGCGTCGATGGCGCCGGGGGCAAAGCCGTGCCGTTCAATACGATCACGGTGTCCGACGGCATCTCGATGGGCACGCCGGGGATGCGTTACTCGCTGATCTCGCGGGAAGTCATCGCCGACTCGATCGAGACCGTCGTCGCCGCCGAAGGCCTCGACGGCATCGTGACGATCGGCGGCTGTGACAAGAACATGCCCGGATGCGTCATGGCCATGGCCCGTCTCGATCGGCCGTCGGTGTTCGTCTATGGCGGCACGATTAAGCCCGGTCCGAAACACCGCGATATCGTCTCGGTTTTCGAGGCCGTCGGCGGGCATGCCGCCGGTACCGTAAGCGATGCCGAGCTCAAGGAAGTCGAATCGACGGCAATTCCCGGACCCGGATCCTGCGCCGGGATGTACACCGCCAACACGATGGCCTCGGCGATCGAGGCCCTGGGCTTGAGTCTCGCGAATAGCTCCGCTCAGGAAGCCGTGTCCGAGGCGAAACGCACCGATTGTCGGCGGGCCGGCGAAGCCGTCGTTGACCTGCTCGAGCGTGGAATCAGGCCCTCGGACATCCTCTGCAAGGAAGCGTTCGAGAATGCCATCGCGACGGTCATCGCGCTCGGCGGGTCGACGAACGCCGTATTGCACTTGCTCGCGATCGCGCATGAGGCGCGCGTCGCCTTGAGCCTCGACGATTTCACGCGCGTCGGCGCTCGCGTGCCGGTGCTCGCCGACCTGCGCCCGAGCGGACGCTTCATGATGTCGGAGCTCATCCGCATCGGCGGGATCCGGCCCCTCATGAAGACGTTGCTCGATGCGGGGCTCTTGCACGGCCAATGCCTCACGGTCACGGGCCGTACGATGGCCGAGAACCTCGCCGACGTCGCGCCGTACCCGGCCGACCAGACCATCGTGCGGCCGCTCGACAAGCCGCTCAAAGCCGACAGCCACATTGCCATCCTCTATGGCAACTTGGCGCCCGAGGGCGCCGTCGCGAAGATCTCGGGCAAGGAAGGCATGCAATTCGAGGGCAAGGCGCGCGTGTTCCATTCCGAGGAGGATGCATTGCGGGCGATTCTCGACGGCACGGTCGTCACGGGCGACGTCGTCGTGATCCGCTACGAAGGGCCGAAGGGCGGGCCGGGAATGCGTGAAATGCTGAGCCCGACCGGCGCGATCATCGGCCGGGGCTTGGGAGCCAAGGTAGCTTTGATTACGGACGGCCGGTTCTCGGGGGGCAGCCATGGCTTCGTGGTGGGCCACGTGGCGCCTGAAGCCGCGGTCGGCGGGCCGATTGCCCTTATCGAGCAAGGCGATGTGATCGTCATCGACGCGGGCAAGAAGACCATCGACGTGCGCGTGACGGCGGACGAGCTCGAGCGACGCCGGCGAGCGTGGCGCCCGCGTGCAGGTCAAGAGCTGCGCGGATTGCTGGCCAAGTACGCGCGACTCGTGAGCTCGGCGTCGCAGGGGGCCATCACCGACTTGTAGGAGCGCCGTCCCGGCGCGATCGCGGCTCAAAAGCCGCTCCTACCGAGAAGCCAGCCCAGAGAAAGCCAGACGCATGAACATGTCCCTGCATCGTGCGCTTGTCGATCACAGCGTAGATACGCCTTACCCGGACTCGCGCTGGGTCGTCATGAAATTCGGCGGCAAAAGTGTCGCGACCGCCGACAACTGGACCAAGATCGCGGGCCTCTTGCGCGACCGCCTCGATGAGGACGTCACGCCGGTCGTCTGTCATTCCGCGCTGGCCGGCGTGTCGAACGCTTTGATCGCGCTTCTCGACTTGGCGGTCGCCGGCGGCTCGACCGAGGATGCGCTCGACGCGATCGTCGATCAGCATCGGGCACTCGCTCACGATCTCAAGATCGATCCAACCGTCACCGACGAGATTTTTGCGGCTGTCGGTGAGCTCGTGGCGGGCGCGAAGCTCGTCGGCGAGGTCAGCCCTCGAGTTCATGCGCGAGTGCTTGCGAGCGGCGAGCTTGCCGCGACGAAGCTCGGCGTCGAGTACTTGCGCACGCAAGGCTTGCCAGCTCAGTGGCTCGATGCGCGCGAGCTGCTGCAAAGCACGGCCAGCAAGGATCAGACCGAGCGGGCGCGTTTCTTGTCCGCGCGCTGCGGCTTCGATCCCGACCCCGGGCTCGAATCCCGCCTCGTGGGGCTCGACGGCTTCGCCGTCACGCAAGGCTTCATCGCGCGCAATGAGTCCGGCGAGACCGTGTTGCTCGGGCGCGGCGGCTCGGACACCTCGAGTGCGTACCTCGCAGGTAAGCTCCGCGCACGCCGCCTCGAGATTTGGACCGACGTGCCGGGCTTCTACAGCGCCGACCCGCGCGCCGTGCCGTCCGCGCGCTTGATTCGGAGCCTCCACTATCAAGAAGCCCAGGAAATCGCGTCGGCCGGGGGCGGCATTCTGCATCCGCGCAGCATCTCTCCGGTGCGCAACTCAGGAATCCCGCTGTTTCTTAAATGTACCGCCCATCCCGAATGGGAGGGTAGTGTGATCTCGAATGCCGTCGACGACGGCATGCCCCAGCTCAAGGCCATTTCGCATCGCAGCGGCATCACGCTCGTCTCCATGGAATCGATGGAAATGTGGCATCAGGTCGGGTTTCTCGCCGATGCCTTCGAATGCTTTCGCAAGCACGGCATCTCGGTCGACTTGATATCGACTTCGGAAAGCAACGTCACGGTCTCGATCGACGTCGGCGCCAACGTGACCGACCACACCGGCGTCGAGAAACTTGCCGAGGATCTAAGACGTCTGTGTCGCGTGACCGTGATCAAGGACTGCGCGGCGATCACGCTCGTCGGCCGGCGCATCCGCACGATACTGCACGAGCTCGGTCCGGTGCTCGAAGTTTTCCAAGAGCAGCGCGTACACCTCGTGACGCAGGCCGCCAACGATTTGAACCTCACGTTCGTGGTCAGCTCCGAGCACGCTTACAGGCTGGTACAGCGCTTGCACGGCCTCCTCGTCGACAAGTTCGAGGGCGGCGTATTCGGCAAGACGTGGGAGCAGCTTGTGAGCCCCGCCGCAGAAACCGAGCGTGCGGCGCGGACCGTTCCTTGGTGGGTCACGCGGCGCACGGAGCTCATTGCCATCGCGGAGGCGCGCGGGTCGGCATACGTCTACGACCGTGCGAGTATCGAACGGGCCATCAAATCGCTGCAATCGCTGCGCTCCATAGACGCCGTCTTCTACGCGATGAAGGCCAACGCCAATCGGGAGATCTTGAAGCTCGCGCATGGTCTCGGGGCCAACTTCGAGTGTGTCTCGCCCGGCGAGATCAGGCGCGTGCTCGAGCTATACCCCAAGCTCGATCGGCACCGCATCTTGTTCACACCGAACTTTGCGCCGCGCGGCGAATACGAATGGGCCCTCGAGCAGGGGGTATGGCTCACGCTCGACAATTTGTTCGTGTTGCGCGAGTGGGGGCACCTCTTCAAGAACCGCGAGCTCTTCATCCGCATCGATACCGGACAAGGGCGGGGGCATCACGAGCATGTACGCACGGCCGGGATGCACTCCAAGTTCGGTGTTCCGTTGTTCGAAATGGATGAGCTCGGCAAGCTCGTCAAGAAGAGCGGCGCGCGCGTCGTCGGCCTGCACGCCCATACGGGCAGCGGCGTGCTCGCCGCGGAGGCTTGGCGGGCGACGGGCGAGCAGCTGCTGGAGCTCACCAGAGCGTTTCCGGACGTCCGCTACATCGACTTGGGCGGCGGGCTCGGTGTGCCCGAGAAACCGGGCCAAGTGCCGCTCGATCTCGACGACCTCGACACGCTGCTCGCGGGCATCAAGACGAGCTGCGGCGACCGCGAGCTGTGGCTCGAACCCGGCCGCTACATCGTGGCCCAAGCCGGCGTTCTGTTGACGCGAGTCACGCAAACCAAGGGAAAGGGCGCCATGCAATACGTCGGCGTCAACGCAGGCATGAACGCGCTGATTCGGCCCGCTCTGTACGGCGCCTATCACGAGATCGTGAATCTGTCCCGGCTCGGCCGGCCGGCGACGGAAATCGTGACGGTCGTCGGTCCCATCTGCGAGACCGGCGATCGCCTCGGCTCCGATCGGCTCATGCCGCCTTCGGCTGAAGGCGACGTGATCCTCGTCGCGAATGCCGGCGCCTACGGTTACGTCATGAGCTCGCGCTACAACCTGCGTGAGTTTCTCGACGAGGTGCTGGTGTAGGTAGGAGCGAGGGTAATTGGGGACAGTTTACCTATTTCCGTTTGCTTCGCTGGTTCGCCAAGACGCGAAGAGAAATAGGTAAACTGTCCCCAATTACACGTGCGTGCCCAATTACACGTGGCGTCTCTCGAGCGCCGCCACGACATCGTCGAACGCGATGCCGCGCAATGCGAGCAGCACCAGCATGTGATAAACGAGGTCCGCAGCCTCTTCGGTGACACGGATGTCGTCTTCGGCCACCGCCGCGAGCGCGAGCTCGATGGCTTCCTCGCCGAGCTTTTGCGCAACCTTGACAGGTCCCTGTGCCGCGAGGCGCGCCGTGTAGCTTCCGGGCGAGGCGGCGGCCAAACGGTCGCGGATCACCGCTTGTAATGTTTCGAGGAACTCAAGATTGCTCACGGCCGACTCCTAGGTCGCGGGAGGCCGTATCGCAACGCCGGCCTCCATGAGATAGCGCTTGAGCTTAGGGATTGCGATCGCCGCCGAATGAAACACGCTCGCGGCGAGCGCCGCGTCGACACGCGTGCGCTCGAACACGTCCTTGAAATGCTCCATGGTCCCGGCGCCGCCGGAGGCGACCAGCGGCACGCGGCACGCGGCGCGCACGAGCATCAATTGGGCCAAGTCATAGCCCTCGCGGACGCCATCCTGATTCATGCAGTTCAAGACGATCTCGCCGGCACCGCGGTCTTGAGCCTCGCGTAACCAATCGAGGGTGCGCCTTCGGCTTGCACGCATGCGGGCCGGGTCGCCCGTGTTCTGAAAAACGTGGTAGTCGCCTTCTTGTTGCAGCGAGTCTATGCCGATGACGATGCATTGCGAGCCGAAGCGGCGCACGAGCTCGTCGATGAGGTTCGGGTTCTCGAGCGCCGGAGTATTCACCGAGATCTTCTCGGCGCCGAAATTGAGCACGGCCTCGGCATCCGCGATCGTTCGTATGCCGCCTGCGACACAGAACGGAATATCGAGCACAGCGGCCACGCGATTGACCCACGTGCGATCGACGGTGCGCCCGTCGGGACTCGCGGTGATGTCGTAGAAAACCACCTCGTCGGCGCCTTCGTCGCGGTAACGCTCGGCGAGCTCGAGAATATCGCCCATCACCCGGTGGTCGCGAAAGCGGACGCCTTTGACGACGACGCCGTCGCGTACGTCCAAACAGGGGATTATGCGTTTGGCAAGAATCGGCGTAGCTCCTCGTCCGTCAAACGATCCTCGAGCAGCGCTTTGCCCGAGATTGCGGCCGCAACGCCGGTCGCCGCCAGGGCCGCGAGATCGCGGCTGTCGCGTACACCGCCCGACGCTTGAAACTTGAGCTCCGGCCAGCGCTTCACGCAGTCATGGTAGAGCTCGAGGTTCGGTCCCGTGAGAGCGCCGTCCCGCTCGACGTCCGTGCACAGGACATGGCGGATACCGGCGCCCGCATACTTATCGATGGCCGCATGGAGCGACGTGCTGGTGGACTTGGTCCAGCCGTGGGTCGTCACGTACGGAACGCCGTCCCCTGCAAAGCGCACGTCGAACCCGAGCACGATCCGTTCGGCGCCGAGATCGGCGGCCCACGCTGCCACCTCCTCGGGGTGGGTGACGGCGCGGCTGCCGATCACTAGGCGCTCGGCGAAGCGCCCCGCGGCATCGAGGCTCGCGCGGTGGCGGAGGCCACCGCCGAGCTGGATGCGTAACCCGTGCATAGCGGCGATCTCGCGGATCAGCTCGGCGTTCGCCGGCCGGCCGGAAGCCGCTCCGTCGAGGTCGACCACGTGCAGCCATTCGGCACCGAGCGCACGGTAGCGCGCCGCGACACTGCGCGGATCGACGTCGTAACGCGTCTCGCGATCGAAATCGCCTTGCAGCAGGCGCACGCAACGCCCGTCGCGAATATCGAGTGCCGGAACGAGCTGCATGGCCGTCAGAGCTTCACGAAATTTGCGAGTATGCGTGCGCCGACGGCCGCCGAGCGCTCCGGGTGAAACTGCGTGCCGAAAAAATTGTCCTGCTCGATGACGGCCGAAAAGGCGCCGCCGTAGTCGGCGATGGCGCACGTGTATGGGCCGACGGGCGCCGCGTAGCTGTGCACGAAATAGGCGTACCCCCCGGCGGGAATGCCTGAGAGCAACGGCGACTCGGCGGTCGAATGCAGGTCGTTCCAGCCCATTTGCGGAATCGGCAAATCGGGTCGCTCCGGGAAACGCCGCACGCGCGCGGGAATGACTCCGAGACAAGGCGTCTCTTCTTCGTCGGAGGCGGCGAACAGCACCTGCATGCCGAGGCAGATTCCGAGCACCGGTTGCGTCAAGGTCGGCACGAGCTCGACGAACCCGGCGCTCGCGAGGCGCGCCATCGCGTCTCTGGCCGCACCGACGCCCGGCAGCACGACGTGGCTCGCGCGGCGCACGCGGTCGGGGTCCTCGCTGATCGGTGCATCGATGCCGAGACGCGCGAACGCGAACGTGAGCGACGCGAGATTGGCGCCGCAACAGCCGATGATGACGGGCTCGCAGGTCACAGTTGCCCCTTCGTCGACGGCAACGTGACGCCGCTCCGCGCGAACGCCTGGCGCAGCGCGCGGGCGACGCCTTTGAAGCATGCTTCGATCATGTGGTGCGTGTTGTCGCCGCGCACGCGAATCTGGATAGCGGCGCCGAGCGTGTCCGCAAGCGAGCGGAAAAAGTGCGGCACGAGCTCCGTGGGCAAGCCGCCTATCTGGTCGCGGGGGAAGCGCCCCTCGAATACGAGGTAGGCGCGACCGCCTAGATCGATCGCAACCTCGGCGGCCGCCTCGTCCATCGGCAGCACGAAGCCGTAGCGCTGGATGCCGCGCTTGTCGCCCAACGCCGCACGCAGCGCCTGGCCCACCGCCAGGGCGACGTCCTCGACGGTGTGGTGCTCGTCGACGCCGAGGTCGCCGCGGCAGTGGACAGCCAGCGCGAATCCGCCGTGCTTGCCGAGCTGCTCGAGCATGTGATCGAAGAATCCGATGCCTGTTGTGATGTCTGGGTCGGCCTCGCGGTCGAGATCGACATCGACCGTGATCGCCGTTTCGCGCGTGCCGCGCGCGATGCGCGCCGTGCGCGGTGCGTCGAGCAAGGCGTGCGCGATCCCGGCCCAGGTCGCGGCCCAAACCTCACTGTCGGCTGCGATCTTGAAGCCACGCAAGCCCATGTTTCGGGCCAGCTCCATGTCCGAGTCGCGGTCGCCGACGACGGCGGAGGCACGGCGATCCAAGACGCCGTCGCCAAGATAGCCGCTCACCAAGCCCACTCGCGGCTTGCGGCAGTCGCAGGCCGCGGCGGGCATATGCGGGCAGAACAGAGCTTGTGCGAACTCGATGCCCTGCGATGCGAATAGCGTGCGGACGAATGCTTGAACGGCATCGAAAGGAGCGCGCGGGAACTCGGGCGTGCCGAGCCCTTCTTGATTGCTGACGATCACGAGCTCGTAGCCGGCCGCGATGAACTTGAGCAACGCCGGGACGACGTCCGGCACGAGCTCGAGCTTTTCGAAGCTGTCGACGCGGCCGTCATCGGGCTCGACGATGAGCGTGCCGTCGCGATCGAGAAACAGAATCTTACGGCTCACGCATTTGCTCCGCGCGCGAAAACGCTTGCAGCAGCCGGTCGTTGTCTTCAGGGCGTCCGACCGTGATTCTCACGCAGTTGACGAGGGCGCGTTCCGCCGGGAACGTGCGCACGAGGATGCCGGCCTTGCGCGCTGTCTCGGTAAAGCGTGCGGCTTCCCGGACCTCGATGAGCACGAAATTGGCGTCGCTCGGATACACCTTGAGCACGTCCGGGAGATCGAGCAGCGCGTCAGCGAGCCGCCGGCGCTCGCGCTTGAGCGTTCCGATGCGCTCATCGGCGATTCTGAGCGAGTCGGGCGTAAGCGCCGCCACCACGAGCTCGATCGAAGGAGTGGGGAAGGTGTACGGGGGCAGCACGTTGCCCAGGAAATCGATGACCTCGCGGGCGGCGACCACGGCGCCGCAGCGTGCGCCCGCGAGCGCGACGTACTTCGAAAGCGTCCGGAGCAGCACGACGTGCTCGTAGCGCCGGCGCAGGTCGAGAAAGTCGTGACCCGCGAACTCGTGATAGGCCTCGTCGATGACGACGAGGGTCCGGCCCGCGAGCGCTGCGCACAAGGCTTCGACATCGCGGCGCGGCACCGAGCAGCCCGTCGGGTTGTTCGGCGAGCATACGAAGACGATCTTCGTGCGCTCCGTGACGGCGCCCTGCACGCGATCGACCTCGAGGGCGAAATCGCGCTCCTTGACGAGCGGCACGCCGATGACTTCCGCGCCCTGAATGCCCGCGTACAGGCGATACATGTCGAACGTCGGCGGACAAATGAGGATTTGGTCCTGGCCCGCGCGGCAGAATCCGCGGATCAGCACGTCGATCGCTTCGCTGCTACCGCGGGTCACGAGCAGCTCGTCCTCCGACGTCCCGTAATGCTTCGCAAGCGCGTCGCGCAGCGCGATCGGCCGCGGGGGAGGGTAGACGTTCAAGCCGCGCTCGGTTTTGTCCCCGGGCAGACGCCACGGCGATTCGTTCGCGTTGAGCCTAAGCAGTCCGGGCTCGTAGGCACCGGGCGTATAGGGGCGAAGCTTGCGCAACTCGGGCCGCGCCAAGTCGAGGACGGAGCTCACGACGGTTCTCCGGCGGCATGGCTCGAGCTCAAGCGTCGCAAGACGGCCTCCGCATGCGCGTCGAGGCCCTCGAGGCGGGCAAGGGTGACGGCCACGGGTCCGATGTTCTCGAGGCCCTCGCGGCTCAGCTCCTGGACCGTCATGGCGCGCAGGAAATCGCCGACGCCGAGGCTCGAATAGCGATGCGCATAGCCGTAGGTCGGCAATACGTGGTTCGTGCCGCTGCAATAGTCGCCGACCGACTCGGGCGCCCAAGTGCCGAGAAACACGGAACCGGCCGATTGCACGCCGTCGAGCCAGAGACGCGGACTCTCGACCTGCAGAATCAAGTGCTCGGGTGCATAAGCGTTCGCAAGCTCGAGGGCTTCCGCTACGTCGTCGACGACGACGATGCTCGAGTGTGCGAGCGCCCCGTCGATGGCCTTACGGCGCAGGAGCTTGAGCTTCTGCTCATCGATCGCGCGCATCACGGCGTAGCCTAGCGTCGCGCTCGTAGTAACCAACACGACCTGAGAATCGGCGCCGTGCTCGGCTTGGGAAAGGAGATCCGCAGCGACGAAATCCGCCCGGGCCCTTGCGTCGGCGATGACGAGCACTTCCGACGGACCGGCCGGATAGTCGCGCGCCGCGCCTTCCGGATCTCGCTCGACTTGCGCCTTCGCTTCCGTGACCCACACGCTGCCGGGACCGAAGACCTTGTCGACTTTCGGAACGCTGGCCGTGCCGTAGGCCATGGCCGCAATCGCCTGCGCGCCGCCGATCTTGAACACGCGCGCGATCCCGCTCGTCTGCGCCGCATAGAGCACGGCAGGATCGACGCTGCCGTCGGCTCGGGGAGGGCTGCAGAGGATACGCACGGGACAACCGGCGAGCCGGGCCGGGATGCCGAGCATGAGCGCCGTCGACGGCAGCGGCGCGGAGCCCGCCGGCACGTACAGCCCGACGCTGCGTAACGGGCGCCACACGCGCTCGCACGAGACACCGGGTGCCGTCTCGATGCGGAGCGGCGCCGGCAGCTGTGCGCGGTGAAACGTCTCGATATTCGCGGCCGCGGCACGGATCGCCTGCTTCGCTGCCGCGTCGAGCCGTGCTTCGGCGGAGGGAAACTCCGCGGCCGTGACTTCGAGAGCGCCCACCCGTGCGCCGTCGAGCTCTTGGGCGAGCTCGACGAGCGCGCGGTCGCCGTCCGCTCGCACGCGCTCGATGATGCCCGCGACCTTGGCTCTAACGCTCGCGTCGTCGGCGAGCGCGGGGCGGCTCAACACGCGGCGGCGCTCCGCGGGACCGAGCTCGTTCCAAACGTAGAGCTGCATGGCCGTTCCCTATTCGAGCATCTTCTCGACCGGCAGCACGAGCATCGAGCTCGCGCCGGCCTCTTTGAGTTGCTCGAGCGTCTCCCAGAACACGTTCTCACGGCACACGGCATGCACGGCGACTTTGTCGTCGCGACCCTCGAGCGGCATGATGGTCGGCGCCTCACTGCCCGGCAGCAGCGCCGTAATGGCCTTGAGCGCCGAGCGCGGCGCATGCAGCATGATGTACTTGCTCTCCTTGACCTGCAGCACGCCTTGAACGCGTTGCAGTAAGCGCCGCATCCACCGCTCTTTGCCGGCGGGAACCTCGACCGGCGTCTGAATCAACACCGCGCGGCTTTGCAGGATCGTCTCGGCTTCCTTGAGATCGTGCGCTTTGAGCGTCGCCCCGCTCGAAACGAGATCGCAAATGAGATCTGCTTTGCCCAAGCTCGGCGCGATCTCGACGGCGCCCGCGAACTCGACGACTTGGGCGCCGATGCCGGCGCGCTCGAGATAGTCCGCAACGATGCGTGGATAGGTCGTCGCAATGCGCGTGTTCTTAAGCGATTGCGGCCCGCCATACTCGAAACCCGGCGGTGTAGCGAAAGACAGGCGGCAGTGACCGAAATCCAACGGCGTTACTTGCGCAAACAGCTTCGTGATACCCCGCGCTTGCATGCGTAGTCGGCACTCCTCGATGATGTTGAGCCCGACGATGCCTAGATCGCAGACGTCGTCCTGAACGAGCCCCGGAATGTCGTCGTCGCGCACCAACAGCACGTCGATCGGCATGTTTTCGCCGTAACAGATGAGCTGATCTCTGCCGCGCGAGTAACTGAGCCCGCAACGCGTCAAGAGCTCCATCGAGTGCTCCGTGAGTCGCCCGGATTTCTGCACGGCGATCTTGATGCGCGGCTCGGTTTCCATGTGATCGGCTTCCGAGACCGCTCTAGGAAACACTGAGACGATCGAGGACGACGCGATAGCCGCCGTTGCCATTCGTCAGAAAACGCGCGACGCGGCCGATCGTCGTGACGGAAACCCCGGTCAGCTCGTGGATCTTGCGATAGGGCGTACCGTCGTCGAGGTAAGCGACCACGCTCCAGCGATCGACGAGCGCTTCGAGCTCGGCCGGAGTGCACAGGTCGTTCAAGAAGCTCTTGCACTCCTGCTCGGTGCGCAACGCAAGCAGCGCTTGGTAGAGCCCGCGCTCGGCGCTGGCAACCGCGCGCCGATCCGCTTCGCGATGATTCTTCATCGATGACCTCGAGCTTTCTCGCTGTGATAACGTAATAGTGCGTTAATACATTAGCGCAAACCGAAGGGGCAGGTCAATACCGGGGGCGGGCTCGAGAAAGGCTAGGGCAAGCGGTCGATGACGGCTTGGCCGAATTCCCGCGTCCCGACCGAGGCTTCGCCCTTCGCGGCAATGTCGCGCGTCCGGACCCCGGCCTCGATGGCTGCCGCCACGGCGGCCTCGACGGCCGCGGCAGCCTCGCGGGCACCGAGGCTGTGACGCAGCAGCATGGCGGCGCTCAATATGGCGCCGCAAGGATTCGCGACACCGCACCCGGCGATGTCGGGGGCGGAGCCGTGGATCGGCTCGTAGAGCCCAGGACCGCCGTCGCCGAGTGAAGCGGAGGGCAAGAGCCCCATCGATCCCGCGAGCATGGACGCCTCGTCCGTGAGAATGTCGCCGAACATGTTTTCGGTGACCAAGACGTCGAAATCCGCGGGTCGGCTCAATAAGTGCATGGCGGCGGCGTCGACGAGGAGATGCTCGACCTTGAGCTCCGGAAACTCCCGGCGAAACACGCGCGTCGCGGTCTCGCGCCAGAGCCGCGATGTCTCGAGCACGTTGGCCTTGTCGATCGAGGTCACTTTGCCGCGCCGCTCTTTGGCCAGCCGCCCGGCGACGCGGCACACGCGCTCGATCTCGCCGACCGTGTACTCGCAAGTATCGTAGGCGCGATCCGCATCGCGACCGCGCTTGCCGAAATAGATGCCCCCCGTGAGCTCGCGCACGACCATGATGTCGACGTCCTCGAGCTTCTCGGGCTTAAGCGGCGACGCCCCCATGAGCGCGCGCGTCGTCACGACGGGACGCAGATTCGCGTAAAGACCCAAGCCCTTGCGCAACCCGAGCAACCCTTGCTCGGGCCGCAAGTGCACAGGCACGTCGGCCCATTGGGGTCCGCCCACGGCGCCGAGCAGCACGGCCGCCGCAGCGCGACAGGCCTCGAGCGTCCGAGGCGGCAGCGGCGAGCCGTGCGCATCGTAGGCGCAGCCGCCGACGGGTTGCTCGACGAACTCGAGCTCAAGTCCCATTCTCGTCGCGACACGGTCGAGCACGCGGACGGCCTCGGCCGTCACCTCGGGGCCCACGCCGTCACCGCCGAGCACGACGATCCTTGCGATCATATCAAGCGCTGTTCGAACGCCAGAATCGCGGGCTCGTTCTCGAGCAGAAACCCGAGCTGATCGAGCCCATGCAAGAGGCAATAGCGCGAAAAGCCGTCGATCGGAAACCCGATGCGCCGGCCGCCCGGCAGGACGACGCTCTGGGTCTCGAGATCGACCGTCACTTCGATGCCCGGATGCTCGACGAGCCAACGGTGATCGTCGGCGCCGACGATGACGGGGAGCAGCCCGTTCTTGAGCGCGTTGTTGCAGAAAATGTCCGCGATCTCGGTGCTGATGACGGCTCGGATACCGAAGTCCAACAGCGCCCAGGGGGCGTGCTCGCGCGACGATCCGCAGCCGAAATTGCGTCCCGCGACGAGAACGGCCGCGCCCTCGGCATCGGGAGAATTGAGCACGAAGTCATCGCGTGTCGTCCCGTCCGGATGGTACCGCCAATCGGTGAACAAGCTCTTACCGAGGCCGGTCTTGGTCGTCGTCGTAAGAAAGCGCGCCGGAATGATCTGGTCCGTGTCGATATCGTCGATCGGCAGCACCACGGTGCGCGAGCGAACCTGCTTGATTCCGTTCATATACGGCGGCTCGAGCCCATGAGCTCGCGAGGATCGGTGACCTTGCCCGTCACGGCGGATGCAGCGGCCGTGAGCGGACTTGCGAGAATCGTGCGCGCTCCGCTGCCCTGGCGGCCTTCGAAGTTGCGATTGCTCGTGCTGACCGAGAGTTGGCCGCGCCCGGCCGTATCGCCGTTCATGCCGATGCACATCGAGCAGCCGGACTCGCGCCACTCGCCGCCGGCCGCCTTGACGATCTCATCGATACCCTCGGCCTCGGCTGCGCGCTTGACCTGTTGCGACCCGGGAACGACAAGCAGGCGCACGTGCTTGGCGACGCGACGGCCGCGGAGGAGCTCCGCGGCCTGCCGCAAATCGCTGATCCGGCCGTTCGTGCAAGAGCCGATAAACACGACGTCGACGAGCTTGTCCTTGAGCGGCTTGCCGGCGTCGACCTGCATGTAAGCCAGCGCCTTGCGAAACGCCGGATCGTCGCCGGCAGGCACGCTCTCGTCGATCGCCACGACCATGCCCGGATTTGTCCCGAACGTGACCATCGGCTTCAAGCGCGATACGTCGATGCTTACGGATTGGTCGAATTTCGCCTCCGCGTCCGTGCCGAGTGCGCGCCACCGCTCGAGCGCGTCGTCCCAAGCGGAGCCTCGCGGCGCGAGCGGCCGGCCCGCGACATACTCGTAAGTCACGTCGTCGGGACCGATCATGCCCGCGCGCGCGCCGGCCTCGATCGACATATTGCAGATCGTCATGCGCTCTTCCATCGTGAGGCCTGCGACCGTCGAGCCGCGATACTCGATGACATGGCCGTTTCCGCCCGCGACGCCGATCGTGCCGATGATCTTGAGAATCACGTCTTTCGCCGTCACGCCTGCCGAGAGCGTGCCGGTCAGAATCACGGCCAGTGTGCGCGGCTTACGCTGCAACAGACATTGAGTCGCGAGCACGTGCCCCACTTCGGTCGTGCCGATGCCGAAAGCCAGCGCGCCGAAGGCGCCGTGCGTGCTCGTGTGCGAGTCACCGCAAACGATGGTCTTGCCGGGCTGAGTCGCGCCGAGCTCGGGACCGATCACGTGGACGATGCCGCGCTCGCCGCTGCCGAAGCTACGCAGCTCGATGCCGAAGTCGCGGCAGTTTTGCTCCATTTGCAGCACCTGCTTGGCCGCCGCAGGCTCGCTGACGACGGCGAGATCCTTGAGCGATGCAATCGGCACCGTCGGCGTCGAGTGATCGAGCGTCGCCAAGCATAGGTCCGGCCGGCGCACGCTTAAGGCCCGGGCTCGGAGCTCCGCGAAGGCCTGAGGGCTCGTGACCTCGTGGATCAGGTGCAGATCGACGTACAAGATCGCCGGCCGCGCATCGCTTTCGGGGCTGACGATATGCGCATCCCAAACCTTCGCGAATAGTGTTCTCGCCGCCATCGACTGGGTCCTCAAAGGGCGATGGAGCGGTCGACCCGCTCGGCGAGCATCGGCTCGAGCCATCCCCATTCGTCGGCGGTCGAGCCGTCGAACAAGCCGAAGAACTTGCGCTGGATCTTCTCGGTCATGGTGCCGCGCTTGCCGCTACCGACGATGATCTTGTCGACGGAGCGTACGGGCGTCACCTCGGCGGCCGTGCCGGTCAGAAAGACCTCGTCCGCGATGTACAAGAGCTCGCGCGGAATGTCCTGCTCGACGACGTCGATATCCATGCAGCGGGCGAGCTTGATGACTGCGTCGCGCGTCAAGCCCCCGAGTATGGATGCAGAAGCGGGCGGCGTGTAGAGAACGCCGTCCTGCACGAGAAACAGATTCTCACCGGCACCTTCGCTCACGAAGCCGGCCGTGTTCAACGCAATTCCCTCGGCAAAGCCCAAGCGTCTGGCCTCGAGCGTCACCAGGATGCTCGACAAGTAGTTGCCGCCGGCCTTGGCCAACGCGGGGACCGTGTTCGGCGCCACTCGTTGCCATGACGAGATGCAAACATCGACGCCTTTTTCGAGCCCGCCTTCGCCCAAGTAGGAACCCCACTCCCAAGCCGCGATCGAGCAGCGCGCGGGCTCCTCGATGTTGCCCGCGACGCCCATCTCACCGTAGCCGCGATACGCGATCGGCCGGATGTAAGCGCCGTTCAAAAGACGGTTCTCGCGAATGACCTGCTTGCAGGCGTCCACGATGGTTTCCCGCGAGTAAGGGATCTTCATGCGATAGATTTTCGCGGAATTGAACATGCGCTGGACGTGGTCCGTGAGGCGAAAGCCGATCGGTCCATCCGGCGTCTTGTAAACGCGAATCCCTTCGAACACGGACGATCCATAGTGCAGCGCGTGGCTCAGCACGTGGATGGTCGCTTGCTCCCACGGAACGAGCTTGCCCTCGTGCCAGATGAATTGACTTGTCTTTAAAGGCATGGCTCGACTCTCCTGCGGCCGGCCTCGCGGCGGCTGATTATATGCTTCATCAGCCCTGCAGCCAGCTCATACGTCCGCGTAATTCCCTACCCACCGTTTCGATCGAGTTGTCGAGATCCTCTTGCAGGAGCTTCTTGTACTTCGGCAGTCCCGCTTTGTTCTCGGCGATCCATTCGCGCGCGAATGTCCCGTCACGTACTTCCTTGAGCACCGCGCGCATGTTCTGCTTGACGTGCTCGTCGATGATGCGCGGCCCCCGAGTCAAGTCGCCGTACTTGGCCGTTTCGCTGACGAACTCGTGCATCTTCTTGAGCCCGCCTTCGTGGAGCAAATCGACGATGAGCTTCACCTCGTGCATGCACTCGAAATAGGCGACCTCGGGCTGATAACCCGCTTCCACCAACGTCTCGAAACCGCGCACGATGAGCTCCGTAGTGCCGCCGCACAAAACCGCTTGCTCGCCGAACAAATCAGTCTCGGTCTCCTCGGCGAACGTCGTCGCAAGCACACCGCCGCGAGCTCCGCCGATGCCGTGCGCATACGCAAGCGCCCGCGCCTTGGCCTTGCCCGTGGCATCTTGAGCGACGGCGAGCAGGCACGGTACACCGCGCCCGGCTTCGTATTGGCGGCGCACCAAGTCACCGGGACCTTTCGGGGCGATGAGCACGACATCGAGGTCGGCGCGGGGCTTGATCTGCCCATAGTGGATATTGAAGCCATGCGCGAACAAGAGCGTGCAGCCCTTGTCGAGAGAGGCTTCGATGTCTTGGTAGAGCTTTCCTTGCGCCATGTCCGGCACGAGGAAAGCCACGAGTCCGGCGCCCTTGACGGCCGCGGCCGGGGCTTTTACTTCGAAGCCGTCGCGCGCGGCTTGCGCGGCCGTCTTACCGCCCGGGCGAAGGCCCAAGACCACGTCGAATCCAGAATCACGGAGGTTTTGCGCGTGAGCCCTCCCTTGGCTGCCGTACCCGAGCACGGCAATCCTCTCGCCGCTCAGTGCGTCGGTGTCGACGTCAGATTCCAAGAACAATTGCATGGCTCGTACCCCTTCGAATTGTGCCTGCCGATAAAAAAAAACCCCGCAGCCTTTCGGGTGCGGGGCCTACGTGAGTATTTGTCGTCAAGTCAGCCGCCCGCACCCGCTGAAGCTCTGTACTACCGCAAAAAGCTCGGCGGGGCGGATTGGAGTCATCTCAGTCTAGAATCGTACTCGGAATGATGATGATCCGAGAAAGCCCTTGAATTGTCAACGTATTGCGCTATTCTGCCCAAACTCTCCCGAGGATAAATCGAATGACGATCAAGGTCGGCGATACGGTGCCGCAAGGCAAGCTCACGGTCATGGGAGCCAACGGTCCGGAGCCATTGGCGAGCGATGATCTCTTCCGTGGCAAGAAGGTCGTCCTCTTCTCGGTGCCCGGGGCCTTCACGCCCACCTGCTCGGCCAAGCACCTGCCGGGCTATGTCGAGCAGGCCGCGAAAATCAAAGCCTTGGGCGTCGACACGATTGCCTGTCTCGCCGTCAACGATGTGTTCGTGATGTCGGCTTGGGGGAAGGCCGGTAACGTCGGCGACAGGATCGTCATGCTTGCCGACGGTAACGGCGACTACACGCGTGCGCTCGGGCTCGAGCTCGACGCCACGGGCTTCGGCATGGGCCGACGCGGCAAGCGTTTCTCCATGATCGTCGACGACGGCGTCGTCAGAGAGCTCAACGTCGAGCCGCCCGGGCAGTTCGGCGTGAGCTCGGCCGAATCCGCGTTAGCGCAACTCGGCTGATGTAGGAGCGGCGTCTCGCCGCGATCTTCGCGCGCGACCCTCAAGAATCGCGGCCGGAGGCCGCTCCTACAGGGACGCTGCTCCCACACGAGACGCCTCTCCCACCAGAGGGCGCTCCCACCCACACGCAGCTCCAACAGGTGCCGCCCCGTCGTCACGCGGTGGTGCGCCCTCCGAGGGCCGCGATCAACTCGGGAACAGCGTCGAACAAGTCGGCGACGAGCCCGACGTCCGCGACCTCGAAGATCGGCGCTTGAGAATCCTTATTGATCGCAACGATCGTGCGCGCGTCTTTGATGCCCGTCAGGTGTTGGATGGCGCCCGATATGCCGAGCGCAATATAAAGGTTGGGCGCGATGATCTTTCCCGTCTGACCCACTTGCAGGTCGTTCGGCGCGTAGCCTGAATCGACCGCCGCACGCGACGCGCCGACCGCGGCACCGAGCGCACGCGCAAGATCCTTGACGAGCCCGAAATTCCCCGCGCTGCCGAGCCCGCGCCCGCCGGCCACGACGCGCGTCGCGGTCTGCAGATCGACGCGTCCGGCATCGCTCGATCGCAGCTCGACGAAACGCGTATGCGTCGGCGTGCCCGCCTGGGCGCTCACGAGCTCGACGGGCGAGGGCGGCTGCTGTCCTACGGGGGCAAACGACGCCGTCCGCACGGATGCAACGACACGGCGTTCCGGGTCCGCTTCCAACGTGACGATTGCGTTGCCCGCGTAGATCAGCCGCCGGAATCGATACGCGCTGTCCACGGCCATGAGGTCGCTGACCTGTCCGACGTCGAGCAGCGCGGCGATGCGCGGCAGCAAGTCCTTGCCGAACGTGCTGGACGGCGCGAGCACATGCGTATAGTCGCGCGCGAGGACGGCAGCTTGCGGCGCGATCACGCCTGCCAGCGCATGCGCGTGGCGTGCATCGACGATCGACAAAACTCTGCGCACGCCGGCGAGCGTGCTCGCGGCATGCGCCGCCCTGGTGTCGTGCGCGAAAACGGCCACGTCGATCGCGGCCGAGCCGAACGCATGCGCGCACGCGACGCATTTGGCGGTATTGACGTGGAGCTCGCCCTGGGCGTGCTCCGCAATGACGAGCACCTGCGGCATTACAGAGCTCCCCGGCGGCGCAGCTCGGCAATGAGCGCGCCGATGTCCTTGACCTTGATGCCGGGCGGCCGGGGCTCGGGTGCGTCGGTCCGTACGACGCGAAACTGAGGCCGCGTCTCGACGCCAAGTGAGCTCAAGCTCACGACGTCGAGAGGCTTGCGTTTCGCTTTGAGAATCTCGGGGAGCTTCACGTAGCGCGGCTCGTTGAGACGCAGGTCCGAAGTGACGACGCCCGGAAGGTCGAGCTCGATCGTTTCGAGGCCGCTATCGACCTCGCGCGTCGCGCGCGCGACACCGTTTACGAGGGCGAGCTTCGACACGAACGTAGCTTGCGGACGATTCCACAGCGCGGCCAGCATCGGACCGGTTTGGCCCTGATCGTCATCGATGGATTGCTTGCCGAGCATCACGAGCAGCGGCTCCTCCCGCGCGACGAGCACGAGCAGCGCGCGGGCGACGGCGAGCGGCTCGAGCCTCGTCTCGTTCTCGACGAGGACCGCGCGGTCCGCCCCCATGGCCAATGCAGTGCGCAACTGCTGCTGCGATTCGGTCGTGCCGATCGAGACTGCCAGCACCTCGTCGGCTTGGTTGCGCTCCTTGATTCTCAATGCTTCCTCGAGGGCGATCTCGTCGAACGGATTGATGCTCATCTTGAGTCCCTCGGTCGCGACGCCGGAGCCGTCCGCGCGGCAGCGGACCCGGACGTTGAAATCGACCACGCGCTTGATGCAAACCATGATTCTGCGCATCGCATCGGACCCTTTGGACGGCGCGCTAATCGCGCGCCCAGGGATTGTACAATCGCGGCGTGAATCCGAAGCCGCTCATCGATGCCGCCGCTCTCGCCTCGCGAATACCGGACGGCGATTGCGTCGTCGTCGATTGTCGATTCGACCTCACGGCACCTCACCAAGGCTTTGCGCGTTATCTCGAAGGACACATCGCCGGTGCGCGCTACGCGCATCTCGACAAGGACCTCGCGGGACCCGTGACGCCGACGAGCGGCAGACACCCGTTGCCCGCGGTCGACGATCTCGCGGCGACTCTCGGCGCGTTCGGCATCGATGCCGGGACCTTCGTCGTCGCCTACGACGAAGCCGGCGGCGCCGTCGCGGCGCGTCTCTGGTGGCTCCTGCGCTGGCTCGGGCACGCCGAGGCTGCCGTGCTCGACGGCGGTCTCGCGGCGTGGCGCGCATTCGGGGGAGTTGTGGCGACGCGCATTCCGGAGTGGCGACCGAGCCGCTATCGCCCGCGCACGGTGCGTGCGGAGTGGGTCGTCTCCACGCGGGAGCTCGAAGGAGTGCTCGCGCGCGAGGCTCGGCTTCTCGACGCGCGAGCGAGCGCGCGCTACCGCGGCGCCAGCGAGCCCATCGATCCCGTCGCCGGCCACATTCCCGGCGCCTCCAACTTGCCGTTCAGCACGTGCCTGACGCCTGAGCAAAGATTCCTGCCGCGCGAGCAGCTCGAGGCGCTGTTTGCGGCGCAGGGTCTCCGAGGACAGCCGCTCCCCGAGGCCGTCGTGATGTGTGGGTCGGGCGTCACGGCGTGCCACCTGCTGCTCGCCATGGAGGTAACGCGGCTGCCGCCGGGGAAGCTGTACGCAGGCTCATGGAGCGAATGGATTCGCGATCCCGGGCGGCCCGTCGCGACCGGAGTCGAGGCCGGTTACGCGAGGCGCGGCGCACATCGCACGTAGCGGCGTTGTGGCACAATCGCTTTTTTCCTTGACAGGCCGCCGCCGTGACTCGCAAGTCCGTTTCGTTCGAACCCAGTGTTCGGCTCCGAGGTGTCCGCTACGAGATTCGCGGTAACCTCGCGCGGCGCGCGCACGAGCTCGAGCGCCAAGGCTACGAGATCATCTCCTTGAATATCGGCAATCCAGGGCTCTTTGGGCTCCGCACGCCGGAAACCATGCGCCTCGCCATGATAGAGAACTTGAGCTCGAGCGAGGCTTACTGCAACCAGAAAGGCATATTTCCGGCGCGCGAAGCGGTCGTCATGCAGCAGCAAGACCGGGGCGTGCTCGATGCGACCGCCGACCACGTGTTCATCGGCAACGGTGTCAGCGAGCTCATCGATCTCACACTGCGGGCACTTCTCAATCCCGGTGACGAAGTGCTGATCCCGAGCCCCGACTATCCGCTGTGGACCGCGGCCACGGTGTTGAACGACGGCAAAGCCGTCTACTACCCGTGTCCGGAATCGGCGGCGTTCAATCCCGACGTCGCGGCGATCGCGAAACTCATCACGCCCCGGACGCGAGCCATCGTCGTCATCAATCCCAACAATCCCACCGGCGCCGTCTATGACCGCGAATGTCTCGCGGCGTTGGCGAAGCTCGCGGCCCATCACGGCCTCGTCATGATGAGCGACGAGATCTACGATCAGATGACGTATGACGACGCCGAGTTCGTGCCCATGGCGACGCTCTGTCGCGATACGTTGTGTGCCACTTTCAGCGGGCTTTCGAAGGTCTATCGTGCTTGCGGTTATCGCGTCGGCTGGGTTTCGTTCAGCGGCGCGGTCGAACGTTCGGAGCGTTATCTCACGTCCCTGGACTTGCTTGCGGCGCTTCGCCTCTGCAGCAACGTACCGGGTCAGTGGGCCGTGCAAACGGCACTCGGCGGCTTCCAGAGCATTCATAAGCTATGCGCGCCGGGCGGACGTCTCTACGAGTCGCGGCAAGCCATCATCGATGCCGTCGCAGAGAGCCGGTATCTGCACCTCGTCAAGCCGCGCGGGTCGATGTACGCGTTCATCGGAGTCGATCGCAAGCAACTGCCGGACTTCGAGGACGAGGCCTTCGCACTCGAGCTGCTCGAGCAGCAACACGTGCTCGTGGCACCGGGCTCAAGCTTCAACACCCCGTACCACGACCATTTCCGCATCACGACATTGCCGGACAAGGATCAGCTCGCCCACGTATTCGAGCGCATGGAGACCGTGCTCGAAAGCATGGCGGGACGAAAAGAGAGACTCGAAGTCGTCTAAGAAATAGTCTATAACTTGCTGATATTGAATGTTCTTTGAGCGCCCGAGCTCGGCGGCCACGACGCCGCGCATGGTCGTTCGGGACGGGCTCGCGGCGCGCCAGTGGGAAGCTCATCTTTACGAGGGGCGAGCGGAGCTCGGATGCGCGTGGGCGACACCGCCGCTCGTCGCGTATCGAGCGTGGCGGCGGGATCTCTACACCCGTGCTCTCGCGCACGATCAGCGCGGAGCTCTGCTGACTCGCGAGCAGAGTGGGGCACTCTGGCGGAAGGTCGTCGCGGAGTCGCCGGCCGGCGAGCGTCTGCTCGAGGTCGCGAGCGGCGCACGCTGGGCGGCGAGCGCGCGCCGCTTGCTCGCCGATTGGAATGTCGACGTCGAGAAGCTGCGTGCCGATCGAGCGCAGGCCGATTTTGCGGCCTTTCTCGCGTGGCACCGGGCCTATCTCGACCACCTCACGGCTCACCAGTGGCTCGACGAGGCCGCGTTGCCGGCTGCACTTGTCACGGGCATCCCCGAGTCTCTCGTGCTGCTCGATCTCGACGAGCTGCGGCCCGCGGAGCGCGATCTGCTTCGCCGTCTCGAGGAGGGCGGCTCGACCATCGCACGCGAGACCGCGCCCAGAACCGCCTGCCGCGCGCGCCGTCTGGCCCTCAACGACTCGCGCGAGGAGCTGCGAGTCGCCGCGGGATGGGCGAAGCTCGCGCTTCGCGACCGTCCTCGGTGCCGAGTCGCGATCGTGCTTCCAGGGTTGCGCCGGCAGCTCGCGCGCGCAGAGCAGATGCTGCGCGAGTTTCTCGGCGGTGAGGTGCGGGTCGGCTTCGGGCTCGATGCGCCGTTGGTCACGCGGCCACTCATCGGCGCGGCCCTATGCGGCATCGAGTTGTCGTCAGCACGAGGCACGTTCGCGACGCTCAGCCGTTGGCTCAGAAGTCCGTTCTTTCACGGCGAGGACGTGCCGACATTGAGCCGCGCCGCCGCCGTCGAAGCCTCGCTGCGCTCATCCGTGTCCGCACAGCTCGACTTTCTCGTCGCCTACGAGAGGGGCGGCCTCGCGGCCCGGCTCGAGCACGACGTTCCGGAGCTTGCGGCGCGGCTCCGCGACGGATTGCGAGAAATGCGCAGGCCCGCGGAGCGCGCGACGCTCGATGTTTGGGCGCGTGCGTGGACACGCGGGCTCGCGAAGCTCGGCTGGCGGGCGACGGCTGCCGACGATCCAACATTGCGCGCGTTCGATGCGGCCCTTGCGACGCTCACGCAACTGACACCCGTCACCGGGGAGCTCGCGCAGGAGCCCGCGATCGCGGAATTGCGCACCGTATTGGAGCAGCCGGGCGCGGGGCCGCTGCCGCTTTTCGGCGTGCATGTGCTCGAGCACATCGACGACGTCGGTCCCGGCTACGCCGGTGTGTGGGTGACCGGGCTCACGGATCAGCTGTGGCCGGAGCAAGCGCGCATGAACCCGTTGCTGCCGCGGCGTTTGCAGGTGACGCATGGCCTGCCGTGGTCGACCCCCGCCGATGCCATGGCACGTGCACGCTCGAGCCAGGAGCGCTTGCTCCGGCGCACGCCGGAAGTCGTGTTCAGCTGGCCTGCCGTGATTCACGACTACGCGACGCAACCGAGCCCGCTCCTGGCCGCGATCGAGGAAGTCGAGCGCGTGGACCTCGGCCTCGACGTCGAGACCGGGGCGACCGCGCACACGCGCGCTTTAGAGCGCATCGATGATCCGGCGCCTGCGCTTGCGGGCTCGCGCATCGATGGGGGTGCCCGCACGCTGGATTTGCAGGCGCGCTGCCCGGTTCGCGCCTTCTGCGAGCGCCGCCTGCACGCGCGAGCCTTGGAGTCACCGGTACCCGGCCTCGGCGTGCGCGGGCAAGGCGTCGCCATTCACCGCGCGCTCGAGCGACTTCTACGCCTGCGGCCCTCGCAAGAGGCGCTGCGCGCCGGCGCCGCCGTCGAGGATATCCGCCGGTGCGTCGAAGAAGCGCTTGCAACCGTGTTCGGCACGGCGCGGGCACCACTCGGCGTGTTGTTCGACCTCGAATGTGCGCGCACGAGCGCATTGCTCGCACGCTTCATGGCAAGCGAGCTCGACCGGCCCACGTTTCGCGCCGTGGCCATCGAAGAACGGACCGACGTGGCGGTCGGGGAGTGGACGATCGCCTGCCGGATCGACCGCATCGACGAGATCGCGGACGGTACGTCGGTGCTCATCGACTACAAGACCGGGCGGGCGGTCGCCGGCGCCGTCGACTGGCTGCGGGACCGACTCACCGAGACGCAGCTGCCGCTATATGCGCTCAAACCCGGAGGCGTTCTGTCGGGAATAATCACGATCGGCTTGGCCGGAAAGGACGTCTCTTACCGCGGCATCGCGGCGCAGCCCGCGCTCGTTGCAGAGTCCGTGAGCGCGCTGCCGGAAAGCCGGTCCTGGACGGAGCAAGTCGAGCGCTGGCGCGTGCAGGTGCGCGCGCTCGTCGATGCGTATGCGCGCGGCGATACGCGCATCTACCTCGACGACCCCGGCGATGCACAAGGCGCGTACGCGCCGCTCACGCGCGTCTACGGCGCCCTCGCCGTCGCTGCCCGAGAGAGCGACGCATGAGCGAAACTACGGCCGACGGCCGAGCACGAACGCAGGCTTTGGACGGGCGCCGCTCGCTCATTGTTCAAGCACCCGCGGGCTCGGGTAAGACGGAGCTTTTGATCCAGCGTTACCTGACGCTGCTCGCGACCGTCGAGCAACCCGAGCAAGTGGTTGCGATTACGTTCACGCGCAAAGCCGCGGCGGAGATGCGTGGCCGGGTCCTACAGGCACTGTGCGATGCCGGAGCCGCGGACCGCGTCACGGAAGCGCATCGGGAGACGACCGTCGAGATCGCGCACGCGGTGCTCGCGCGGGATGGGGAATTAGAATGGTCTCTCACGCTGCAACCGCAGCGCATGCGCATCGACACGCTCGATGCCATGAACGCGTGGCTCGCGCAGCAACTGCCGCTGCTCTCGGGCGGCGTCGCCGATGCCGAGCTCACCGAAGACGCGACGGCACTCTACGCCCATGCCGCGCGCCGCACCGTTGCGCGCGTCGCCGAGCCGGGCCCCGTCGGCGCAGCGCTGCAGTCGCTGCTCGGCCTCGTCGGCAACGCCGTCGAGCGCCTCGAGGCTCTCATGGCCGCGTTGTTGCGGACTCGAGATCAGTGGCTGCGCCATCTCGCCGTCGGTGACGATGCGTTGCTGCGCGACCGCGTGACGGCCGGTCTCGCCGCGTTGCGTGCAGACCGGTTGCGCGAAGCTCGCGCGCTCATCGGTGCAGGGCGCGCCGAGCGGCTGCTCGAAATCGCCCGGCGCGCGGCGCGGCATGCGTCGCGGCCGCGCACTCGGGAGCTGCTCGCAGTCTTCAATTGCGACGCGCCGCCGCCGAGCGATGGTCCGGCCGCATTGCAGGCATGGCAAGGCATCGCACACTTGCTGTTGACGGGCGGCGGACAATGGCGGCGCTCGTTCACGAAGAACGAAGGGTTGGGTCCCGAGCACGCCGCCGACAGGCAGGCCATCACGAGGCTCCGCGATGAGCTGCAATCCAACGAAGCCCTGCGCGAGCTGCTCGAGGGCCTTAAGTATCTGCCCGATGCCGAATATCCCGCCGAGCAATGGCATGACCTTCTGGCCTTGCGCGTCGTGCTGCTGCAGCTCGTCGCCGAGTTGCGCGTGCTGTTCGCGGACCGGCGCCAAGTGGATTTCGTGGAGCTCGCGGTCGCCGCGGAGGGAGCGCTCGGTAGCGTCGAGGAGCCCTCGGATTTGTTGTTGGCGATCGACCGGCGCATTCAACACGTGCTCGTCGACGAGTTTCAGGACACGTCGCATGCGCAGTTTCGGCTCCTCGAGTTGCTCACGGCCGGTTGGACACGGGATGATGGACGCAGCCTTTTTCTCGTCGGCGACCCGATGCAGTCAATCTACCGCTTCCGCGACGCGGACATGTCTCTGTTCTTGAAAGCCAAGCATCACGGCGTTGGCGGCATCGCGCTCGAGTCGCTCGTGCTGGAGCGGAATTTCCGCAGCGCGCCGGCCATCGCCGATTGGATCAACGACGTTTTCGCCGGCGTCTTTCCGGATCGCGATCGGGAAGACTTAGGCATAGCGCGCTTTCACGCGTGCGTTGCCGTCCGAGCCGCGGGAGCGCGCCAATCCGTCGCGGTGCACGCGCTCAAATCGGACGATGAAGCAGCCGAGATTCGGCAGGTCGTTGCGATCCTCGCAGAGGAGCGGGCGCAGTCGGAGGAGCAGTCCATTGCGATCCTCGTGCAGAGCCGCGG
Source organism: Gammaproteobacteria bacterium (assembly GCA_036507635.1). GTDB lineage: Bacteria > Pseudomonadota > Gammaproteobacteria > Steroidobacterales > Rariloculaceae > DATBLZ01. Next base: position 34,339 of record DATCIQ010000003.1, read on the forward strand.
TCATTTGCGTGGACTGCGCGCCGCGCTGCGCGCGCACGGTTTGACGGCCCGCGCGGTCGAGATCGAGTCGCTCGCAGAGACCGAGATCGTCCAGGACCTCATCGGCCTCACGCGCGCGCTCGCTCACCGCGGCGATCGAATCGCGTGGCTCGCAGTGCTGCACGCGCCCTGGTGCGGACTTGGTTGGCAGGATTTGCAAGCGCTCTGTGCGGGCCGGCCGGACGTGACGGTATCGGAAATGTTGCATGACCCGGAGCGTCTCGCGACGTTGAGCTCCGGCGGGCGGGCGAGGGCGATCGCAGTCCGCACGTTGCTCGACGATGCAGGGCGCCTGCGCGCACACATGAGCTTCGCGCAATGGGTGGAATACACATGGCGTCGCCTCGACGGCCCGAGCGCGGTGCTGGAAGCGGAGGATCTCGACCGCGCTCGCCAGTTCTTCGACGATCTCGCAGTGCTCACAACCGACGGCGACCTCGACGATCCCGCGACGCTCGAGAGCTTTTTTCTGCAACCGCGACGGCAGCCCGATCCCGCCGACGAGCCTGGCATCGAGATCATGACGATTCATCGCGCGAAGGGGCTCGAATTCGACACGGTCATCCTCTTCGGTCTCGGCCGACGCGTGCGCGCCCCGGAACCGGCGGCGTTGTATTGGCAAGAACGCATGCGTGCGGATGGCTCGCCGGCGCTTCTGCTCGGGCCCATGACGCGCGATGCGAGTCGACTCACCGACTATTTGCAGCGCGTCGAGCAGCAGCGCGATCTCGCCGAGCGCGCGCGTTTGCTCTATGTGGCGACCACGCGAGCACGCGAACGCTTGCACCTCGTGGCGCGACTGGGAAGCGACCAGGAAGCGCCGGCAAGCGGCACGTTGCTCGCATTGTTGTGGCCACGAATCGAGCACGAGTTTCGCCGCGTCATCCCCGGGCCGGCTCCGGCCGAGGCGCCCGCGGTCACGGCATTGCCGTTGGTGCGGTTCGCAAACGGCTTCGATGCGCCGCCTTCCCCGACCATTGCGGAACGCGTCACGGACGTCCTTGCGGCACGGCCCGAGTACGAGTGGGCCGGTCACGCCGCAGTGCAGGTCGGCACCGTCGTGCATGCGTGTCTCGAGCTCATGGCGGATTCGGATCTCGACAGGTGGAACGCCTCCACGATCGACGCGTGGCTACCGCGCCTGCGGCGCGAGCTCGCCATGTTGGGCGTAGCGCCGCGCGACCTCGACGCGTCTCTGCAGCGCGTACGCACGGCGTTGAGCAGCGTCGTGTCCGACCCGCGCGCCCGCTGGATACTCGCAGCGCACGCCGAATCGCGCTCGGAAATGCGCCTGACCATCGTCACGCCGGGCGGTCTCGAGCACCTGAGGCTCGACCGCACGTTCATCGATGCCGGCGGCACCCGCTGGATCATCGACTACAAGACGAGCCTTCACGAGGGCGGCGACGCGGACGCGTTCATGGACGCGGAAGTCGATCGGTATCGCGCGCAGCTCGAACGATACGCGGCCGCGATGGCGAGCATCGACGCGCGACCGATCCGTGTGGGACTCTATTTCCCGTTGTTGGCGGGCTTTCGCGACTGGGCGCCTGCGGCTTCGCAACCTCCCACGTAGGAGCGAGCTTCGCTCGCGATTCTTGGGGCGAGATTTCGAACAAGAATCGCGAGCGGAGCTCGCTCCTACAAAGCCCCGCTGCGATTACAGGCTCTGCAACCAGGGATCGAGATTCAGTGTGCGCCAGCCGCTGCCGTCGATCTCGGCCGTCAGGAACTCGAGCGGCTCGCGCAACTCGGCCGGCAAGTCGGCGCGCTCGCGCACCCGCCCGTCGAACGAAGGTACTGCGCCCCGCAAGCTTCCCGCGGTCTGCAAGGCCAGCGCCACCGTGCCGGAGACTTCGAGGGGACCGCCCGTGTCGCGGAGCTGCGCGGCCAAACGGCGCTCCGCCAATGCGAAATTCGTGAGCTCGTAGCCGCCGAGCGGCACCAACGCCGCGTTGCCGCCCGGGACCAGCGGTGGAACTTCGAGCTGCCCCACGCGCACGGACCCCACGATCGACATCGGCCAGTTATTGCGCAGCGTGAGCTCCTCGAGGTTCACACTGACGGAGCCGCGAGCACCCTGCAGCGGCAGCCACACACCGAGCGTGTCGAGGGAGGTTGCGAGCTCGACGTCCGACAAGTTGAGCGTGCGCCACGTCGCCGCGGCCGAGGCATCGACGAGTCCATCGGCCAAGCGCCCCGATAAGTGACCCGAGGCGCGGCCGATCAGCAACGGCAACGCCTTGAGATCCCATTCGAGGTCGCGCATCGGCAGACCGCCAATCGAGGCCAACGCCGCGCGTCCCGCCCAAACCGTGCCTGAAACACCCGACAGCACCGCACTGTCCGGCGCAAACCAGCGGTACGCCGTCGCGGCCGGAAACTGCAACAAGGCAAACGCGACATAGGCGCCGCAGCCCAGTGCAACCAACGATCGCTTGGCGAGCATCGACTAGCGACCGCTAGCTTCTGCGCAAAAACACTTGGCCGCTGACTCGCCCCTGATCGCGCGCCCCGTTGAACGACGCCGACTCGACGGAGACGCCGTGGCTCTGCTCGAGTGTGACGAACCACTCGAGAAGGGCGTCGAACGCGGCGTTCTGGAAGCTCACGCTGATCGCGTCGGCGCCGTCGGGCCGCGTGCGCGTAAACGCTCCGGCAAGCCCCAACACTTGAGCCGTGCTGTCGACGAGCACGACGAGCGACTCGGCCGACGCACCCGCGGGCCGATTCCCCGTCGGCACGGCTTGCAGAGCCGCCGCGCGGCGCAAGTCGACGAGGGCTTGCGTCTTCTCTTCGACGGCGTCGCGGAGCTCGACGCTGCCGTTACGCATCGGCGTCCACACGAGACCCCAGAAGACGATGAGCGCGGCAGCCGCCGCACCACCGCCGAACAGCAGTCTTTCGCGGGGCTTGCGCTGCATGAACCATTCTTTCATGGCGAAGTCCCGACTATCTGGACGCGGCCTTCGAGGCCGTCGTCGCTGGGACCGGTGTTTTGGATACGTAGGTCGAAGCGATTGGTTGACTTGATGTTCTGCTGGAACGTGTCGAGCGACGCAATGCTCGGAACGACGAGCTGCAGGTCCACGATACGATTGCGGTAGCTCAACGCCTCGATGCGGCTGTCTGCCGCTTGTGCATCCGCGATCACCGCGAGCGTGCTCAAGAAGGTCTCGCCGCCGCTGCTCGCGCGCTCGCCGGCCGCCGCGAGGCGACTGCGCGCGTTCGCGGTGCATGCCGAGAGGCTCGTCGACCCGAAGCTCTGTGCGCAAATCGTCTCGAGCTCTTCCGTGAGCGCTTGGTCCTCACTGCGCAACGAGAAATACTCCGCGGCCTGTGCGACGACGGTCAGCACGACCCACGCGACCAAGAGACTCGCAGCGACGTACCAGGGCCTGAGCAGGGCGCCGACATCGGATTTCGGCGCGTAGCCGCCCTGAAGCAGATTCGTGCCCGGCTCGAAAGCGAGCGTCACGGCGAGACGCGGTAAAAGACCGTCCGCCAGCTCTTTGACGTCGAGGCTCGCGACGCGCGATTGAATCGCCGCAAGCTCCGGCAGGCGCCGGCGTTTCGCCTCGGCGTCCATGTATACGAGCAAGTGCTGCGGGCCGGCGCTGTCCAAGGATGGCCCGGCGAGTAAATCGAGAACTTCGGCGAGACTTAAGCCCTCGAGCACAAACGGGGCCTCGCCGGGCCGCCGTCCATAGACGCGATTTCCTTCGACGAGCAGGTTCAAGGTCGAGGGCGTGTCGGGTATGCCGTCGGCTTCCGAGCACATCGCGTCCGGCGTGATACCCGCCTCACGCACGTCGGCGAGCCAGGCATCGAGGCGCTCGCGCGCGACGACGGAAACGGCGAGCGCTCCGGATTCCGAGCGCCGCCCCGCCGCGAAATGCAGGGATTCGATATCGGTGGCAAACGTCTCCTCGAGAGAGAACGGCAACAGCTGGCGTAGACGAGCCTGGCTCGCCTTCGGCACGCTCGCACGAGTCGTGACGGTTTCCGTCGCCGGCACGAGCACCACGACGCGGCGCCCCGCCGTGCGCGGCGCAACCGCCTCGAGTCGCGAGCGCCGGACCGGCTCGATGACTCGCCCTTCGGCGTTCAATACGACCGTGACGACGTCGGCGCTCGGATCGCCCAGGCGTATGAAGAGGGAATCAGCCATCGGTCATTCAACCCCAAAGCTGCGGAACAACGCGCGCGTGAGCCCACTATTGTCACGTTGCAACACGGAACGCATGGTCAGCTGCGTCGTGTCGATGGTCACTGTTCCGGTAAGCAAAAAGTGCTCACTGACACCGTCGATCTTGGCGAACATCTCAGGCGCGATCAGATCCGCGAAAGTCGTCTCCACGTCGGCGAAACCGGTATCGCCGCGCTCGTCGATGAGCGACGCCGCGAGCGACAGATCGATGTCGTCCGACAGCGAGGCCAATAGCATGTCCGATGCGGTGTTGACGTTCAAGGTCGTGCCGCGCGGCAGGGCCGCGACATACGGCGCGATGAGTCGGTAGCTTTCGTCATCGAATCCCGTCATGGCCATGAGCTCGGATGTCGACGTGATCATCACGTTCGCGGTGCGATAAGCGGGATCTTGCGCCGTGTATGCGGCATCCTCGGCGCCGGTGGGGAAGTGCACGTCGATGTCGGGATCGAGCCAGTCGACGACGACGCCGGCGAGACTCTCCTCGAGACCGAGCAGACGCAGCAGACGCTCGAGCTGCTCGCGCGCGAGCTCGTCCTCCGCACCTTCGAAAGTGACGAGGTTGTTGAGATTGAAGCGCCCCTGTAGGTCTTCGATTCGTCCGCTGATGACGCCGCCCTCGACGGGAAGCGGCGCGAGCTCCGTCGCCCAGAGCTCGCCAAGATGATCGCTGTCCGGCGAATCGACGAGGTCTTGGCGCAGAATATCGGCTGCCCAGGCTTCGGCGCCGAGGGCATACATGTAGCCCTGGTCGGCGGCGAGCGCCGACGCCGTCCGTCGTTGATCCAGCGTCGATTGCCACAATAGGTTCACCGCGAGGATCGTGGCCATGGCCACGACGAAGACGGCCATGACAATGGCGACGCCTTGTTGGCGCTCGCGACCGGCAATGCTTAGCGAGGTCTTCAATTGCTGGTCTCCACGAGCCGCGACACGCGGCCGTAGCCCTCGAGCTCTACGGCGAGCTCGGTCGCACGCGGCCGCATGACCTGTCCCTCGGGTCCCGAGACACCGACCGGCGGCCATTCCAGGTGCCACTGTCCCGAAGCATCGAGGAACCGCACCTCGAGGTTCTCGACGCCCGAAAGAAGCTCCGTCCTCAGGGGCGGCGTCGCGAGCGTGCGATCCGCCACGGGCCAACGGAAGCGCACGAGCTTGTCGTCCTCCCAGGCATAGGCGACACGGAGCACGGTGCCGCGCGCAAAACCGGCGGGGTTCGACCAGCCGCCGCGGCTCAACTCGAGCGGGAATTGGGCGTTGGGGCTCGCCAGTAGGCTCGGCAGAAACGTCTCGCCGAGCTCCTCGCGCGTCGGTCGAGGATGTATCTGCGCCAAGTCTTGCATCACGATGCGCATGGCGAATTGCACTTCGCGCCACCGGTCGGCGCGTACGCTCGCGAGCGACTGCTGCTCGATGACCGCATTCAAGCCGCCGAATGCCATGATCCCGATGATGGCGACGATCGCCATCGCCACGAGCAACTCGACGAGCGTGAAGCCGCTCTCGAGCGCAGAGCCATGCCGAGATCTGCGTCGCACGCGCATCGTCATCCGCCGGCGCCGCCGCGAGGACCGTAAACGGCGCCCGGTGACTCGAGCCAGCGCATAGGCACGAAGCCCCGCGGCGGCGGCGGCTCGATGAGACCCGACATCCTATGGATCGTGCGGTCGGGGGTTTCCGCGCGCGCCACCGAGACGTCGACGCGCCGCAGGTTCTCGACTTGAGTCTCGGACACTTCGATTACGCAGATCCAGAGGCGCCCCGCATACTCGAGCTCTTCCTCCACGCTGCCGAGCTCGGGCCAGTCGGATTGAACGCTCCGCTCCGTGAGTATGTTGGTCGCGATCCAGCTCGCGAGCGTCTTCTCTTCCATGTAGGTGGCCGTGACGGCGTACTGACTGAGCTGCGTGTAGACGGCCATCATGCCGAGCGCGACGATCACGAGCGCAACGGCCGCCTCGATGAGCGTGAATCCAGCGGACCGTCGCAGGTTAAGGCGTCGGATAACCACGGCTCTCGGTCTCGATCGTGCCGTCGGCCACCGCGGTCAGGACGTGCTCGCCCGCGATTGCGTCGTGAAAGATCCGGGCCTCGAACGGCGTCATCTCGCCGCTCGAGAGGATCAGCACTTGGGGCTCCGGATCATCCTCATCGTCCGCGTCGATCCGCTCCGCGAGGACGATCTCCCGGTCTTCGACGACCACCGCGAGATCGAGCCGGTCGCCGATCGTGTGCTCGCCGAGCAGCCGATCTCCGGCAGGCGCAAGCCATGCCTCAAGCCCGTAGTCGTAGGTGTAGAAGCGATATGCCGAGCGCGTGAACAACACGCCGTAATCCCGACTCTGCATGATGGCTTCCTCGCGGACGAGGTCAAGAACGCTTTTCAGGCGCTCCGCTTGCTCACGCTCGTTGGCGCGGTCGGTGCCAAGGTCACGCAGTGACAGCACGGCCGCGCCGACGAGAATTCCGATGATTGCCATGACGACCAAAAGCTCGAGCAGCGAGAAACCGCGCTCAGCGTCGCGCCTCGCGGCACGCGACGAGTCAATTGAGATCCCAATTACCGATATCGGCATTGTTGTCTTCGCCGCCTTCTTGACCGTCCGCGCCCAAGGTGTAGACATCGAACTCGCCATGCTGACCGGGTTGTAGGTAGAGATACTCACGATTCCATGGGTCCTCGGGCATCGACTTCAAGTAACCGCCCTTGACCCAATTCGGAGCGATCGTCTCACCGGGATTCGTGACCAGGGCCTTAAGGCCTTCCTCCGTGCTCGGATAGCGGTAATTGTCGAGACGGTACAAGTCGAGCGCCGACTCGATGCTGCGGACGTCCTGCCGCGCGCGATTGATCTCCGCGCGATCCAGCTGCCTCATGATGTTCGGAGCAATCATCGCGGCGAGCAGCCCGATGATGACGACGACGACCATGATCTCGATGAGCGTGAAACCGTTCTCGGTCTTCGGCGACCTTGCGCTTAAATCCAGCATGGCACTACCTTAGCGTGGCGATAGTTGCTTCCCCCCCAAAGCCCCCGAAGATAGCATAATCACCAGCGATTCACCGTGACCGACGCACCCCTTCCATCCGCCCCAGCGCACCGGCAGAGAGCACTGTGGCGCTGGCAAGTTCCACTCGGCGTTGCGTTGCTATCCGTCGTCCTGTCGCTCGGCGGAGACACGCTGCGCGAGCTCGCGCGTTACGAACGCGGCGAGCTTCTGGCGGGGGACGTTTGGCGGCTCGTGACGGCGCACCTCGTGCATCTAGGCATGGGCCACACGATATTGAATGTGAGCGCCCTCGCTATTCTCGTCTGGTTGTTCGACGAGATTCTCGACAATGTGGAGTGGGCAGTCGTCATGCTCGCATCCGCGCTCAGCATCGATGCCGGCCTCTATTGGTTTGCGAGCGACGTCGATTGGTACGTGGGACTGTCCGGCGTCCTGCACGGAGTCATGATTGCCGGCAGCCTCAAGTTGCTCGCGGCGCGGGCGCCGATCGGCATGCTGCTGCTCTTGCTGACCTTGGGCAAATTGGCGTGGGAGCAATGGGGCGGTCCGGTGCCTTATTCGGAGCTCACCGCAGGCGGTCCCGTGGTCGTCGAGGCGCATCTTTTCGGTGCGATCGGCGGTGTTGCCGGGATCGCTCTGCTCATGCTGGTTCGCCGTGCTCTTCGGCGGTCGCTATAATCGCGCACCGCTTTCGTTTCGGAACACCATGGAACTTGCAGCGCTTACGAGATGGCCCGGGATCGCCGGGCAGACGGCCGTCGTCACGGGCGCCTCGCGCGGCATCGGCCGCGCGATCGCGGAAGCTCTCGTGCAACAGGGCGCCAACGTTATCGGTACGGCGACGACGGCGTCAGGCGCCGAAGCGATCACGAACCGCCTCGGCGAGCTCGGCAAGCGAAGCGCCGGTCGCGTCCTCGATGTGACGGACGGGGCGGCGATCGATGCCTTTTGGGACGAAGTGACGGCGGAATTCGGAGCGCCGACGATCCTCGTCAACAGCGCCGGCATCACACGCGACAATTTGCTCATGCGTATGAAGGACGAGGAATGGGATCAGGTGCTCGCGACAAATCTGACTGCCTTGCATCGGGTATGCAAGGCGGCGTTGCGCGGCATGATGAAGGCACGCCATGGCCGTATCATCAACATCGGCTCCGTGGTGGGACTCACGGGCAACCCAGGACAGGCCAACTACGCCGCCGCCAAAGCAGGAATGATCGGCTTCTCGAAATCTCTGGCGCGCGAGGTCGCATCGAGAAACATCACCGTAAACACCATCGCGCCCGGGTTCATCGACACCGATATGACGAGGTCGTTGAACGAGAAACAGGTAGACTCGCTCCGTCAACAGATCCCGGCCGGCCGGCTCGGCGTTCCCGAGGACGTCGCCGCAGCGGTCGTATATCTGGCCTCCGACGCGGGCGGCTACGTGACCGGCGAAACGCTCAATGTCAATGGCGGCCTGTACATGCAGTGATCGCGAAAGGTTCCGAATAACGTACTGTTTTCAACTATCTTTTGTTATTCTTGTAGGGTTGGGCTCACTGATTTGTAGAAGGACCCGCCTGATTTCAATACAATACGCGCCACGCTGGCCGGACCCATGGTCCGGCTTGTCACTTAATAGGGGGTATGGAAGAGATGAGCAGTGTCGAAGATCAAGTCAGAGGAATCATTGCTGAGCAGCTGGGCGTCAAGGCCGACGAGATCAAGAACGACGCCTCGTTCGTCGACGATTTGGGCGCTGACTCCTTGGACACCGTAGAGCTCGTGATGGCCCTCGAAGAAGAGTTCGAGACAGAAATCCCCGACGAAGACGCGGAAAAAATAACGACGGTCCAACAGGCTATCGACTATATCGTCTCGAGAAAAGGCGATTCGTGACCGGTACGGCGTGTCCGCCGTTGCTTCCCTAAGGCGATTACCGCGAGCAATAAACCGTGGCCAAGCGACGGGTCGTTGTCACCGGGCTGGGACTGATCGCGCCGACCGGTAACACCGTTCTGGACGCCTGGAACAACGTCCGGGACGGCATCAGCGGAATTACCGAGATCGATTCCTTCGATGCAAGCCAGTTCACTACGCGCTTTGCCGGAACCATTCGCAATTTCGACGTCGGCGCATATCTCGAGCCGAAAGAAGCACGCAAGTGCGATCCCTTCATTCATTACGGCATCGCCGCGTCAGTGCAGGCGATCGCCGATTCCGGCATCGAGGTCAAGGACGGCGAGGCGCATAGAATCGGCATCGCCATGGGTGCCGGGATCGGCGGCATCAGCACGATCGAGGCGACGCACGACAAGTGGCGCGAAGGAGGGCCGCGGCGCATATCGCCGTTCTTCGTCCCCGCAACCATCATCAACATGATCTCCGGCCATGTCTCGATCATGTACGGCATGACCGGGCCGAATCTTGCTGTGGTCACGGCGTGCACGACGTCGACGCATTGTATCGGCCTTGCCGGGCGCCTGATTCAGCACGGCGACGCCGACGTCATGTTGGCGGGCGGCGCCGAGTATGCTACGACGCCGCTCGGGCTCGGCGGCTTCTGCTCCGCGCGCGCATTGTCGACGAGAAACGATGCGCCGACGCTTGCGAGCCGGCCGTGGGACCGCGACCGCGACGGCTTCGTGCTCAGCGACGGCGCAGGGTGCATCGCGCTCGAAGAATATGAGCACGCGCGAGCTCGCGGCGCCAAAATCTACGCCGAGCTCGTGGGCTTCGGAATGAGCGCCGATGCGCACCACATCACCGCGCCCTCCGACAGCGGCGAGGGGGCGTATCAATGCATGCGCAACGCCCTGCAAGACGCGGGATTGAGTGCCGAGGAGATCGGCTACATCAACGCGCACGGGACGTCGACGCCGCTCGGCGACGTCGCCGAGACGGTCGCGATCAAACGCGCTTTCGGGTCGTACGCCAAGAAGCTCGTGGTGAGCTCGACCAAATCGACGACCGGGCACATGATCGGAGCGGCCGGTGCAGCGGAGGCGATCTTCACGATCTTGGCCCTACAGAATCAAGTCGTTCCCCCGACGATCAACCTCGACAACCAGGATCCCGCCTGCGACCTCGATTACGCGCCGAAAACGGCGCGCGATACGAAGCTTAGCGCGGCGCTGTCGAACTCTTTCGGCTTCGGCGGCACCAACGGCACGGTAGTTTTCGTCACGCCCCCTTGAGCCGCCCGGCTGTCCGTAAGAGCGGTCGGCGCATTTCTGCATGAGCTCCCCTGGTACGCTAACCTTGGCGTGAGCTTCTGAGGCACACAGCAAGTGCAGTGGAGTTGGTCGGTTAACGGCGCGGCTACCGGGGTCGATCCCGAAGACCGCGGTCTCGCCTACGGCGACGGTCTGTTCGAAACGATGGCCGCGCAGGACGGGGGCATCCGGTGGCTCGAGCAACACCTCGAACGCCTGACTGCCGGCTGCGCGCGACTCGCCATTTCCGGCCTGTCAGTCGCCGACTTGCGCCGGCAGCTGGCACGACAAACGCCGCCTCGAGGGAAGGCCGTCATCAAGCTTATCGTGACTCGCGGGACCGGCGCGCGCGGCTATCGCCCTCCGCCGGAATCCCGGCCTACGGTGATCATCGGGTCTGGACCATGGCCCGTGCAGCCTGCAGAGCACTACACTCACGGGATCGAGATGGTCACTTGCGAGACGCGCCTCGGCGAGAATCCGAAACTTGCAGGATTGAAGCACTTATGCCGCTTGGAACAGGTCATGGCGCAGATAGAATTGCGGAACCGCGGTGTCGACGAAGGCGTGTTGTTGAGCACCGGCGATCTCGTCGTCAGCGGCACGAGCAACAACGTGTTCGCGGTGTATGGTTCCCGGGTTTGCACGCCGCGGATCGAGCGCTGCGGCGTCCGCGGTGTCATGCGCCGTCTGGTGCTCGAGTCCTGCGCCGCCCTCGACCTGCCGTACGAAGAGATCGACATGGACATCGAAGCCCTGCGCCGCGCCGACGAGGTGTTCGTGACGAACGCGTTGCTCGGCGTGCGCCCCGTTCGGCGCTTGGACGGTCAGGTCTTCGCCGCCGGTCCCGTCACTCGACGTATCGGCGCCCGGCTCGGAACCGCGCCGCGTGAGTAGACCGATCCGCATCGCCTTGGCGTGTTTCGTCGTCGCGGCAATCGCTGCCGGCGCCGGCGCGTTCACGATGTGGCGAAGCCTGAGCTCACCCATGACGTTGCCGGCGGAGGGCGACACCTTCGAGGTGATCGTCGGAACGCCCCTGGCGAAGCTCGCGGCCGACTTGGGCGAACGAAATCTGCTGCCGCATCCGCGCTTCCTGACCGCGTATGCCCGCGTCACCGGCGACGCGACACGGATTCAAGCCGGAGAGTACCGAATCCCGCCCGGGACGACGCCGCTCGGGCTGCTCGACATGCTCGTCAAAGGCAGCGTGGTTCTTCACCAATTCACGGTCGTCGAGGGCTGGCGTTTTGCGGATTTGCTGACCGCGGTGCGCGCGCACCCAGCCGTGCGCAGCCTCGATACGGGCGCAGCCGACATCATGGCCGAGCTCGGCAGCCCCGGAACCCCGCCGGAAGGGCAATTCCTGCCGGACACGTATGTGTTCCCCAAGGGCACGACGGACTTGCAGGTGCTCCGCCTGGCTCACGAAGCGCTCGTCGAGCGGCTCGATGCGGCATGGGCCGAGCGTTCGCCGGACACGGTCTTGAGCGACCCTTATGAGGCGTTGATTCTCGCTTCCATCATCGAGAAAGAGACGGCATTGCCTGCCGAGCGGCGCCTCATCTCGGGCGTCTTTCAAGGGCGCCTGCAGCGCGGTATGCGACTGCAGACCGATCCGACGGTGATCTACGGGCTTGGCGACGCGTTCGACGGCAATTTGCGACGCCGCGACCTCGCGCGCGACACACCCTACAACACGTACACGCGGCGCGGCCTTCCGCCGACGCCGATCGCTCTTCCCGGTGTCGCGTCGTTGGAAGCCGCCGTGAATCCCGAGCTCACGGGTGCGTTGTATTTCGTCGCCACGGGGGACCCGGACGGCAGCCATAGCTTCTCGGCGACGGTCGAGGAGCACAACGCGGCCGTTCGCCGATATCTCGACCGCACGCGCCAACAAACACCCTAGCCATGCCGCGCGGGGCATTCATCACGCTCGAAGGAACCGAAGGGGTCGGCAAATCGAGCTGTCTCACGATCATCGGCGACTTCGTGGAATCGTCGGGCCACGACGCGGTGCTCACGCGCGAGCCCGGAGGCACGCCGCTCGGCGAGGGGCTTCGAGATTGGATACTCGACGGCGACCACGGCGCGTTGTCCGCCGAGGTCGAAGCCCTGCTCATGTTTGCGGCGCGTGCGTTGCACATCAATGCCGTCGTCGAGCCGGCGCTCGCCGCGGGTCGTTGGGTGATCTGCGACCGATTCACGGACGCAACGATGGCCTATCAGGGCGGCGGACGCGGCGCGGATCGAGCGTTCCTGGAGAGCCTGGCCGCCGTCGTGCAAGGTTCGCTGCTGCCTGACCTCACCTTGTTGCTCGATGCACCCGTCGACGTCGGCCTCGCTAGGATCAGCGGGCGGGCGCACGATCACTTCGAGCGCGAAGGCCGCATTTTCTTCGAGCGCGTGCGCAGCACTTATCTCGACCTCGCACGCCGGGAACCCGAACGCATCAAAGTAGTGGATGCAAGCGCACCCCTCAACCAAGTCAAGCGGCAAATCGTCGCGGAGATCGAGGCGTTCGAGCAAACGTTTGGAGCGCGCCATGGCCGTTGATGCATTGAGCACATTGACGGGCTCGTTGTGCGCGTGGCTGCGCGAGCCGCTTGCTGCGCTCGAAGCCGCGCACCGCGGCGGTCGACTCGGGCATGCGTGGCTGATCGTCGGGCCGCCCGGTCTCGGCAAGCTCAATCTTGCGCTCGTGTTCGCGGACCGTCTTCTGCGAGGCCGCGTGGGCACGCAAACGCCGCCCGAGCTGTCCGCGGTACTGGCACTCGAGGCGATGAGCGATCGACACAAGCCCGTGGACCATCACCCGGATCTGCATTGGCTCTTTCCCGAGGAGGGCAAACGCTCGGTCAGCATCGAGCAGATACGCGACGTGATCGAATCGCTCGCCCTGAAGGGCCATCAGGGCGGCGCCAAGGTGCTAGTGATCGAGCCCGCGGAAGCGATGACTGCGGCCGCGGCGAACGCGCTTTTGAAGTCGCTCGAGGAACCGCAAGGGCAAACCTACATGTTGCTCGTGAGCGAGCAGCCCGGTCGGCTCCCAAGCACGATACGCAGCCGCTGCCAAACCCTGATCGTGCACGGCCCGAAAACCGCAGCCGTCGCAGCCGGCGGGCCCGTGGCAGGCTCGCGAGCCGAGCTTGCCCCGTTGCGCGTGGCGCAACAAAATACAGCAGACTATCATTTATTTATTAATGAATTAAATGATTCTCTTAATGCTATTTATGAGGGAAAACGGGACCCCCAAAGCGTCGCCGATGAGTGGCTGAAGAAAGGCGACCTGGCCGCGATCCTCGATTGGCTGATCGCTCACGTCCGTCGGGGGGTACGCGCGCGCGTCGTCCTCAGCCGCTCGAACCCCATCACAGAACCGCGACGGGCCGTATTGCATAATGAATGGCAGGCGCTGACACTCGCCAAGCTGTTCGAGCAGCTCGCTGCAGCCGAACGACTTCGCGAGCAGCAGGGCGGTGGCATCAACGCCGAGCTCGCGCTGCGCGTGCTGTTACTTGGCTTCGTTCCCGAGCGAGGGCGACCGTGAGCAAACCCGGATTATTGACACTGACGATCAAGGACAAGAGCGCTCTGTATCTTGCCTACATGCCGTTCGTGCAAAACGGCGGGCTGTTCATCCCCACGAATTCGAGCTACAAGCTCGGTGACGAGGTATTCATGCTGCTGAGCGTGATGGGCGAGGAGGAGAAGATTCCAGTCGCCGGACGCGTCATCTGGATCACGCCGAAAGGCGCCCAGGGCAAACGTACCGCCGGAATCGGCGTGCAGTTCAGCGAGCAAGATCAAGGCAATACGCAAAAACGCATCGAGAACTATCTCGCCGGCGCGCTCGGCGGCGACAAGCCCACCCACACCATCTAGAGCTCGTTGTGATTCAGACCGCCCTTGAGAACGTAGGTTTGAAACCCGCGTTCGTTGAGAATGAACGCTCCGGCAGAGCTGCGTCGGCCCGTATCGCAGCACACGACATATTTGACCGCCGGATCCAGCGTTTTGAGCTTCAAGCGAATGAAATATAGGGGAACGTTGATCGCGCCCTCGTTGTGATACGCCTCGAATTCGCTCGGCAGGCGCACATCGAGCCACTGACCGCCGCTCGCCACGATTTTCTCGGCCTGCTCCTTGTCGACCCAATCGAGCATTGGTTCATTGAGCAACGTGTGGAAATCCTGCTTGCCGAGCCGCATCAGCGAGCCATCCGTCTCCATATATACAGTAGCATTGCGCTTCGCCTGAGAAATCAGCGCTTCCTCGCCGAACGTATCGCCGACCTCGAGCTCCGCCAAGCGTATACCTTCCTTATTGAGCGGCGTCTCGCGCGTCACAATGCAGCGGCCGCGCGTAATGACGTAGAAGTAGTCGCCTTCGTCGCCTTGCTTGATCACGACGTCGCCGGCCTTGTAGTTGACCTGTTGCAGACGCATGAAAATCGCCTGGATGTTCGCCGGCGGGATTTTGTGGAAGGCTTTCGTCTGCAGCAGCGTGGTCATCCAATCGTCGCCGGTACTGGCATGGCCTTGGAGCTCGCTGACTTCGTACTGTCCCGTCTGGTCCCAGGTCAACATCACGTCGAGTAAATCACTGTCGATCGTGATGTACTGAGTGCTCGTCGTAGCGATGGCCGTGTAGTGACGGGGGAGTTGCGGCGCCAGTGGATTGCGTGAGTCCTCGCTGCCGCCGATGACGGCGGTCATGACCTTGTCGCCCTTGCGCAAGTCGACGCTGCCGCTCAATACGTATACGGTGCGTTTCCCCGTATCGCCCTCATTGAACAAGTGCTCGCCGGGTTGCGCTTCGCGGACCTCGGTCTTTTCGACGAGCGCCTGCAGGTTGTCCTTCTTGAGGCTACTCAGGGGGATAAGGGTCTTCAGTTGCTGTAGGTCGACGTGTTTACTCATTCGACGAGGATTCTGGCGCGAGGTCGAGTGCTACCCTTTATCCGAAGCGAGTCTAGCATAGCCGCTTTGCTTAGGTCTGATAACGATTTCACGCTGGAACGGCGAGCAGGCGCCATCCCGCGTGCGGTGCAAAACGAGGCCCGAATTGTTCCGCCAACTGCTCCAAACGGTGCACCAATGTCTCGACACCGCGTTGGCGCGCATAGTTGATCGGCCCGCCGCGAAACGGCGCGAACCCCGTCCCGAATACGACTCCGGCGTCCAATAGATCGGCGTCCGCGACGATCCGCTCGGCAAGGCATGCGACGGCCTCGTTGACGAGCGGCAGCATGAGCCGATCCTCGAGGTCCGGGCTCGGCCGCGGGTGGTCGCGACGCTTCTGCGGCCGGCCTTCCACGTACCTATAAAAGCCCTCGCCGCTCTTGACTCCGAGCTTGCGGCTGTCGACCTTGGCAGCGAGCAACTTCGGTACCGCGCCGCCGTATACAGCACCGAGAATATCGGCGACATGACGCGCAATATCCAGTCCGACCCGATCCGCAAGCTCGATCGGACCCATCGGCATTCCGAACGACGTCGCCGCCGCGTCGATGGTCTCGAGCGCATGACCATCCTCATGTGCCCGCAACGCTTCCAGCATGTATGGCAAGAGAATCCGATTGACGAGGAACCCCGGCGAGCTGCGGCAGGGCAGGGGCAGCTTGCCGATTTGAATCACGAACGACAGGGCGCGCCGGAACGTTTCCTCGCCCGTGGCGGGCCCGCGGACGACCTCGACGAGCGGCAACTGCGCCACGGGGTTGAAAAAGTGCAGGCCGATGAAACGCTGCGGAGCGGTGAACACCGGCGCAATGTCTTCGATGCGAATGCTCGAAGTATTGGTCGCGACCACGGCGTCCGCTTTGAGCTTCGGCTCGAGGCCCCGAAATAACGATGCCTTGGCTTCGAGATTCTCGATGATCGCCTCGACGACGAGGTCCGCCGCGCCCGCTCCTGCACCCTCGAGGTCGGCCTGCAAGCGGGCATCCGCGTCCGCCGCCGCGCCCGGCGCTTTGAGGCGGCTCGCGAACAACTTGCGCGCGCGTTCCAGCGCGGGCGTGATGTATTCCATTGCTCGATCCTGGAGCGTCACGTCCATGCCCCGCAATGCGCACCACGCGGCGATATCGCCGCCCATGACGCCGGCCCCCACGACGTGCACGCGCTGGACCGTCGAAGTCCTCGGCGCAAGATTGCGCAACCGCTCGCGCAGATGAAACACGCGCACGAGATTCCTGCAAGTTGCCGTAACCAGCAGGCGGCCAATGGATTCGACTTCCGCGCGATAAGCCGCCTCTCCGTGCGCGCCGTAGCGGCGCCACAAATCGATGATGGCAAACGGGGCCGGGTAATGCTCCGCGGATGCCCGGCGCGCAACGCGCGCGTGTGCTCGATTCGCAATCAACGCGCGCACGGGCGCGTAGCGGAGCAGGCGCAAGTACCATGGCGCCCGGCGCCGACGCGGCCTGGCTGCAATGAGCGCCGCCGCCGCTTCGCGCATGGCTTGCGGCTCGACCACTCGGTCGACGAGTCCGGCTTGCAACGCCTCCGACGGAGACAGCTGCCGTCCAGTCAGCATGAGATCGAGCGCCAGCGGCGCGCCGAGCAACTCGACGGCTCGCACGGTGCCGCCGAAACCCGGATGAATGCCGAGCTGTATCTCGGGTAGCCCGAGCGTCCGCTCGTAGCCGCGCGCGGCGACGCGATAGTCGCAGGCGAGCGCAAGCTCGAGACCGCCCCCCAATGCAAAGCCGTTGATGAGGGCAACAGTGGGGAAATCGAGCGCCGCGATGCGTGCCATGAGATGCTGACCGCGGGCGGCCGCCTGCGTTCCTTGCAGAGCTGTGTGGAGCGCGCCGAACTCGCCGACGTCGGCGCCGAGGATGAACCCCGACGATTTAGCCGACCTGATGACGAGCCCCGCGGGCGGTTTGCCGCCGACGGCCGCGTCGAGCACGCGCTCGAGCTCGGTGAGGACGTCTTGCGACAGCGTATTGCTGCCGGAATCGGCTTTGTCGAGCGTCAACCAACAGATGCCCACGCTATCGGTCTCGACGACCCAATGCTCGAGCGGCGGCGCGGCCACATTCACTCCCTACGCCGCGACACGCTTGTCACGAACGACTTCGAAATCGCAGATGAGCGGCAGGTGGTCCGACAGCTGTACTTTCGGAATGTGGAAACCCTTGACCTCGATGCCTTTGCCATAGAGAACGAAGTCGAGCTCCTTGCGCGGCGAGCGACTGGGGTAGGAGGGCAATCCCTCCACGTTGGCGCTCTTCAATCCCGCCGCTTTCATGAACAAGTAGATCTCGTGCTCGCCCCAAAACGTATTGAAGTCACCGGCGATGAGCGCCGGCTTCGGCGCGGCAACGACGAGATCGTGTAGGGATCGAAGTTGCGCTTGACGGTGCCGATACTTGAGCGACAAGTGCACGAGGAAAATCGCGCATTCCTCGAGCTCTAATTCGATGGTGAGCCGCTTGATGCCCTTCTCGAAGTAGTGAAACCGCTCACCATGAACGCGCGGTGCGGCCAAGAACGCGTTGCCCTGCTTGCGAACGATCGGCACCATGTGGTTGATCGACGTCACGCCATACTTGGATTGATAAACGGAATAATGGCCGAGAGCACGCGCAATGCTCTCCGCCTGATTGACCTTGCGCGTTCTAATGGAGCCCGAATCCACCTCGATGAGCCCGACGATATCCGGATCCTGGCTCTTGATGAAGGTCGTGATGCGCTCAAGATTCTCCTGATTGCCCATGAGGTAGCCGACCCCCGGCAGAGGCCAGCGCATGCTCGAGCCGAACCCGATCCCGTAGCAGATGTTGTAGAGCAATAGCCGCATCGCGCCGCTTAGTTTACCGGACGGCAACCCCTATTGAACCGTGCGCCACGCAAGGATTTGGGATAGCCGGAAAGCATTACACGGTGCATTGCAAATACGGACGCCGAGGAGTACGGTCCCGGTCAGCGCGACGTCGAGGGACAGGTCTCAATGTCGGAACAAAACCCGATCCGTGTATTCGTTACGCACGTGTTCTCGAGTCATCCCGACTATCACCGCGTGTTCGAGTATCTCGAGAGCTCGAGCAATTTTTTCTATAAGAACTGCAGCGTACCGGAGATGCCGAAGGCCGGCGGCAAGGAAGCCATGAAGGAAGCGTTGCTGGAGCAAATCCGCGCGGCCGAGATCGTCATCGTTGTGAGCTCGATGTACTCCGAAAACCGCGACTGGATTGCCTACCAAATGGACGTCGCGCAAGCCGCCGACATCCCGATCGTGGCGTTGGCCGGATTCGGCGGAACGGGGAGGATCCCCGAGGAAGTGAAGGGACGGGCCGCGGAAGTCGTCGAGTGGAACGAGCGGCTGATGGTCGATGCAGTGCGTAAGCATGCCCGTCACGAGGATACCAAACGCTGGGACGTGATCGAATTCGACATGTCCTGACCATGAAACCGCGTCCGTCGGTCATCGCCCATCGCGGGGCGAGCGGTTATCTGCCCGAGCACACGTCCGAGGCGAAAGTATTGGCGCATGCCATGGGCGCCGATTACATCGAGCAGGACGTCGTCGCGACGCGCGATTCCGAGCTCATCGTCATCCACGATATTTTTCTCGACGACGTAACCGACGTGGCGGAAGTGTTTCGCGGGCGCGCGCGCGACGATGGTCATTATTACGCCATCGATTTCGATCTCGCGGAGATTCGCGAGCTCCGCGTCGTCGAGCGGCGCCACAGGGGCACTGACAAGCCGTTGTATGCAGGTCGTTTTCGGGGGCATGACGCACGTTTTCGCGTCGCCACGCTCGGCGAGGAAATCGCGCTGCTTCAGGGTCTCAACGCCACCAGCGGCCGGCTGGCCGGCATTTGTCCCGAAATCAAGGAGCCGCGGTGGCACTTCGAACATGGCGTGGATCTCGCCCAACTCGTGTTGCGGGAGCTCGGTCGCTACGGGTATCGGGACCATGAATCGCCTCTCTATGTCCAATGCTTCGACTCGCGCGAGCTCAAGAGAATGCGCACCGAGCTCGGCACGCGACTCAAGTTGTTGCAACTTCTGCCGGCAAGCGATGCCGCGTCGCCGACATTGACGCCCGAAATATTCGCGCCGATCGCCGACTACGCGGCCGCAGTCGGGTTGCCGTACGAGCTCCTCGTCGACCGCAGCGGCGGGCGCGCGCCCGTCTTGGCGCCGTCGTCGTTGCTGCCGATCGTGCGCAACGCCGGGCTCACCGTATTCGCCTACACGTTGCGCCGCGATCGCGTGCCCGATTGGGCACCGTCCTTCGAGGAGCTGCTGCGGCTCTTGCTCGCGGAACCGTCGGTCGGCGGCCTGTTCTGCGACCACCCCGACATCGCCGTGCGCGTCCGTAATTCATTGTCGTCGTAGGGTTATTTTCCTCATGGACAGCCTTTGGAAACTGGCCTAGAGTGGCCCTAAAGGCGGCGCCAGAGAAGCCCGATGAAAGATCGCACGTCATTGTTCATCGCCCTGTGGCTGGCGGCCTGCACGAGCACGAGCCAGGTCAGCAACGAGCCCGTCGATCGTTGCGAGACGACGGATTGTTTCAATCAGCAGCAGGTGCGTAACTTCGAGATTGTCGACGAAACGACGCTCGTGGTTTACGTCGGCAATCAGAACTGCCCGTTTCGCGTCGAGTTCACGGGTGCTTTCTGCGATTTGACGTTTCTTCCGGGCAGCGACTTGGTGTTTCGACCCGACACGTTGCGCGCGGCACGAGAGCCGGACAACGTGTTGATGCGCGTGTGCTCGCGCGACAGCAATCTCGGCATCGACGAAGGTCCTTTCAGCACGGCGCCGGGAGGCGACGAGTTCCCGGATGGTCGCAACCCGTGCCGCGTCCGGGATATCGCTTCGCTGACGGACGACGAGCTGCTCGAGCTTTATGTGGAGAAGCAAATCACGGCGCCGCCGCCGCCGTTCGGGACGGGCGAGATTACCGTTCCCGATGAGCCTGAGGAAGAAGGCGAGGCAGCGGACGCAAACGACGCCGCGCAGGACGCCGAGGCCGCGCCGGACCAGGAGCAGGCGCCGGTTTCAGCGCCGCAAACGCCGGATCTCTAGCTTATAGCTGACAATTGGGGCGCACGCCGGAGTCGCGCACGGCGTTGTATTCCTGGAGCGCCGACGTCAGATGCGGTACGAGATCGGCCATGCGCGTCTCGGGAGCGGGGTGAGTGGACGCAAACTCAGGCGCCGGTCCTTCTCGCTCCTCGGACATTCTGCGCCACATGTAGAGCGCGGCTCGCGGATCGTAACCGGCTTTCGCCATGTAATTCACGCCGACCGCGTCGGCCTCGGTCTCCTGGGCGCGACTGAACGGCAAGAATATCCCCAGCATCACGCCTTCGCGAATCATGCCGCCGAGTCCCGTGGCCGCATTGCCGATGACGCTCAGCGTCTCGGCGCGCGCCGCGCGGCGCTCGCGTTCGAGAACATGACCTTGCGTCAAATGCGCAGCTTCGTGGCCGATGACCGCAGCCAGCGCGTCCGGAGTATCCGCAACGTCGAGAATCCCCGAGTAGATTGCAACCTTGCCGCCCGGCAAAACCTGGGCATTCTTTTGGTCGTCGTCAAAAACGATGACCTCCCAGTCCAGCTGCTTGTAGGAATCGTCGAGAACGCCGACGATTCGGCTGGCGACGCAGGTTACGTAGCTTTGCACATGCCGGTTCGGATGGATGGGCAGGTGCCTTTTCATCGTCAGCCATTCCACGCGGTA
>DATCIQ010000004.1:0-3443 GCA_036507635.1 Gammaproteobacteria bacterium
TTCCTCTTGATTCAGGAAGACGGCCTGCGCGCGCACGGGACCCGGCGTCACGACGTGTCGATTGGTGAGAATCAGCCCGCGCTCGGCGTCGACGACGAAGCCGGTCGCCTGCGTCGACTGGTTGCGCTCCGTATCGAAAGCCCGGGTGCTGTCGACTTGGATCGACACGATGCCCGTTGCGATGCGCTCGAGCGTGCGGTCCCAGGTTGCGTCCTGCGCCGCGGCCGACTGCGCGAGCACGACGGCCACGCATGCGACATAAGGGCTAAGGTGCTTCATGACGCCTCATTCTATGTGTGGATCGTTGGCTCTGACCACGGTTCGAGGCAGTTTGCTCCCGCCGGCCGCCGGAAGCGATCCCTAAGGCACGGCGCATGAGCAAGCGTTTCGCCGGACGCGCGCGGTCGACGGCGGCCAAGCCGACCTTACGTAACGGAACGGCCCATGCGGGCAAGCGGAACAGCCTGTCGAGGGCATCGAACGCGAGCAGCATGGCGAGGTTCTCGCCTTTGCGCTCCCGCGCGTACCGCCCGAGCACACGCTCGTCGCCCAGATGCTCGCCGCGCAGAGCCGCCGCCGTGAGCGTCGCCGCCAGACACGCGGCATCGAGCAGGCCGAGATTCATGCCCTGCCCCGCCAAGGGATGCACGCAATGCGCGGCATCGCCGACGAGCGCGACGCCTTGGCGGCAGTACTCGATTGCATGCAGCTTTTGCAGCGGAAACGCGGCGCGCGCCGATATCGGGCCGAGGACGCCGAGCATGCCGCCGCTCGCCTCGCTGAGCGCCGCGAGAAACTGCGTGTCATCGCATGCGAGCAGCGCGCTCGCGCGCTCGCTCGGCAGCGACCAAACCACGGAGCTGCGTCCATCTACGAGCGGCAGGAACGCAAGGGGGCCGCTCGGCAAAAAGCGTTGCCATGCCGTCTCGTCGTGCGGCGCAGCCGTCGCGACGTGCGTCACGATGGCCTGCTGAGCGTAACTATGTTCGATCACGGGCATCGCGGTCAGAGCACGTACGCGCGACGCACCGCCGTCGGCGCCGATCACGACCGTCGCAGTCAAGGCTTCGCCGCTCGTGAGCGTGAGACGAACACCCGACGCCGCGGGAGCGATCGTCGCCAACCCCGTCGCAAACGTGAGCTCGGCGCGCTCCTCGGCCATGAGCCAGTGCGTCAGCCGCTCGCGCAGCAGACTATCCTCGACGATGTGGCCGAGATCGGGCTCGCCGATCTCGGCACAGTCGAACTCGATCGTCGTGGCTGCGTCGATCGTCGTTCCTTCCCACACGCGCATGCGCCGGTACGGGCTCGCGCGTCGCACCCGGATCGAATCCCACAAGCCCAGACGCTCGAAGACTCGTTGCGAAGCGCGCGACAACGCGTAGACACGCGCATCCATGCTTGCCGCCCGCCACTCGGACGCGGGCTGCGCATCGACGACGCGCACGCGCAGTTGCGCGGCCGCCGGACCCGCTTTCAGCAATGCGGCGACGGCGAGGCCGACGGGCCCCGCGCCGACGATGACGACGTCACAGCGGGAAAGCGCCGAAATCGTCACGAGAGGCTTAAGTGGCGCGCGAGCCGCGGTAGGCGGCCGGCCATTCCCATCGTGTGGCGCGCGAGCTGCGATTTCGCGCCCGGCAGAAGATCGAAGGCGATGAGCCCGAAGCCCCGGAGCACTCCCATGCCCGGCAACGACGAGCCGAAGCAACGCACGAGACCGTGGGTGAACGCCGCCACTTTGCGCTGGTCGCCGACGCGCCACGCGCGGTAGCGCTCGAGCACGGCGGGCGCCCCGGCATCGGCCTCGGTATCCGCGCGCACGACCTCGTCGGCGACGAGCTCCGCGATCGTCGCGACGTCGCGCAACGCAAGGTTGAATCCCTGCCCCGCGACGGGGTGCAGGCTCACGGCAGCGTTGCCGATCAAGAGCGTGCGCGGCCCCGTCAAAGCGTCGCTGCGAGTGCGCCGGAGCGGGTGCAAGGAGCGCTCCCCGATCCGTTCGAAGCGACCGAGCCGATGGCCGAAAACGCGCTGCAGCTCGGTGCGGAATCGGGCTTCGCCGAGGGCCATGCAGTCCTCGGCGCGGCCCGCGGGCAGCGTCCAGATGACGGCGACCCGCCCGCCGGGCAGGGGCAGGACCGCGAGCGGACCTTGCGGCGTAAAGCGCTCGAAGGCACGTCCGGCGTGAGGAGCTTCGGTCGTGCAGTTGACGATGATGGCGCGTTGCGCATAGTCGTCCTCGCGCGCCGCGATGCCGAGCGCGCGGCGCACCGAGGAATCGGCGCCGTCGGCCGCGATCAGCACCCGGGCGCGCACCGTCGACAGTTTGCCCTGCGCCTCGAGCTCCGCGATCACGCCGTCGTCGTCGGCCTCGAAGCGCGTCACCGTCGCGGGGGCGAGACAGGTCAACCCTGCAGCCGGCTCGGCCAAGCGCCGCCACAGCGCCTTACCGAGGGTGCGATTCTCGACCGTAAAGCCGAGCGCGGCGACGCCTTCCTCATGCGCGTCGATGCGCGCCGCGCCGAACCGCCCTTGCTCGCCGATATGGATCGAGCGGATCGCCTGCGCCTCGGATCGCACCTCGGACCACAGGTCGAGTTGCTCGAGTATGCGCTGCGAGCCGTTGGCGAGCGCCGTCACGCGGCCGTCGAAGCTCGGTTGCTCGAGCACTCGCGGGTCGCGTGCCTCGACGAGGATGGTGCGGACGGGAATGCTCACGAGCGCCGCCGCGAGGGCGGATCCCACGAGTCCGCCGCCGACGACCAGGACTTCGCAATCCGGAGCGGCGCGCACGTGCTTAGGCCGCCGCCATGAGGGCTTCGACGTCCTCGACCGCGGCCGGCAGCCCTGCGGTCAGCACGCGCGGAGCCTCGCGCCTCACGACGACGTCGTCCTCGATACGAATCCCGATACCGCGCCAATGCTTGGGCACCCTGCTCGACGCACTTATATATATGCCGGGCTCGATGGTCAGAGCCATGCCCGGCTCGAGCAGCCGCCATTGCTCCGCCACCTTGTAATCGCCGACGTCGTGAACGTCCATCCCGAGCCAATGCCCGGTGCGGTGCATGAAGAACTCGCGATAAGCCGCACCTTTGAGCAGCGCCGGCAGCCGGCCTTTGAGGAGGCCGACCTCTTTAAGGCCGCGCGTGACTTCCTTGATGGCCGCCTCGTGCGGGTCGTTCCAATGGTTGCCGGCAACGACCTTGGCCGTAGCCGCGGCGTTCGCGGCCAGCACGATCTCATAGAGGTCGCGCTGCGCGGCGCTGAAACGGCCGTTGACCGGGAAGGTCCGCGTGATGTCGGAGGCGTACATCTCGTATTCGCAGCCGGCATCGACGAGCACGAGGTCGCCGTCGGCAAGCGGCGCGTTGTTGTCGCGATAGTGCAGCACGCAGGCGTTGGCTCCACCCGCGACGATCGGCAAGTACGAGCAATCG
>DATCIQ010000005.1:2500-31325 GCA_036507635.1 Gammaproteobacteria bacterium
CCGCTCGCAGGGTGGAGGTCCCCGGGGTGCGCGAAGGATAGAACAATGAGTCGCATGGCGGCCAGCCGAGGCGAACGCGACCGCTTAAGGCCGCGAGAAGCATTTATCGAAGTTGTGAGAACGTTCGTAGCTCGCTGAGTTTTAAGAACATAATCTTTGACCCTCACGGCATCAACGGTTAAATTAGCGACGGCTTTCAACGCAGGTCCCGAGTGAAACCCTATAGAAGCGCCATTCGCCACGACTACAAGGACCTGTCGAGCGGTCCTTGGACGCCGCGTCACCGCCGCTGGTCGTGGTTCGTCCTTGGGCTGGCGCTGCCAGTAGTGACGGTGGCGCTGCTCTTGGTCAGCGAGCGCAACGAATCGAAGGTTCCGGCGCCCGGCCAAGCCGCGGCCATGACTCTGCCCGCGCCGATTCTGGCAACGGCGCGTGAACCGTTGCCGCTGGCACTGCCCGCAGCGCCGCCGATGGCGACCTCGGCGGCGCCCGAACCCGCGGCAGCGCCCGTGGATACGCCCACGGAGTTTTCCGGGGCCATCGTCGATCTCCTCGTCGAGCGCGGCGATACGCTCGACGTCCTGTTTCGACGCAACGGCTTGAGCCTCGCCGATCTCGCGGCCATGGCCGACCTGCCGGAAGCGGGCGAGCACCTGCGCCGGCTCAGGCCCGGCGACGAAATCCGCATTTCCCATGACGAAGGCCGTGTGCTGTCGCTGTCACGCGAGCTCAACGAGGTCGATATCCTGTCGATCACGAGGAACGACTTGGGCTTTGCCGCGAAGATGGAGCAGCGCGACATCGACTTCAGGACCGTGGGGGCGCACGGCATCATTCAAACCTCGCTGTTCGAGGCCGGCACCGCGGCCGGAATGGCCGACGGCGTGACGATGGATATGGCGTACATCTTCCAATGGGATGTGGACTTCATTCAGGACGTTCGGGTGGGCGACTCGTTCACCGTCGTCTATGAAGAGCGCTGGCGCGACGGCGTGAAGCTCGGCGACGGTGACATCGTCGCGGCGGAATTCGTCAATCAAGCCAAGACCTACCGCGCAGCCAGATATCTGGATGCCGGCGGCAGGTCGGACTATTACACACCCGAAGGACGCAGTGTGCGCAAAGCATTCATCCGCGCGCCCGTCGAATTCACCCGCATCAGCTCCAACTTCAACCCGCGCCGCCGGCATCCCGTGCTCAATACCATTCGCGCGCACCGCGGCGTGGACTACGCGGCACCGACGGGCACCCCCGTGATCGCCGCCGGCGACGGTAAAGTGACGTTCCGCGGCGTCGAGGGCGGATACGGCAACGCGGTCATCTTGCAGCATGGCGGCAACATCACGACGCTCTACGGTCACCTTTCGCGGTTCGGCAGGCAGCGTGTCGGCGCGCGGGTCAAACAAGGGGACGTGATCGGTTACGTCGGGCAATCCGGTCTCGCGACGGGTCCGCACCTCCATTACGAGTATCGCGTCGGGGGCACGCACAAGAACCCACGCACCGTCGAGCTGCCCGCCGCGGACCCGGTACCCGCCGAGTACCGCGACGATTTCACCGCGGCGACGTCGCCCTTGTGGCATCAGATCGATCTGTATCAGCAGGCTCACCTCGCCGCCACGGCGGACTAGCAGGCGGTCGCAAGACCGGGCGCAGCGCGATCCCGCGGAGACTTTTTCAACAGGCTGCTAGTAAGCTTGCTGCATGGGCAAGCATTATCTCGGGCTGATTTCGGGCACCAGCATCGACGGCGTGGACGCTGTCATCGTCGAGCTCGACGCGCGCGCACGCCGCCTCGTCGCCGCGCGCACCACACCGTATCCCGTCGAGCTCGGCAAACGTGTGCATGCACTCATCGACGCACCGAGCGCCACGTTGCCGGAGATCGGCGCGCTCGACGTCGCGCTGGGCCGCTTCTTCGGTGCGTGCGCGTTAGCGCTGCTCCGTGAAAGCGGGCTCGACGCGCAAGCCATCGAAGCGATCGGGCATCACGGTCAAACCATCTACCACGAGCCCCGCGGCGCCGAACCCTTCAGCATGCAATTGGGCGACGCGAACGTTGTTGCGGCAACGACGGGAATCGTCACGATCGCCGACTTTCGACGGCGCGACATGGCGGAGGGTGGCCAGGGGGCGCCGCTCGTGCCGGCGTTCCACGAGTGGATGTTTCGCGCGGCTGGCGAGACGCGCGTCGTCGTCAATATCGGCGGAATAGCGAATGTCACCGTATTGCAGCCCGAACGCGCGACGGTTGGCTTCGACACGGGGCCCGGCAACACGTTGCTCGACGCCTGGATACTTCGCTGCCGCTCGGTCCGCTTCGACCGCGACGGGTTGTGGGCGGCGTCGGGCACGGTCGACGCCGATCTATTGCAGGAGCTTCTCCGCGAGCCTTACTTCGCTCTCCGAGCGCCGAAGTCGACGGGCAGGGAGCTGTTCAATCGCGTCTGGCTCGAACGGCGTCTCGGGAACGCCGGCACACGCAGGCCCGAAGACGTCCAAGCGACGCTTGCCGAGCTCACCGCAACCACGATCGCCGCGGCGCTTGCCGAGCTCAGCGACTACCGCCTCATCGTTTGCGGCGGCGGCGCATACAACAGTGACCTTCTTGCGCGCTTGAGCCGCTTGAGCGGCCGCGTTGCGGAATCGACGGCGGCCCATGGCATCGCTCCGGATTGGGTCGAAGCGGCCGCGTTTGCATGGCTCGCACGCGCGCGCCTGCAAGCGATCGCCGGCAACGTGCCGAGTGTGACCGGCGCCCGCCAAACAGCCGTGCTCGGCGGCGTATACTACGGTGCGAAGCCCGAAATATCTTCGCAACAATCCGAATCTTCCCGTGGACGCACCGAATCTCAGACTGCCTGAGTACTACATCAATCGCGAGCTGTCACAGCTCGAGTTCAACCGGCGCGTGCTCCATCAAGCGAAGGATCCGCGCCTGCCGTTGCTGGAGCGATTGAAGTTTCTCTGCATATCCTCGACGAATCTCGATGAGTTTTTCGAGATCCGCGTCGCGGGCTTGAAGCAGCGCGTCGAGGTCAGCTCCGCGCCGCTTGGGCCGGACAACCTGAGCCCCGCCGAGGTACTCCGCAAAATCACGTCGGCCGCGCGCGAGATCGTCAGCGAGCAGTATCGGCTGCTCAACGAGGATCTCATCCCGGCGCTCCGCAACGAAGGAATCCGGTTCGTGCGCCGCGACGACTGGACCGCCGATCAGCGCCGCTGGCTCGAGCAGTACTTTCAAAGCGAGATCGTGCCGGTTTTGAGCCCTACGACGCTCGATCCAACGCGGCCCATCCCGCGAATTCTCAACAAGAGCCTGAATTTCATCGTCGGCTTGCGCGGGTGCGACGCATTCGGACGCCGTTGTCACCGTGCGATCGTGCAAGCGCCGCGCTCGTTGCCGCGTTTGATTCAGCTCCCGGCCGCATTGAGCGAGCCTGACGCCGCCAACTTCGTGTTTCTGTCGTCGGTCATTCATGCGTTCGTGGAGCAGCTGTTCGCGGGCATCGAGATCAACGGTTGCTATCAGTTCCGCGTCACTCGCAACAGCGACTTGTACGTCGATGACGAGGATGTGGACGATCTGCTGCACGCGCTCGAGGGCGAGTTGTTCGAAAGCCGTTACGGCGACGAGGTGCGGCTCGAGATCGCACACGACTGCCCGGAAGAGCTCATTGAATACCTGCTGCAGCACTTCCAATTGACGCGCGACGATCTCTATCAAGTCCCCGGCCCGGTCAACCTGAATCGATTGCTTGCCGTATACGACCTCGTCAATCGCGACGATCTCAAGTACGCGCCGTTTACTCCGGGCTTGCCGAAAGACCTGG
This sequence comes from Gammaproteobacteria bacterium, assembly GCA_036507635.1. Taxonomy (GTDB): domain Bacteria; phylum Pseudomonadota; class Gammaproteobacteria; order Steroidobacterales; family Rariloculaceae; genus DATBLZ01. The sequence goes on from DATCIQ010000005.1 coordinate 6,334, forward strand.
CCACGAAAAACCCGTTCGAGGTGATCGCGAAAGACGACATACTGCTACACCATCCCTACGAGTCGTTCGCGCCCGTCACCGATTTCATCTACCGGGCGGCCAACGACCCGGACGTCGTCGCAATCAAGCAGACCCTCTACCGGACGACGCCGGATGCTCCCCTCGTGGCCAGCCTGGTATCGGCAGCCCGCTCAGGCAAGGAAGTCACGGTCATGATCGAGCTCAGGGCGCGCTTCGACGAGGCCAAGAACATCGAGCTCGCCACCAAGCTCCAGGAAGCCGGCGCGCACGTCGTTTACGGCATCGTCGGCTACAAGACCCACTGCAAGATGATTCTCGTCGTGCGCCGCGAAGGCGGCCGCCTGCGCCGCTACGTTCACTTGGGCACGGGCAACTACCACCCGCAAACGGCTCGTATGTATACGGACTACGGGCTGTTCTCTGCCGACGAGGAGCTCGGCGAGGACGTGCATCAGGTCTTCATGCAGCTCACGAGTCTCATGAAGACACGGCAGTTGAAGCTGTTGTCACAATCGCCCTTCGATCTGCGCGAGCGCCTGCTCGGGCTCATCAAGCGTGAAACCTTGAACGCGTCGTCTGGGGGCACGGGGCACATCATCGCCAAGATCAATGCCCTCGTGGAGCCCGAAGTGATCCGTGCGCTCTACGAAGCCTCGATGGCCGGTGTATATATCGACCTCATCGTGCGCGGCATTTGTTGCCTGCGCCCCGGCATCCCCGGCGTATCGGACAGCATCCGCGTGCGCTCGATAGTCGGACGATTCTTGGAGCATTCGCGCTGCTATTACTTTCACAATAACGGACAAGAGGAAGTCTACTGCTCGAGCGCCGATTGGATGGACCGGAACCTGTTTCGCCGCATCGAGATCATGTTCCCGATTCGCAAGCGCGCGCTCAAAGCGCGCCTCATCGGCGATCTCGATACGGGGCTCGCCGACAATACCGAAGCCTGGGAGCTCAAGGCCGACGGCAGCTACGTGCGCCTCGAAAGCGCCGCGGACGATGAGCTCAAGTGCGCCCAAACGACGTTCCTGCGTCAGCTCGCCGAAACTTCCTGAGGCTCCGCGAGCGCGCTGAACTTGAGCTCGAACCCCTGCGCCTCCAGGAACTCTTGCTCCTGGGCCAGGTCCGCTTGCGTCAGCGGATTGTCGGCAATCCACACCTCTGGAATGTCGAGGTCGAGCCGGTCGCTGCCGGCAACGAGCTTGAGGGGTGGCAGCTCGACGGGGCTGCGAGCGCGGTTGAACAAGACTGCGAGCCGCAACAAGACGATGAGCTTGAACAGCGGCGCGCGCCAACTGTTCGGCAACGTATCGAGCGAGAGATCGTCGAGCTTGCGCCGGTGGAAAGCGACGAGCGTCGCCATCAGCAATTGCTCGAGCCGCACGAATCCTGGCATGTCGGAGTTCGCGAGCAAGTAGCCGCCGTGCTGATGATACTTGGCGTGCGCGATATCAAAACCGATCTCGTGCAGGCGGGCTGCCCATTGCAGCAACAGCCGATATCGGTCGTTCCCAAGTTGCCAAAACGACGCAACCTGGGCGAGCAACATGAGCGCGGTCGTCTCGACGCGCTGCGCCTGATCGTCGTCGACGTGATAACGCAGCTGCATGGCGCGAATGGATCGCTCACGCACGTCCTCGTGATGCAATCGGCCAAGCATGTCGAAGAGCAGCCCTTCTCGTAACGCGCCTTCGCTGACACGCATTTGCTCGATTCCGAGACCGCGCAGCACTTCGACCAAGATCGCCACTCCGCCGGGGAAGACCGGCCCTCGTTCCGGGCCGAGACCCGGCAGCTTCAAGTTCTCCACGCGTCGGGCCTTGATCATCTCGGCGATGATGGTCTCGAGCGCGGGCACCGTGATGCCGCTCTCGACGAGGCCGAGCTCTTGCGCAATCGTGCCTGCGGTCTTGATGGTTCCCGAGGAGCCAACCGCCGTCGCCCAGCCGAGACGCCGGAAGCCGGCGCCGACGGGCGCGAGCTCGAGGCGGGCTGCGAGCCGCGCGCGCTCGAAGCGCCGCTCACTAAGCCGGCCGTTGACGAAGAACTGGCGGGAGAGCTCCACGCAGCCGATATAGAGGCTTTCGAGCCGCCGCGGCTCGAAGCCTTCCCCGATGATGAGCTCGGTGCTGCCGCCGCCGATGTCGACGACGAGATTGCGGCCGCCGGCGCCATCGACATGATGGCTCACGCCGAGATATACGAGGCGCGCTTCCTCCATTCCCGAGATCACCTCGACGGGCTGCCCGAGCGCTCCTTCGGCCGCCACCAAAAAGTCGGCGCCGTTGCGTGCACGACGCAACGTGTTTGTGCCGACCACGCGAACCTTGTCCGCGCGCATGTCTCTCAGGCGCTGGCCGAAACGGCGCAGGCATGAGATCGCTCGATCTTGGCTCGCATGGTCGAGGAAGCCCTCGTCGCTCAAGCCCGATGCGAGCCGAACCATCTCCCTGAGCCGGTCGACGATCGTGAGTTGGCCGTGCTGCATGCGCGCGACCACCATATGAAAGCTGTTCGAGCCCAAGTCCACCGCGGCCATGACCCCGGTGGGATCGGCCGGCGCTTGAACGGGATCAATCAATGGGGTGGGTGGTCGGGCTCTCTAGAGCTCAGACGGAGAACGAGGAACCGCAACCGCAAGTCGTCGTTGCGTTCGGATTGCGGATGATGAACTGCGCTCCGGACAGATCCTCGCGGTAGTCGATTTCGGCGCCCATGAGGTATTGCACGCTGAGCGGGTCGACGACCAGGATGACGCCGCCGTTATCGATCTCGGTATCTCCTTCTTGGATTTGCTCGTCGAACGTAAAGCCGTACTGGAACCCGGAGCATCCGCCCCCTTGGATGTAGACCCGGAGCTTGAGGTCCGGATTACCTTCCTGCTCGATCAATTGACCGACTTTGCGCGCGGCGGCATCCGTGAAGCTCAACGGCTGTTCTTGGCCGGCCCATATAGGCTCGTTCATCGCGATCATTCTCCTACGACGTTCACGGCGCGGACGGCCTCTACGGGCCGCTTGACGGCTTTCTCCGCGGCGCCACCCTCGCTTTCATGAATGAGCTTGCCGTTGACCTCGGCGCCTATCGCCATCTCGATGAGCCTGTACTGCACATTGCCGATGACGCGCGCGCGCGGCCCGAGCTCGATGCGCTCCGTGGCCCGGACGTCGCCTTTCACGGTGCCGTTCAACAACACGTGCGGCACCATGACGGCACCCTCGACACAGCCTCGTTCGCTGATGCTCAACGTGGCCTGCTCGTCCTTGGCCGCCTTGACGTTGCCCTTGACGTAACCGTCGACGAGAAACCCGCCGGAGAACTCGATGTCCCCATGGACGCGTGTGTCTGCGCCGACCAGCGTATTGATTGCCGCCTGATGTCGATGCTTCTTACCAAACATTGCCATGCCCTCCTTGAGACATCCGCCGCCTGTCGCGCGTCCTTGCTAACCGCTGACGGCGGCCCATTGGAAACTTCGTGTGATCGGCTCGCCGCGAGGCTCGCGGGGCCAAATCTCCACCTCCACTGTGGCCGGTTCGAACCCCTCTGGCAAGACCAACGCCTGCTCGAGACTCTGAAAGTAGCGGAATGCGTACGCGATCTCGTGCGGCTCGCCGTCGGCGATCAATTGCTCGAGCCCGAATTCCGCAAGCTCCGCGTCCAAAGTGCCGCTCAACCGGACCTTGACGGTACCGCTCACGCGCTGATTGTGCACGATTGCCTGCACGAGTATCAGGCGCAGCAAATGATGTTGCTCGGAATCCTCGGGAAGAATCTCGAGGTTCTGGATGCGTAAGCCCGCGACCCCGTCGCCCGGTGAGACGATCCCGCGATAAAAGGCGAGCTCCTCTTCCTGGGCCTGCATTTTGGCTTGGAGCTGGTCGAGATCCGCCTCGACCTGATCGTAAGTCTCACGGTCTATCTCGCGCGACGTCTCTAAGATCGCCTGCTGCCGGCGCAAGTCCTCGATGACGGCATCGCGCTCTGCGATTTGCTCCTCGAGCGACGTGGTTTCCCGCCGCGCGTCCATCCGGGCATAGCCGGCGCGGTACCGGCCGAGCTCGAAGCTCAAGACCAGCGCGGCCCCGAGCAGCACGGCGGCGGCCACATACGAAACCACCGCCCTCTTGCGCCGATCCGCTTGCATCATGGCGATTGTGCCAACTGTTGCCTCACGCGACCAAGATGGAATTCACACGGCCACGCACTGGCGCCGCGGCTCAAGGCATGGCCTGCCAGCGCCTGGGCCACCATTTGGGCGGCGGCGGAGGCCCGGCCTCGGGGAAAGCCAGCGGTCCGAGCTCGGTGAGGGCGCGCACGTAGACTTGCCGCTTGAAATAGATGACCTCCTTGACGGGACGCCAATAGTCGACCCAACGGCAGCGGTCGAATTCGGGCTCTGCGCTCATGTCGAAACGGAGCTTTGCGGGGTCCGCCGTCAAGTGCAGCAGGAACCACCGCTGCTTTTGCCCGATGCATATGGGGTGCCGCTCCCTCTGGATGTATCGGTCGGGTAGGCGATAGCGCAGCCAGTCTTGCGTGGCCCCGACGAGGCAGACGTCATCGGCGCACAGGCCCACCTCCTCCTGCAACTCCCGATACATGGCCGCCTCGGCCGACTCGCCGCTCAGCATGCCGCCCTGCGGAAACTGCCAACCCGTCCGACCGCGGCGCCCCGCGATGAGCACTTGACCTCGTCCATCGGAGAGGATGATGCCGACGTTGGCGCGAAACCCCTGTTCGTCGATGAAGTCCATGCCGTCAAAAGCGCGACCCGACCGCCCGAGTTTAGTGGCTATCAGCCGTTGACCGCCAGCGACACACGATCCCTCCCGGTCGCCTTCGCGTCGTAGAGCGCGAGGTCTGCGGCGGCGAGGAGCCGCTCGCCCGCCGATTTGACGTCGCTCGAATCCGGCCGATACTCGGCAATGCCGATAGATACCGTGAGCTTGAGCGGCCGCTCGAGCCCCGGCACCGTAAACGCCGAGCCAGCAACCGCCGCGCGGATGCGCTCGGCCAACGCGCGCCCGGCATCGAGCGCCGTATTCGGCAACAAGATCACGAACTCCTCGCCGCCGTAACGGGCGGCGATATCGCTGGCGCGCACTTCGGCGCTCATGCATCGCGCGAGCTGCCGTAGGATCTCGTCGCCCGCGAGATGGCCGTGCTCGTCGTTGACGCGCTTGAAGTGATCGATGTCGAGCAGTAGGCAGATCAGGGCGCTGCGTTCACGATGGCAGCGGGCGAGCTCCTCGTGAAGCCGCGTCTGCAAATAGCGCCGGTTGTGCCAGCCCGTCAACGTATCCGTGAAGCCGCTGCGCGTCAGGCGGGCTCGATTGATCATGTTCTCGAGGCAATACGCGGCAATGACGGCGAGATGCGTGAGAAACTCGGTCCCATGCCGACGCGTGAACCGCAGTGGATCCGTGCTTCCCAAGTTGAGGCTCGCCACGAGCACGCCTTGCCGCAGCATCGGCAGTATGGCAACGCTTTGCGGCGCCGCCGGCACCGGCAACAACCGGCCGTGCTCGGCCGCGTCGAAGCGCCCCAGCCACGGCCGTGCGCGCTCAAAGATCCCCGGTGCGAGCGCGTGCACGTCGTCAACGAAATAGACGCGCGGGTACTGGGTTGCATGCGCGCTTTGATCGAGTAGCAGGCGACGAATCTCGTGCTGGGGGTCGGCGACCGCAAGCGTCACGTCGTGGAGCTCATAAGCATCGCGGAGGCCCGTGGTGAGCCGCGCCAGCAAAGCGGAGAGCGAGTCCGCCTCGAGCAACCGAATCTCGGTCGCTTGGCTGCGCCGCCACACCTCGCCGTTTCTGCGCGCCTCGGCCTTGAGTCGCGTCAAGCTACGGCGCAGTTGCTTGAGCTCTTGATCTCCCGCCGGCAACTATTGATCCTCCCTGGGGTATGAGCGGTGAAAGCCTATTGCGGCCGTTCGAGGTAACGGCGCCCCGCCTCCATCAATTCGACAAAGCCTCCCTCGTCTTTATCGTTGACGAGCTTCTTAATGCGCTCGGCGGCCGTTCGCAGCGCTTCGAGCGAAGTGCCGCCGTAGTCATTGAGTGCCTGTATTTCAAAGTATAGATGGGGATTGTCGGTCGCGACGAGACTCGCGACCTTGAGCTGCGCGTCGAAAGTCGTGCTCGACAGCTTCTTGAGCCGCGGCACGAGCTCGCCGCTCTCGGCAAGCGCCGTAAAAAACGCCAGATTCAAGGCGTGGGAGAGGCCGAGGACATAGGCAATGAGCCGATCATGGTCCTCGAGCGACATCTCGATCTGCTCGGCCATCGTCGACTCGAACAGGCTGCGCGCTTGAGCCGTTGCGGCGGGGACCCCCAAGTCGACGAAAATCACGTGCCGCCCCGACAACAACTGGGTATCGGGACCGAACATGGGGTGGACCGATGCAGCGCGACATCCCGCCGCAACGAGCCGCTTGAGCGCGGCTCTGAGCGGCGTCTTCAGCGAGCCGATGTCGATGATGAGGCCCCGAGGGCGCCGTTCGGCGAGCTCGTCGAGCACCTCGGCGGTGATTTTGATCGGCGTCGCGACGATGACGATGTCGTGGGTCAACGGGTTCCGGCGCCAGTCGCCGACGTCGCGAAATCCGTCACGTGAGCCCGCCGGATCGGCGATCTCGAGGTCGAAGCCCTGCGAGCTCAAGAAGCGCGCGAACCACGCGCCCATCTTGCCGCCTCCGCCGATGATGAGCACACGTTTGCCCGCGCCGCCAGTGTGCGCCGCGACCCGCGACCGTTCCTGGTGGGTCAGCGATGCCTTGATGAGCAATTCCATGATCTGCTCGGCGAGGTCCGCCTCGAGACCCAGCCCCTGCGCTTGATCGCGCGCACCTTTCAACACTTCACGCTCGCGCTCATAATCGCGCGTCGGAACGGCATTGCGAATCTTGTGCGCGCCGATTTCCGCGACGATACGCTGCCTGTCCGCGATGAGCGCGATGAGCTCGCGATCCACTTGCGTCAGTCGCAAGCGTAGTTGTTCAAGGTTCATGTGCGTCTCCCAAGGATGCGGTTTTGTACCCGTGTAGCAACCATGGTGCAAGGCTCGAGAAGGAAAGTTCGATATGCAGGCAGAGTTGGTCAGCGAATCGCGTACTTTCGGTGGGCGGCAGCGCACGTACCGGCACAAATCCAGCGTTTGTGCCTGCTCGATGCAGTTCGCGGTATTTCTCCCGCCGGCAGCCGAGCGCGGCGCCGTGCCCGCCTTGTACTGGCTGTCGGGACTGACCTGCACGGAGGATAACTTCAGTGTCAAAGCCGGCGCGCAACGTTATGCCGCTGAGCTCGGCATTGCGCTGATCATTCCCGATACGAGCCCGCGCGGCGTTGATCTGCCCGGTGAGAACGACCACATGAACGTGGGCACTGGGGCCGGCTTTTACGTCAACGCAACCGAGCCGCCGTGGTCGAAGCACTATCGCATGTACGATTACGTCGCCAGTGAGCTCGTCGATGTGGTCAACGCGACGCTGCCCGTGGATCGAGCGCGCAAGTCGATCAGCGGCCACTCCATGGGCGGTCATGGTGCGCTGATCGTCGGCATCCGCAACGCCGAGCATTACCGCTCCATCTCGGCTTTCTCGCCGATCAGCTCCGCGAGCCGGTCCGCGTGGGGCCGCCAGGCGCTGACCGCCTATCTCGGCAGCGATGAAGCGGCGTGGCGCGAGTACGACGCCTGCGCCGTCATTCGATCGACGCCGAGCCGCCATGCTCTGCTCGTCGACCAAGGGGCCGCCGATCCCTATCTCGAGCAGTTGTGCCCAGCGGATCTGCGCGAAGCTTGCGCGGATTCGGGTCAGGCGATCGAGTTACGCGAGCGGCCTGGTTACGATCACGGTTATTACTTCGTCGCCACGTTCATCGGCGAGCATTTGAAGTTCCACGCCGACGCGCTGCGTTGAAGCACGCTCTGACTGACATGCCGAGCTTGCCGGCCCCCCTACCCGACGATCCCTTGCCGCTCATGGTGCTGTGGCTTGCGGACGCGCATCGCGATGCGGCGCAGCGCAACCCCGGCGCGATGGCGCTCGCGACGTCGGACCGCGACGGCCGGCCCGCCGTACGCATGGTATTGCTCAAATCGGTGTCCGCCGAGCATGGCTACGGAGTGTTCTACACCAACCGCAAGTCCCGCAAAGGCCGGGATATCGACGCCAATCCGCGCGCGGCCGGTGCTCTGTATTGGGAGCCCTTGGGCCGCCAGCTGCGGCTCGAGGGCCGCGTCGTAGCGTCGCCGGATGCGGAGAGCGACGCGTACTACGCGACTCGGCCCGTCGGCAGTCAGGTGAATGCCTGGGTCAGCCGGCAGAGCGCACCGCTTTCCACGTTCGTGGAGCTTGAACGCCGCGCCGAGCACAAGAAGCGCGAGCTCATGAGCCTCGGTGGCCTCCCGCGACCGCCGTTTTGGGGCGGGTATCGATTGTGGTTCGACGCCATCGAGTTTTGGGTCGAGGGTCCCGATCGATTTCATGAGCGCGCTCGGTACGAGCGCACGTTGTCGGGGGCCGAGCGCGAGCCGACGGCGATTGTCGCGGGCGCGTGGCGACACGAGCTCCTCGAGCCATGACCTCGGCGCCGTGACCAAGCGCCAAGGACAGCCGATGAGCGCCGTGCGTACGGTTTGCCTGCTCGCCGCGGCGGCCGTCGCCCAGGGCGCCGATGCGCAAGTCGCAGACGTCCGCGAAGGCACGAATATCGCCGTGGCGTTGTCGCCCGACGGCGCGAGTCTCATCGTCGACCTGCTAGGCGGACTTTGGCAGCTGCCGGCGACCGGCGGCGGAGCGGTCGCGCTCGTGCCCGCCGGCGCCGGCGTGCGCCAACCGCGCTTCGCCCCCGATGGCCTGAGCATCGTTGCGCAACGCTGGGTCGACGGCCAATGGGATCTGTGGCTCTTCGATCTCACCGACGGCAGCTGGCGCGCGCTCACGACCACTGCGTATGACGAGCGCGAACCCGACTTCTCCGCCGACGGACGCTCCGTGTTGTTTGCCGCGGACCGCACGGGTGGGTCCGCGCTGTGGGCGCTCGATTTGGCCGATGGCCGCTTGCGACAGCTCACCGACGAGCTGGGCGACAGCTCCTTCCCGAGCGTGTCGGCGCGCGGCGATCTCGTGTACGTGAATCGGCGGCGCGGCACGAGCACTCTGCGCTTGCATGACGGCGGCACCGCAGGTGCGGAGATCTACCGCACCGAGCATTGGCTCGCCGCGCCGAGCTGGCGGCCGGGGAGCCGGGTCATCGTATTCAACGAAGTCGACGGAGCGCGCGCGAGCACGCTCAACATGCTGCTGCTCGCCGACGAGCCCGTCGTCAAGGAGCTCACGCACGATGAAGACGTCTTCCCGGGCCGCGTTGCGTGGAGCTCGCCAGCGGAGCTGCTCTATGCCGCCGATGGTCAGATCTGGCGGCGCGGCATCGGTGACCCGGTGCGGACGCCGTTGCACCTCATCGCCGGTGTAGGCGTGGCGGTCGCCGGCACGCCGGCCGTCGCGGTCGAGCTCGATGCGCCCGGGCCACACGCCGCGATGGGGGTCGTCGGCACGTCGACGACGCCCGACGGCCGGAGGACTGCTTTTGCGGCGCTCGGAGACTTGTGGCTCGCGGAGCGGCGCGAGCTCACACAACTGACGGACGATGCCTTCCTCGACGCTTTCCCGAGCTTCGCTCCCGACGGGGAATCGTTGGTCTTCGTGAGCGACCGGGGCGGCACCATGGACTTGTGGCGCTTGGATCTCGGCAACGGCGTCGTCACGCAGCTCACAGGCGACGCCGGCAAACCGTTCGATCCGCTCGTGGACCCCAGTGGGCAATGGGTCGCGTATCTCGAAACCGAGGGTCTAAGCCGCTTCGGCGAAACCGCATTGAAGCAGCTCGAGTTGGCGCAACCTTATCGTCCCGCGACGGTTGCCGAGGGTCTCTACGACGCGGGCGAGTTGCACTGGGAGGTCGCCTCGGGAGCCGTCATGCTCGCTCTTCGAGCGAGCCGTGCCGGCCCAGGCGCGAGGCAGGAGCAACTTCGCTTCGCGCCGGTGCCGGGTGTAGCCATCGACGCCGACGCCGCCGGCGGCGGCGAACCACCACGCCAAGAACTTGCGGACTTGCTGCCGCAGTGGATGCCGGAAGTACCCGAGGAACCCTATGTCGTGCAGGTCGGGCGCGTATTCGACGGCGTACGCAACGAATACTTGCGCCACATGGACATTCACGTCGAGGGGCAGCGCATCACGGCCATGGTCCGGCGGGGCACGTTGCCGGCCTCACGGAAAGTCATCGACCTCACGGAGGCAACCATCTATCCGGGCCTCATCGACGTGCACGTGCGCCAGTCGGTCGCGAGCGGGGAGCGCTTGGGCCGAATCTGGCTCGTGAACGGCGTGACAACCGTGAGAGAAGTCACGGACGACGTCGGCGAAGCTCTCGAGCGGGCGGAATCGTGGGCGAGCGGACGCCGTCTCGGACCGCGGCTCGTGATCTCACCGGCCTCGGGCGCCGCCGAGGATGATAGGTCGTCCGCGGCTTCCTTGGTTTTCACGCGTTATCCGAATCTTTCCCCGAGTCTCGCGCACGTGCTGCAGGGCCAACGCGAGCGACTCGGAATTCCGCGGTTCGAGTCGCGCGAGCCCCTCGACCAAATCGTCGACGCCGGTGATGCCGCGGCATGGCCGCTGCTGCGTGTGTCGGCGCGCAACAGGAGCTACCAGGATACGGTGGCTACGCTGCTCGCCTCCGAGACCGTGCTCAGCACGGGGTTGGCCGCGCTCGCGGGCTGGCCGGTCGCCACGCAGCGCGGTCGCGGTCGCGCCTGGGAATCGATGAGCGGGTTGTTCAGCCCGAGCGAGCAACGCCGCTGGAGCGATGGCGCGGCGGTAAACCCGGCGGTGATCGCGCCGTTGCAGGAGACCGTGGCCCGTATCCTCCGCAGCGGCGGCGCCGTCGCAGTAGCGAGCGACGCGCCGGCCGTGCCCTACGGGTATGGCGTGCACGCCGAGCTCACGCTGTTGGCCGAGGCGGGGATTCCCAACGATCAAGTGCTGCGCCTTGCGTCGGCCAGCGGCGCCATCGCCCTCGGCCTCGCCCGGCAGCTGGGTACGCTCGAGCCCGGCAAGCTCGCGGACTTCGTCGTTGTGCGGGGCGACCCGCTGGCCCGTATTGCCGACGCCGCGGCCGTCACCGCGGTCGTCAAGGGCGGTGTATGGCGGAGCCGTGAAGAGCTGTTGGCGCGTCCGGAACCTCAACCGGCCGTCCCCCGATAGTCAAATGCCGTCCCAGGATCGGAATCGTGCGCAGCCTTTCAAAACAGAAGGTTAGTGGGAAGTGATAAGAATTTTAGTTAGAAATATTATGTAACGAACGTGTCGGAATTTTTTACGAAAGCGGGCGAGTGCCCTGGATGCGCCTCCAAGATGATTTTGTAACCAATTGATAGTAATACACTTACTGTCACTGGCACGGCTCTTGCTTCATATAGGGCGCCTCTCCCACGAGGCAGTGAGTGCGCAATGAGACAGAAAACTATGCGATTTTGCGAAGGGTTCTGTTAAATTTAAAACGATTAGAAGAACAAGAGAGAACAAGAAGAAGAAATATAGACGGCTGTACAAAAACAAAAATGGGTTCCTCGATCCGAAAGGAAGGAGGACCAGCAGCTAGGCCGCATACTTGAAACCGTAAACTCCGATAACAAAAAGAGTCTGACCCGGCGTTCCCACCGCCGGGTTTTTCTTTTTTGTGCTTTAGAAAACGTGATCGGATGCGGCGCGCCGCGAGTGCGTTCCTGCTGTATTGGCCGCCTCGCGCTCGATGAGGTGCCCATGTTCAGGCGTATCCGCGTAGCCCTGCTGTTGTACGTGCTGCTGTTCGTCGCCGTCGGCACGTACTTGACGCAAACGCGCGTCACAGACTGGAACGAGCCGTTGTGGGTGAATGTATATGCGGCGCCTGCGGATGACGCAACGGCGGTCGATAGCACCATCGCCGCCGAGGATCTTGCCGCGATCGAAGGCTTTTTTACGTCCCAAGCACGCGCGTACGGCTTGGGGCTGGCGCGTCCTTTCCGCTTCCACGCTGCCGGGATCATCGACACGCCGCTGCCATCGTTGCCGGTAACGAGCTCGTTCTTCGCCGCCATAGCGTGGAGCTTGCGCATGCGCTGGCGCGTGGCGATGCTCAACTGGTCGAGCGACGCGCCGACACCCGATATCGTGCTGCTCGTCGTGCATCACGAGCTCCGCGATGGGCTGCCCGTCGAGCGCTCCGGAGCTCTGCGCAAGGGGCTCATCGCGGTCGCCCACGTCATTGCCGAGCACGCCGCCCGAGAAGCGAATCGCGTGGTTATGGCGCACGAGGTACTGCATACGCTCGGCGCGACCGACAAATACGATCCCGTGACCAATATGCCCATCTTTCCCTTCGGCTACGCCGAACCCGATCGCGCCCCTCTCCATCCTCAGGACAAAGCAGAGCTCATGGGCGGCCGAGTCCCGCGTAGCCCACGCGAAGCGGAGATACCGCGCGATCTCAGCCAGGTCGTGATCGGGCCGGCCACGGCCTTGGAGATCGGTTGGACGACGACGCTCCAAGGCGCCGCGCGACAGCACGAGTGAGCGCAATTATCATTGGCCGGGTCGCGGCAACGAGCGGGCGCGCAGTGGGACATAGACTCAGCAAAATAGTTACGCGCACGGGCGATGATGGTACGACGGGGCTCGCGAATGGCGAACGCGTCGAGAAGACGCACCCCCGCGTCGAAGCTTTCGGCGCCGTCGATGAAACCAACAGCGCCGTCGGCTGGGTCCTCGCCGAAGGCGGTATGGAGGACTCCCTGCGCGCGAGCCTCGAGCGCATACAACACGACCTCTTCGAGGTCGGCGCCGAGCTGTCCCTGCCGGGGCACCGCTGCGTGACAGCGGAGCACGTCGCGCGTCTCGAAACGGAGCTCGACGCGCTCAACGCCATGTTGCCGCCGCTCAAAGAGTTCGTTCTACCGGGCGGCAATCGCCCAGCCGCGGCTTGTCATCTGGCCCGCACCTTTTGCCGCCGCGCAGAGAGACGCGCGTGGGCGCTCGCAAAGACGGCGGAGCTCAATCCAGAGCTCATGCGCTATCTGAACCGCTTGTCCGATTTTCTCTTTGTCGCCGCACGCGTCCTCGCGCGCCGCAGCGGCGGCGTCGAGACGCTTTGGCGGAGAAGCTAGAAGGCTGCCCGCGGCGTCTAGACGGCCCAGCCGACGATTGTCATCAACGCCAACAGCGTGATCCAGATGAACAGCGTGCGCGTGACGAGCTTGAGCGCATTGCGCGCGGCGGCGCTCGAGTTCGGCGGTTGGTCTAGAAAGCCGGTCATTGCGGCCTTGCCGACTCGCGCCGTCAAGGCGTCGTTGCGCGTATCGATGGCCGCGCCCGACTCCGTTCGATGACTCCTCCATTTATTCATTGCGTCGTCGAAGCTGCCGCTCAACGCGAAACCGAGCATGGCAAGCCGCGCCGGGATCCACTTCAAGGTGCCGTAGATCGCCTCGATCGCAGGGAGAATTGCGGTCTTCAAGTGCATATCGCGGGCGGCTTCGAACGCCGCGCGCCGCCGCAACAAATCGCTAATACGAAACAGCCATGCACCGACCGGCCCGAGCACGACGAACCAGAACACGACGCCAAAGATGCGGTTGACGGATTGCACGAAGACGGCTTCTTCAACGACATCGATATCGCCGATGCGGGGGTTTTCCGACTCGGACATCTCCACGAGAACGCGCGCCGCCGTTTCGGTATCGTTTCGATCGAGTGCCGCGCAATACTCGTCGACTTCGCTGCCGAGGTCGCGGGGCCCGAGGCACAGGAAAACGACGAGCACGGCGAACACAAGATAGTCGGGGTCCCAGAGAACCCCGGGACCTTGCAGCGCGTAGCTCACGAGAAACACCGGCGATGCCAGAACCAGCAGAATGACGGCGACGCCCAAATGTATGAGCCACCGATCGAGCTTTTTGAGCCGTGCGATTCCGAAATCGTAATAGCGATCGAACCACCGGAGCTCGCGCAGATGCAAAAGCTGTGTGGCCACATGCTCGAGAATCAGACCGAGGGCGAGCGCAATGAGCTTCATGGCTCAAGCTTCCTCAGCCTCGATCTCGAGCTTGAGACGGTTCCAATCGAACGCCGAGCCCGGGTCGGTCTTGCGTCCGGGAGCGATGTCGCAGTGGCCGACGATCTCGGCAGTGCGCAACGACGGGTAAGTCCGCTTGAGCGCGCGCACGAGCTCGGCGAGCGCCGCGTATTGCACGGCCGTATATTGGACGTCGTCGGCTCCTTCGAGCTCAATGCCGACGGAGAAGTCGTTGCACGCCGTACGCCCGCAATAGAGAGACTCGCCGGCATGCCAAGCGCGATCCTTGAACGGCACGTATTGCGTCAAGCTGCCGTCGCGCCGGATCAGCACGTGCGCCGATACGCGCAGGTGCGCGATCGTCGCGAAGTAATCGTGGCCGCCGGCCGGCAGCGTGTTCATGAAGAACCGGTCGATCCAATCTCCGCCGAACTCCGCGGGCGGCAGACTGATACCGTGCACCACGATCAAATCGAGCTCGCAGCCGCGCGGTCGGCGATCGCGGTTCGGGGAACGTACGCGGTTGACGCCCTTGAGCCAACCCGTTCGCGCATCGATTATCACGGCTGCCAACCAAACTGCTAGAGTGACATTCATGCTCGGGGAAAACCACGCGGGCCATATTCTACGCCCGATCTCGCGACTGCAGCCTCGTTTCCGCAGCTGATGCCGGACGTCGTTGCCAACTTACCGAGGCTGTTCGTAGAGACGGAGCTTGCCACGGGCAGCTTGAGCCTCGAAGCACGCAACGCACACTACGTCGGCGACGTTTTGCGCCTGAAAGCGGGCGCTTGCGTGATCGTGTTCAATGGGCGCGGCGACGAGCGGCGCGCGATCGTCGAGGAGGCCGGCCGCCGCGGCGCGAGCCTGCGCCTCCACGAGCGCATCGCACCGCTGCCCGAGCCCGAGCTCGCCATTACACTCGTCCAGTCGTGGGTCAAGAACGATGCGATGGACCTCATCGTGCAGAAAGCGACCGAGCTCGGCGTGCGTAACATCTATGCCGTCAAAACGAGCTTCAGCGTGGTTCGTCTCGACGAGGCGCGTAGGAAGCGGCGTCTCGAGCACTGGCGGAAGATCGTGGCGAGCGCGTGCGAGCAGTCCGGCCGACATTTCCTGCCCGCCCTCCGCCTGTTTCACTCGCTCGGCACTTGCCTTGCGAATCTGCCCGAGAACGCGTTGCGCATCGTATTCCGTCCCGGGGTGCACTGCCGTCTCGACGCTCTGGAGCCGCGGAGCGCCGACGTCTGCTTGCTCGTCGGGCCCGAAGGGGGATGGAGCGCCGCCGATCTCGAATCGATCACCGCCGCGGGCTTCACGAGCGCGGGCCTGGGGCCGCGTACGCTGCGCGCGGAAACTGCGGCGCTCGCGGTCTGCGCGCTCGCGCAATCCCGCTGGGGCGATCTCGGTTGAGCTCAAGCGTGCGCGGGTAGGTCGGCGAGCATCTGCTCCAGCCGCTCGATATCGGGAATCAGGGGAAACTCATGAATCATGCGCACGCGGCACAGGATCGGCAGATACTGCGGGACCGGTGTATCCAGGTCCAGCGATATCACGTCGCGATTGACGCGCACGAGCTGCGGGAACCCCTGCGTCAGGACGCCGAAGTAACCCGACTTGAGTCGATTCGTTAGGCCGTGAAAAACCACGATACGGGCACGCGACGGCTTCTTGCGGCTCTTCGGCGGGTCCGCAGGCTCGATGCGATCGAACGAAACGACGGGCAGGCGCCGGCCGTTCCAGTCGATCGTGCCGAGCACCCAATCCGGTATCTCCGCGTCGCGGCGGCGCTCGGTATCGGCGAAAGCGATGACTTCCGCCACACACATGCGCGGCACGAGGAGCCGCTCGTTGCGCAGCGGAATCAAAAGGCTATAAAGCTCCTTATGGTCCGCGCTCATAACCGCCGTCCCACCAACGCCTCGATCGCGCTCACGAGCTGGCTTTCCTGATAAGGCTTGCTCAGGTAGTCGTTGACGCCGATCTCGATCGCCTTCGCGCGGTGCTTCTCTCCCGACCGCGACGTGATCATGATGATCGGCAGATCCTTGACGCGCGGATCATTGCGAACGTGCGTCGCAAACTGATAGCCGTCCATGCGCGGCATCTCGATGTCGAGAAGAATGACGTCGACCTCGTGCTCCTGCAGGACCGTAATTGCGTCCAGCCCGTCGCGAGCGGTCAAGACCTTGACGCCGCGACGCTCGAGCAGGCGTTGCGTGACGCGTCGCATCGTAATCGAATCGTCGACGACGAGCGCGCTGAGTTGCTGCTCGGCTGCGGCCGGCGCCACCGGAGCGGGTTCCTGGACCGACTGCTGGGAGCGCACGAGCGTACCGGCGTCCAGAATCACGATGATGCGGCCGTCGCCTAGGATCGTCGCGCCGGACACGCCGGGCACGCTCGCGATATGGGGACCGAGCGTCTTGACGACGATCTCGCGGCTGCCCTCGAGAGAATCCGTGAGCAGTGCCGTCGAATGCTCGCCGGCGCGGACGAGCACCAGCGAGACGGCATGCTCCTCCTCGGGCAGTGCGGACGGCGCGGAACCGACGAGGCTGCCCAAGTGCTGCACGCGGTAGCTGACGCCACCGTAGTCGAGCGTCGGCTCGTCTTGCGTCAGTATTTGCAGCAACTGCTCGCGGCGAACGCGCGTGATGCCCTCGACCGTCGGCAGCGGCAGGGCAAAGGTCTCGTCGCCGACGTTGACGATGAGCGCGTGCGTCACTGCGAGCGTATACGGAAGGCGCATGATGAAATGCGTGCCCAGGCCCGAGCGCGACTCGATACGCATCGAACCGCCGACTTTCTTGATCTCCGTATCGACGACGTCCATACCGACGCCGCGTCCTGCCGCCTGCGTGAGCTCGCCCGCCGTGCTGAACCCGGGCCGCAGAATGAAATCGATGGCCTCTTCGTCGGACGCCGTGTGCCCTTCGGGGAGCAAGCCTTGCTCGCGAGCTTTACGCCGAATCGCCTCGAAATCGAGGCCGGCGCCGTCGTCGGATACCTCGATGAGCACCTCGGCGCCCTCGCGGCGCAGCTTGAGGTCGACGACGCCGCTCTCCGGCTTGCCCGCGCGCTTGCGCCGCTCGCGGTCTTCGATGCCGTGCACGACCGCGTTGCGCAACAGATGCTCGAAGGCGGGCAAAATGCTGTCGAGCACTTGACGATCCAATTCGCTGTTTGCGCCCGTGACGACGAGCTCGGCCGACTTGCCGGTGTCGATGGCCGCCTGCCGCACGATACGTGCCAATCGCGCCACGTGACGCTGCAGCGACACCATGCGCGTCTGCATGAGACCGTCCTGCAACTCCGACGTGACCCGCGCTTGTTGCGTCAACAGCGTATCGGCCTCGGACGTCAACCCATGCAGCAGCTCGTTGATGCTTGCGACGTCGTTGGACGTTTCCGCAAGCGCGCGCGAGAGCTGCTGAATTGTCGAGTAACGGTCGAGCTCGAGCGGGTCGAAGGCTTGATCCTCCCCCGCGTCGTCCTGGTGGCGGTGCAGAATCTGCGCCTCGGTTTCGGCCTCCAAGTTCCTGAGCTGTTCCCGCAGACGCTTGACGGTCTCGGCGAGCTCGCTCAGATGGAATTCGATGGAATGGAGTTGCTGTTTGAGGCGCGACTGGAAAATGCTGATTTCGCCGGCGCCGTTGAGCATCGCATCGAGAAGCGCCGCATCGACGCGCGTCGTCTCGGCGCGCTCGGCCCCGCGTGCCGAGGCCGGGACCGGGGCGGGTGCGGCGCGCAAATCGGCTGCGATCTCGGCGGAGACCTCGGGAAGCGATGCATCGGCGGCAGCGGCTTCCACATCGGCGTCGGCAGCCGCGTCGGCCGGGACTTCGGCGATTTCGGCCGGGCCGATATCGATCGCTTCGAGGCTTTGAATCTCCTCGGCGGTCAACGGGAAGTCCTCGAACGGCGGAGCTTCCGCGGGAGTCGGCTCGCGGGGAGGCAGCTCGATAGCGGGCGGCTCGGCGACGGGCGCCGGAGGCTCTTCCTCGGCGACCGAAGCCTCCTGGCTCATTACCCGTTCCTCGGGCACTCGCGGCGCTTCCGCAACGCTCTCCGGCGGAGCAGCTTCGACGCGCGCCCCGCGGTCTGCGATCTCGGCCATGAGCGACGTCGCCGCCGCCACGGAATGACCCGCATCGATGGCGTCGCGCATTTGGTGCAGTTGATCGAGACAGCGCTGCACGAGCCCCGTCGCTGCCCTGTCCATGGCGACGTGTCCGTGCGACAAGTCCGCGAGCAGCGTCTCGAGCGCGTGGCTCAAGTCGCCCATGGCCGCGACGCCGGCCATGCGGGCACCGCCCTTGAGCGTATGCAGAAGGCGCTGCAATTCGCGCAACACCGCGGTCGCGTCTTCGCTCTGATCGAGGTCCTGAAACGCGTTTTCCGCCTGGTCGAGCAACTCGGCGGCTTCCTCGGCAAAGATCGCGGCAATCTCCGGGTCGTAGCTCGCCGCCTCCGCCGCCGGCGCCTCGTCCGCGAGCATCAGGTGCAGGTCGGCAGGCGCCGGCGGCGGCGCGAGCGCTGCCAAGCGCTCGATGAGCGACGCGTCGGCGTGGCTCTCGTAGCCTGCGCCGATCGCGTCCGCCATCGCCGTGAGCGCCGCGACGACGTCACGAAGCACGACGAGACCTTGCGCGGTCAGCGCCGAGCCCGCCACGTAGTGCGCGGCCAAGTGCGTATTGAGCGGTTGTGCCAAAGCCATGACCGCCGCACTGCTGGCCATGCGCGCGCTGCCGAGCAGAGTGTGGCTCGCGCGATGCAGGGGCTCCACTACGGTGCGCGAAGCAGCGCCACGCTCGGCGTTCTCGATGAAGTCGCGAATCGCCGCAAGGTGACCGCGCATCTCCTTGAGGAATATCTCTCTAAGCACCGGATCCATGCCGCCGGCGGGCGGCGCGGCGGGCACCGCGAGCGGCGCCGGCTCGACTGCGAGCGCCGGCACGCGCAACGATTCGCTCGTGAGACTTTCCGCGTCAGGATCGCCGACTGCGAACGCCTCCGCGCGCTTCATGAGCAGATGCACGTCAACCTTCGGGGCGATGCCTATTTCGAGCTGCTCGATCAGGGCCGGTAGCACGGCGGCAGCCTCGGTGATGAACTCGAGCATCGCCGGATTCGGCGCGAGCGTTTGATTGATGAGCCGGTTCAGCAGATTCTCGATGCTCCAAGCGAACTCGCCGAGCAACTGAGCGCCTACCATGCGGCCGCTGCCTTTGAGCGTGTGGAAGGAACGGCGCGCGGAAATCAACGCTTCCGAGTTCTCCGGGCTTCCCATCCACAGCGCCAAGCAGCGGGCGATGTTCGCGAGCTCCTCTTTTGCCTCTTCGATAAAGACCTCGACGAGCTCGGGATCCGAACGCTCTTCCTCGACCTGCATGACCGGCGCCTCGGCGGCGGGCCGCGCCGGCGCCGGCTGGCGCTTCGCGATGGGCTCCGGCACGTGGGCCGGGCGCCCTTCCGCGGGTCGAGGCGCTTGTGCGACCGGCAATCGTTCGAGCAGCTCGAGGCAACGCTCGGCGTTTTCGAGCATGTACCACGGATCGGCGCGGCCGAGGCTCACTGTCTCCATGTAGTACTCGACGCTGACGATCGCATCGGCAAGCCGCTCGAGATGATCGGGACGTAGCGGCAAGTCGCTCGGCGCCAGGCGCTCGGTGATCATCGCACCGATGCGCTCGATGATCTTGACGGCTCGCGTCTTGTTCAGCATGAGCAGGCCGGCGGTGATGCCGCGCAGCTGCGGCTTGACCTGGTCGAGAGCCCGCAAGTTGCCGCTTTCCTCGACGAGCTTGACCACGGACTCCTTGATCTTGGCCAGATTGACGATGCACTCGCCCATCACGGCCTGCGTCACGTGCCGGTATTGGGTCGATTCTTCCGATTCGGATACTTCGGCGCCCTGCTCGTCGCTACCCGGCAAGACGCCGCGCACGAGCTCGCGATCCAATGCGTCCTCGACGTCGAGCAGCGTCGCCGCCATCTTCTCGAGCACGGATTGATCGACGATCTTGTTGCTTGCCACGATCACGCTCAATTGACGCGCTTCGTTTTGGATCTGGTTGCGCGCATCCTCGAGGCCGAGGACTCCGAGCGTGTCGCCGATCTTTTTGAGCATGTCGATCTGCGCCTTGAGCTGGCTTGCGTCTTCCATGCCCGTTCGGACGAATATGTCCAAGACGTCCTTCACGGCGCCGAGATCTTCCTTGATGGCCTCCGCGACCGTATGCATGAGCTTGACGCTCGGGCCGGCCAACCGCTCGCGAGCACGCTCCAGCTGCGCTTCGCCGGGCACCATGTCCGCGAGGTTGTACGTGGCGCGGAGCTTCGCGATGCGCTCGTCGTCCGAGCGTGCGCGCGCGACGTAATAAAGAAGGCTGTTCAACAACTCGACCGGCGGCGCGTTCGCGAAAGCCGTCTCGCCGGAGTCGATGAGCCGTTTGAGCTGGCGATCCGCCTGACCTACGAGGCGCTTGAGCTGAACACTGGCTTCGAGCCCACCGGACCGCAATGCAACCAGCACGCCCGTCAATACATTCCACAATTGCTTGGCGGCGTCCCCTTTTGCGCTCCTCTCGAGCAAAGTGCCGGCCTTGATGAGCTCGTCGAGATTGCCGCTCGCGTTTTCGCCGCGGATCCAACCGAGCAACGCCGTCTGAAAAGCCGGGCGAACCTTGTGCGCGGCTTTCGAAAGCTCGGGCCCGTGGTCGACGCCGGCCCGGCGGATGGAGGTCTGCGTGAAGCGCTCGATCGGTCCCGTGTTGAGCAACAGCAGGGTACCTTCCGACAGCAGGGGGCGATTGCGCACCTTGCGCAGGTCGTTGAGCAGAGGGAGCAGCACGAGGGCCACGTCGCGCCCCCCGGACAGCAGTCTCTCGAGATACGCCGGCAGCTGTACCATCGCCCGCGTCAGGGCTTCGACGCCGGGCTCCGACGCTCCGCGATCCTCGATTTCAGCCAAAGCTCGGCAGGTCTGCTCCATTTCCTCGGCGAGCAGCGCCGCGCCTTGGACTTCCACGATCTTGAGCGCGCCTGCGGCGAGATGCAGCATGCCGGCCGCGCGCAACAGCGCCTCGCCGCCCGACTGGCCGTCGACGAAGTCTTCGATCTCGCGGCGTGCAGCTTCGAGCGTGCTCGACAGCTCTCGGTTGACGAGATCCAAAGATTGGCTCGCGAGATCCTTCATGGTAGCGGAGTCAGCCATTTTCACAGCTCGACGCCGGTCAGCCGGATTGGCGCAGTCGCTCGACGTTGGTCACCGCGGATGGGCCGCCGTCAGGCGTGTCTTGCTGTTGCAGCAGGCCGTCGGCGACCGTCGCCTGACTCAGAATGCCCGTCGGTGCGCCGCCGTCGGGCAACGTGAAGCCGCGCACGGTGCGACGCAGCTGCGAAGCGAGCTCCGACAGCTTGCTGATCGCGGTCGACGTTGCCGCGGTCGACTCCGTGGTCTTCGCACTGATTTGCCGCAGCACTTGCATGTTCTTGTTGATCGCGGCGGAGACGGAGCTCTGATCTTTGGCCGAGCTCGAGATATTCTGCACGAGACTCGCAATTTGGTGCGACACCTGCTCGATCTCGTCGAGCGCCGCGCCGGCGTTCTCCGCAAGCAATGCGCCGCCCACCACGTCGGTCGTGCTGCGCTCCATCGATACGACGGCTTCGTTGGTGTCGGACTGAATCGTGCTGACGAGCACCTCGATCTTCTTGGTCGCAGTCGCCGAGCGCTCGGCGAGCTTCTGCACCTCGTCGGCAACGACTGCGAACCCGCGGCTCGCTTCGCCCGCACGGGACGCCTCGATGGAGGCGTTGAGCGCGAGGATATTCGTTTGCTCCGCGATTTCCTCGATGAGCTCGACGATATTGCCGATCTCCTGCGAGCTTTCGCCCAAGCGCTTGATGCGCTTCGAGGTGTCTTGAATAGTCTCGCGGATCGTATTCATCCCGTCGATCGTGCGACGCACGGCCTCGCCGCCCTTGTGCGCGACGTCGACCGCGTGACGCGCGACGTCGGCGCAGCGTTCGGCGTTGCCGGAGACTTCCGCGACCGAGGCCACCATTTTCGTCGCCGAATCCGAGGCCGCGGCCGCTTGCTTCGCTTGCTGCTCGGCCGAGCGCACGAGATGCTGTGCGGTCGCCTCGGTCTGTTTCGCGGCGCCGTCGACGAGAATCGATGATTCGTTGACGGTCGCTACGAGATCGCGCAGCGCCTCGATCGCGTAGTTGATCGAATCGGCGATCGCGCCCGTGATATCCTCGGTGACGGTCGCTTGGACCGTCAAATCGCCGTCGGCGAGGCTCGAGAGCTCGTCGAGCAAGCGCAGAATCGCTTGCTGATTGCGCTCGTTTTGTTCGGCCTGCAACTCCGCGGAGCGGCGAAAATCGCGCGCGCGGTAGTAAGCGAGCAGTATCAACCCCATCACGAGCACGGCGACGCCGACGAGCGTGAGCGGCAATGATCCGAGCTCGAGCAGCGCCGCCGAGCCGGCCCCGCGGCCGCCGCGCGCATAGATGTCGAGCAGCGCGGCGGCGGCCGTGTCGAACTCGACGAGGGCGGCCTCGGCCGCGGTGACGGCGTCGGCAGCTCCGCCCATGGCGCCGACCGCCGTTCGCGCTTCCTCGAACGACAACGTCACGGCGTCGACGTCGGCGGCGGATGCCCCGGCGACGGCGGTGACGCCGAGCGACGCGTCCGTCCCGCGGAATCCCCCGATGATCTGTCCGATGTATTGTTCGGTGTCACCGAGGCGCTGCACGCCGCTTTCGGTGTCGCCCGGCGTGGCCAAGGCCCGGGCGCCCTGTTGCATCGTCTGCACGGCCAACTCGAAACGCTCCAGGTGAATCTGATTCGCCTGCAATTCGCCGGGCGGCAATGCTCCGGCGAGATTGGCGGCCGCCGACAGCAAATTCGGCGCGAGCATGAGCAACCGCTCGCGCGCGGCATGGAACTCGACGAGCGCGCTTTCCGCGTTGGCAATCGCCGCCAAATTGCGTCCCACGGCTTGCCATTCCGTCGCGGCGAGGAGCGCGCTCGCCGCCGAATCGGAGGCGCTATTGGCGCGAGCCGTCGCGAGCAGCTCATCGATGCGCGCCCGCGTCGCGTCGAGCGCTTCGCTGCCGGCCGCGTCGCCCTCCAAGGCGGCGCGCCCCTGCGACCTTGCGGCTTGGGTCATCGCCATGAGGGGGCCGACATCGGGCCCCGTAGCGCCGCCGCGATCGAGCCACAGCGCCGTGGCGGCTGCCACGAGCACGATCGCGAGCACGGCGCCGAGCGGCGGCAGCATCTTTGCCCATACGCTGGATGTGACCATACGCTTCGTTACGCCTTCGCGGACTCGCCGGCGTTCAAGAATTGCTCATCCTCGAGTAGCTGGAACAGGCTGAACCGCGGCCAGACCTCTGACCCGCGGCGAAACGCTCCCTTTAGGTAATGCTCGCAGCGAATCACCGTTGCAGGCGGCTGGTCGCTGTAGGCATCTTCACTGAAGCGCCGAAACCCCAAAACTTCGTCGACGATCAGCGCCGTCGGGACTTCGCGGCTCGCTGCCAGCAAGATACGCGCATGTCGATCCGGCTGCGAGCGCCCTGCGCCGAGAAACGAGCGCAAATCGACCACGGTCAACAATTGTCCGCGGATATTCGCGATCCCGCGAAGCCACGGCTTCGCGCCGGGAACGCGCGTCAGTTGCTCGGGTACGGGGAGAATCTCGCGCACCTCGTTGCGCCCGGTCGCGAATTTCTCGGTACCGAGCCTGAACCCGATCCCCACCCATTCCTCGGTGGCGACGTCGTTGCCCTGCCGTCCGGCGATAGCGGCCTTGGCGCGCCGCTCCAGCTCGAGCAATAGTTCGAAGGGTTGCTCGATGAGCGCTTGCAGGCTCAAGTGGAATGGCCCTCGTGCTGCCTCAGCACTTCTTCGGCTTTCGCGACCAGGGCGGATTCACCGACGGGCTTGACGAGGTAGTCGACCGCGCCTTGGCGCATGCCCCAGATTCGATCGGTCTCCTGGTCCTTGGTCGTGATCATGACGACCGGAATGGACTTGGTTTGCGGATCGCGAGTCAGTGTGCGCGTCGCCTGAAAGCCGTTGAGGCCGGGCATGACGACATCCATGAAGATGAGATCGGGCCGGACTTCTCGGGCCAGACTCAAGCATTCCGTGCCGTCGGCCGCGGCCATCGTCTGAAAGCCATGCTTCTCGAGTGCCGTTCTCATGACGTGCACTTCGGTCGGCGAGTCGTCAACGATCATTATGAGAGCCATGCGACCTTCCCGCAGGTTGCGTTCAACGTGCCACGTGAGTGCTAATCGCCCCCAATAGCTCATCCTTGGTGAACGGCTTCGTCAAGTATTGCTCCGACCCCACGAGCCGCCCGCGCGCCCGGTCGAACAGGCCGTCCTTGCTCGACAACATGATGACCGGCGTATCCTTGAACGTCTTATTGTGCTTGATCAGGGAGCACGTCTGATAGCCGTCGAGGCGCGGCATCATGATGTCGACGAAGATGATGTCAGGATGGTGGTCCGCGATCTTCGCGAGCGCGTCGAAACCATCCACGGCGGTATAGACCTCGCAACCCTCTTTCACGAGCAACGTCTCGGCCGTCCGGCGGATAGTTTTGCTGTCGTCTATGACGAGTATCTTGAGGCCGCGCAGATTACCCTTGACGCTCACCGCGTTTCCGCCAGGCACACGTATCTCCCTCGAGCCGAACCGGCATGACCTAAGGCTATTCGCCCCCACCCATGGCGCCTTTTAACATATTGGCAAGGCGCCTTCCATCGACTGCGACAACGCGAATGACACTCGAATGCGAGCCGTTTTCGGCTCCC
>DATCIQ010000006.1:0-6597 GCA_036507635.1 Gammaproteobacteria bacterium
CGTCGCCCGACGTCGTGTCGCGTGTGTAGTTCAGGTCCATGAGCACGGCGTCGGCTGTGCGCACGCGCAGCGCGCCGATCAAGGCGTCGGGTTCGTGGAAGGTCTCCGCCGCATAGGCCTCGTTCTTCAGCAATAGCCGCAAGGCCTCGAGGACGTCGGCCTGGTCGTCGGCTACGAAGATGCGGGGAGCGCGCGCCATCGGCTATACATAGGCGACGCCGCCGCGCCGCGCAAGCACGTTCGATCCCTCCGCGGAGGGAACGAACGGCACGAATGCCGGGTTCAGTCCCGGAAAACGCCTCGCAGGTCGAGCCTGACGCCCGGCAACGCTGCGAGCTCGACTGCAGCGAGCTCCGCGAGCGACGTCGCGGTCCGATAGCGCTCGCCTTCGGGATCGCGGTACTGCGTCAGTACGTTGCGCTCGAGGTCGACGATCCACACTTCGGTGACGCCGTGACGCGCATACAGCGGTACTTTGACCTGGCGATCGTAACGCAGCGAGGCATCGGCCACCTCGACGATCAACAACACGTCCGCGGGACGCGGATGCGCAGACTTGTAGAAGTCCGTGCGCGGGCTGAGCAGCGCAATGTCCGGCTCCGGCTCCGAGCGGTCGCTCAATGACACGGGGCTCTGGATCGAGACGACGGCCGAGTCGCCGATCGCGCGCTCGAACAAGCGTGCGATATGTCTCACGACGCCGGCGTGCCGACTTCCCGTCGGTGTCATGTCGATGATCTCTCCCTCGATCAGCTCGACGCGCGCGTCCGCACGCAAGATGCCGACCTCGCCCATGCGGCGATATTCGGTCGCGGTCAAGCGGTGCCGGCGCAACAAGTCCCTTGCGATGCTCGACACGTTCGGATCTCCGGAGATCACTGCTGTTCAAGGCTAGCACTGAAGCGGGCGGCAAACGAAGTCTCATAGTTGGTCAATTCGGTGGGTTTCTGCGTTTCGCGCATGGGTTGATGCGCGCCGCTCACGAAGCGCTGGATGCCCTCCCCCTCGATGATCTGATGAATGCTGACGAGCTCGTCCGCATCGGGTGCCGGCAGCTCGCGCAACGCGAGTCCGTTCAGCACCGAAAAGATGCCCGTATTGATGCCGACGCCGAGCGCGATCGTGAGCACGGCGGCGGCCGCGAAGCCGGGGCTTACGCTCAAGCGCCGCGCGGCATACCGAAAGTCATCCCAGAGGTGCAGCAGCATGGTCGTTCCTTTCGCGAATCTATCGAGCCCTGTGCACCGAGCGCGAGCCGAAATGCGCGCGGGCCCGATGCTCAACTGCCGCAACGCGTAGCGAAATCGGCTCATCGGGGTCTACTCCTTCCGTTTCACGGGCCGGTCTCCCGATATCCACCCGTCCCCGAGCTCGATGACGCGCTGACCGAAGGCCGCCACGCGCTCGTCGTGCGAGACTTGGATGATCGTCGTTCCCCCCTCGTTGAGCCCGCGCAGAAGCTGCATGATCTGCTCGCCCTGGCTCCAGTGGAGGCTGCCGGTCGGCTCGTCGGCGAGCACGACGCGCGGTTGCGCGATCACGGCGCGCGCAACGGCCACTTGCTGCTGCTGGCCGCCCGAGAGCTGCGTCGGGTAGAGATCCTTTTTGCCGACGATCTGGAAGCGATCGAGGATTTCTGCGACGCGCGCCTCGCGCTCCTTGCGCGGTACGTCGCGATACGAAAGCGGGATGTCGAGGTTCTCGTAGACGGTCAGGTCGTCGAGCAGATGAAAATGCTGAAACACGAAGCCGATGTTGCTCTTGTTCAAGCGATTGCGCTGCTTGACGTTCAGGCCGTGCACGCCTTGGTCGTCGAACCAGTACTCGCCGTCGAACTCCGCGTCGAGCATGCCGAGAATCGCGAGCAACGTCGACTTGCCCGACCCCGACGGCCCCATGATCGTCACGAAGTCGCCCTCCGCAACCTCGAGCGCGATCTGGCGCAGCACGAACGTGCGGCCGCCTTTGTACGGATACGATTTCTCGATGCCCTGTGTACGGATCATTGTCATTCTCGTCCCCTATTCCGCGCGTAACGCCTGCATCGGATCGACGCGTGTCACGCGCCGCGCCGGAAAATACCCCGCAAGAAGCGCGGTCACCACGAGAATAGCGGAGACCGCGATGTACGTGGCGGGGTCGAGCGGCGTCACTCCGAACAAGAGCGACGTCATGAGCCGCGATAGCGCCACCGCCGCGCCGAGCCCCAGGATTAATCCAGCACTTACAAGCACTAATACCTGAATTATGAACATCTGTCTCAGCTTTGAATTCTGCGCGCCGAGCGCCATGCGGATGCCGATCTCGCGCGTCCGCTGCGAGAGCATATAGCTCAAGACGGCGTAGATCCCGACGAGCCCGAGCAATAATGCCATCGAGCTCGTGATTGCGAGCAGCACGAGCGTCAGAGACGTCCGCGCCATGGAACGCTCGTAAAGATCGCCGAGCGT
The DNA here is from genome assembly GCA_036507635.1 of Gammaproteobacteria bacterium. Taxonomy (GTDB): domain Bacteria; phylum Pseudomonadota; class Gammaproteobacteria; order Steroidobacterales; family Rariloculaceae; genus DATBLZ01. Next base: position 2,451 of record DATCIQ010000006.1, read on the forward strand.
CTGCACGCTGCCGAGCGGCAGGTTGCCGTTCACGGACCAAGTGGCCTGCTGGATCTCCTCGAGAAAGCCGGCGGTGCCGACGCGGTCACTGCGGATGAAGTAGTACACCGCGCGGCTCGCGAACTGCGCGAGGAATTCGCTCGACGTCAAGTACACGGTGTCGGGCGCGGGCTGGTCCACACCGTGGTGACGAATGTCGCGGGCTACACCGATGACCTCGAGCCATGGGTTCTGCGGGCCTCGCCGCAAGCGCTTGCCGAGCGCCGCCTCAGCCGAGCCCCACTCTCGACGCGCCACGTTCTCGGAGACGACGGCCACCTGCTGCGTGCCATAGTGGTCGGCCCATTCGATGTCTCGGCCCGCGACGATCGGCGTGCCCAAGGTCGCAAAATACTCCGGAGACGTGTAGCGAAACTCGATCTCGAGCGGCGCGCCGTCCGGCTTGTTCTCGAGCGAGAACGGGCCGCTGGGGCCGCTGCGGATCAACGGCAGCCGTGTCGCGAAGCCGACCGATTCGACACCGGTGATTGCCGCGAGCCGGTCCGCGATGTCGTTCTGCATTCGAATCACGCGAGCGAACTCTGGCACGGCGGCCTGCGAGATCGAGATGCGCAGTGTTTGGATCTGCTCGGGCTCGACGACGCCGGGATCGACGTCCCGCAACGACTGAAACGTCCGAATCATCAGGCCCGAGGCGACCAAGAGAATCAGCGCAAGCGCGACCTGCACGACGACGAGCGAATTCCGCGCCCGGTGGCGCTCCCGGGTCGAGCTGTACGACCGCCCGGTACCGCTCAGCATCGTCGCGACTTGGGGCACCGCGTATTTGACGACCGGGATCAATCCGAACAGCAGCCCCGAGGCGAGCGAGATCGCGAGCGCGAACAAGAGCACCGTGCGGTCGATCGTGACCTCGAGCACCGCGGGCAAATTCTCCGCCGCAACGGAGAGGAGCACGGGCAAGCTCGCGGCCGCCAGCGCCAATCCCGCAATGCCGCCCACGAGCCCGAGCACCGTGCTCTCGACGAGCAGACTCCGTGCGATCCTTCCCCAGCCGGCGCCCAACGCGGCTCGGATCGCGAGCTCTTGTCCGCGTGTTTCGGTCCGCACCAGCTGGAGATTCGCGACGTTGGCGCAAGCGATCAAGAGCAGAATGCCGATCGTTCCCATGAGCACCCACAGCACGTCGTCCAAGTCGCCGACGATATCCTCCTTGAGGAAGCGCAAATTGGGGCCGAGCTGCATGGCCTGCACCGCCTCCTTAGTGAGTCCCGGCACGATCGGAAAGCTATCGATGAGAATCGGTATCATGCGCGCCACGTCGGCGGAAGCTTCGGCGAGCGTGACGCCATCCTTGAGCCGCGCGATGCCGCGGTCCCCGATGGACGGGACGAACGCGAAGGCGCGGTTCGGACGTGTCGGTGTCAATATATCGGCGGGCTGTTGGAGGAACCGAAACTCGCGCGGCAACACGCCGACCACTTCGTGGGGCGTCCCGTCCACGACGAGTGTCCGGCCGACCACGTCTTCATCACCGCCGAAGCGACGCTGCCAGTAGCCGTAGGACAGGATGACCGTCGCGGGATTGCCGGCCTGGTCGTCGGCTTCATTGAACGTGCGCCCGAGCAACGGCACCACGCCGAGCGTCGGCAGAAACTCGTGCGTGCTCACGAGTCTTGGCACCTCTTCCGGATCGCCGGAACCCGTGATGCTCGCCGTGTTCGCGAACCATATAGCCACGGACTCGAAGGTCTCGTTATTGTCGCGGTAGGTGAAGTAGATGGCCGCCGACGCGGCCAGCTCGTCTTGGTTCGCGCCCGGCGCCTGATGCACGAGCGCAATGAGCCGGTCCGAATCCGGAAACGGCAGCGGCTTCAACAAGACGCCGTTGACGACGCTGAAGATTGCGGTCGTGGCACCGATGCCGATCGCGAGCGTGAGCACCGTCGTCAGCGTGAATCCCGGCGACTGCAACAGTCTGCGAACGGTCTGGCGGAGTTGAATCATGAGGCCCCCACGCGCGCATGCGACATCTTCTTATACGCAAGCACCATGCCAACGCGCGCGACGCGTGCAAGCCCTTGTTTTACATGGAATGAACCACTGTGGACGGCCCATCGGGGGCTATCGGGCGATCCCACAAACGCTCGCCGAGTCTCGGTTTCGGGACTGGCGTTGTGCCAGGGCTTGCTCCCCAATTTGGCTCGATTGCTGGTATTCGCGCATTGCGTCGCGATACAGCGTGATACATAGTTTTCGTATATATCACCCTAGGCCACCCCCATGGACACGGCGAAAATCTTCTGGTCCGGCCGCTCACAGGCCGTCCGTCTACCCAAGGAATACAGGTTCGAAAGCAACGAAGTCCGCATTCGCAGGCGCGGCGCAGCGATCATCCTCGAACCCATCCCGGCGGATTGGCGCTGGCTCGACGAGCTCGCGGCCTCGGGCCCGTACGACGAGGACGCGGCGGCAGGCGCGAACGAGGAGCCGGTGCCGCAAAAACGGCCTGATTTGGATAAGGCGTTCCGGTGAGCCGGTATCTTCTCGATACCAACGCCGTCATCGCCCTGCTTAATGATCCGTCCGGCGTCGTCGCGCGGCACGCACGTCGACATCGACCGAACGATATCGCCATATCCTCGCTCGTCGTCCATGAATTGTATTTCGGCGCCTTCAAGAGCCGGAGAAGACAGCACAATCTCTCGCTCGTCGATGAGCTTCGCTTCGAGGTTGTGCCATTCGATCACGATGACGCGCGACAGTCTGCCGAGATCCGGGCGGCGCTCGCCGCTCAAGGCACACCGATCGGCGCGTACGACGTTTTGATAGCAGGTCAGGCTGTGGTGCGCGGCATCACGCTCATCACGAACAACACGACCGAGTTCGAGCGCGTGCCGGCACTGGTGATGGAGAACTGGCATCAACCGTGAGCAGGTGAGCTGGTCGTCGCGCCGTCTTCGAGGGGGATCACGTAGCCAGATTCGGCTATGAAACGGTCAGGCGCTCGAGACTCACCAATGACGCGTTGATTGCAATGAGCGCCGCGCGTCAAGGCCTCACCGTTCAGACGGCAAACGCCAGAGATTTCGCCAAGATCGCGGAAGTTCGTCCATTCCGGTGGGAGCAAATCACGATCTGAGCTCCACGCAATTGTGCGGATTAGCGCCTAGACCCCGACCCGATCTTCGAATATAGTCACAACTATAGTCATGGCCACCAGCATACACGTACCGAAGCCGCTTCTCGACGCCGTGGACCGCAAGGCGCGGTCCCTGCGTCTCAGCAGGAATCAGCTCATCGTCCGAGCGCTCGAACGTGAGGTCCAAGCCGGGTCGGACTGGTCTCCGGGCTTTTTCGAACGCCTGTCGGAGGCTGACTCGGATCTTGCGAAGGACGTGGACGAGTTGCTCGCAGCGGTCCGCAGGGCGCGGAAGTCGAAGCCGGCGCGACGGCTGTGACCTACGTGCTCGACACGAACGCGGTTTCCGCATTGATGAAGGCCGAACCGCGCATCGTAGAAAAGCTGCGGGCGGCGAATCGTCGGGACGTGCTGATCCCGCAACCCGTGATCGCCGAGATCGCTTACGGCATCGAGCGGCTGCCACACTCGAAGCGTCGCGAGAGATTGCAGGATCGGTTCGACCTTATTTGCATGGAGCTCGCCAGAGCGGCTTGGACCGATGCCGTGAGCGAGCGCTTCGGCGTCGTCAAGGCGGCGCTCGAGCGCAACGGACGACGAATCGAAGACTTCGACGCCGCGATCGCCGCGCACGCGCTGGTCGAGGACGCGACTCTCGTCACGGCGAATGTCGCCGACATGACGCGAGTGCCGGGACTCACAATCGTGGACTGGGCCTCGCCTCAAAGCTGATCCCGCCCGCAACCGCCGCTCGCCAGGCGTCAGTATCTGCTGACCCGCACTCCGCCGTTCGTGGTCTCGGCGCGCACGAGCGGGCCGCCCTCGCCGAGCGTCGTCGAGAGCTCGCGGCCGATCCGGCCCTGCACCGTCACGGGGAAATCGATGTCGACGCCGCCGTTGACGGTGCCGGTCTCGAGGCGCGCCGAGTAGTCATCCGGAATGCGCAACCTGACACCACCGTTCGTCGTCCTGAGATCGAGCCCCTCACCCTCCCAGGTGTCGCCG
>DATCIQ010000007.1:0-2988 GCA_036507635.1 Gammaproteobacteria bacterium
CCCGCAACGAGTAGACGCGCCGCATCGCGCGCAATCATTCGCTCCTCGTTGGTGCGAAAGACGAACACGGGCCGCGAGCCCGCGCGCGAGATCCGGCCGACCTCGTTCGCTCTGTTCAAGCGGTCGTCGAGCTCGACCTGCCACGCGCTGAGGCCCGAAGCGATCCTTTCGCGGATCGGCGCCGAATGCGTGCCGATCCCGCCGCCAAAAACGACGGCACCGCGGCCGTCGAGCAGTGTCAAGTACGCACCCACGGTCAGGACGATGCGCCGTACGAACACTTGAAGCGCCAGATGCGCCGCCTCGTCGCCGCGCGCCTCGGCCGCGAGGACCTCGCGCACGTCGGCCGAACCGGACAGCGCGAGCAGCCCGGAGCGGCGGTTCAACTGCGTTTCGATCTCGTCGATCGTGTAGCCGGCACGCGCCATTTGCAGCACGATTGCGGCGTCGATGCTGCCGCAGCGCGTGGCCATGACCAAGCCTTCGAGAGGCGTATAGCCCATCGAAGTTTCGATCGACCGCCCCGCTTCGACCGCGCACGCCGAGCAGCCGGAGCCAAGGTGCAGGGTGACCGCATCGACCTCGTGCGGACTCGTGTCCTGCGCGGCCGCAAGCTCTTCCGCGAGCCCCGCATGCGCGATGCCGTGAAAGCCGTAGCGGCGAAGTTGCAGCGCGGTTGCGACATCTGCCGGCAACGCGTAGGTCAGCGATTCGGGCGGCCTGCCGAAATGAAACGCGGTATCGAACGCGGCGAACGCCGGCAGACGCGGCTCCAGCCGGTGCGCCGCGCGAATCACTCGCAGCGCGCGCGCGTTGTGCAGCGGCGCCAGCGGCAGCAGGCTCTCGAGCGTCGCCTCGACGTGCGCGTCGATCCTCACCGATTCCGTGAACGCCACACCGCCATGCACGACGCGGTGAGCGAACGCCTGAAACGGCCCCTCGATCCGCTCGAGCGCGCGCGCGACGAGCTCGTCGCCGTCGTCATCCTCGAGCCAGTCGTGCTCGGCGCGATAGACCTCGAGAACGTCATGCGAGCCGACCGCGAATTGCGCGACCTTGAGCGTCGCAGTGCCCGCGTTCAAGACGACGATGCGCCGGGTCTCGGCCATTGCGCCCTCAGACCGGCAGCCACTGCGGCAGGATCGGCATCGTGCTCACGCGTTCGGCGGCGCCCACCGCCACTCTGCGATCTGCTGCATGTCCTCGCCGTGCTCGCGAATGTACTGCCCGTGCTCGATCAAGAGGTCGCGCATCTCCTGCTTGATATAGGCCCCGGCGGGCCGCAGCTTCTCGACGCGATCGAGCACGTCGATTACGAGGTGGAAGCGATCGATGTCGTTTAGCACCGCCATGTCGAACGGCGTCGTCGTCGTTCCCTCTTCTTTATAGCCGCGGACGTGGAGATTGCCGTGATTGGTGCGCCGGTACGTGAGCCGGTGGATGAGCCAAGGGTAACCGTGATAGGCGAAAATAATCGGGCGGTCGGTCGTGAAGATCGAGTCGAAATCCCGGTCCGACAGGCCGTGCGGATGCTCCGACGGCGGCTGCAGCGTCATGAGGTCGACGACGTTGACCATGCGGATCTTCAAGTCGGGCAGAAAGCCCCGCAACAGCGAGATTGCGGCCAGGACTTCGAGCGTCGGGACGTCGCCCGCGCTCGCGAGCACCACGTCGGGCTCTTCGCCGCGATCGGTGCTCGCCCATTCCCAGATGCCGATCCCGGTTTCGCAATGTTTGATCGCCGCATCGACATCGAGATACTGGAGCTGACTCTGCTTGCCGGCCACGATCACGTTGATGAAGTTGCGCGAGCGCAGGCACTTGTCGGCGACGCACAGCAGCGTGTTGGCATCGGGGGGCAGGTACACGCGGATGATGTCCGCTTTCTTGTTGACCGCGTGATCGATGAATCCCGGATCCTGGTGACTGAAGCCGTTGTGGTCCTGCCGCCAGACGTGCGAGGTCAAGAGATAGTTGAGCGACGCGATCGGCCGCCGCCATGGGATCTCGCGGCTAACCTTGAGCCATTTCGCGTGCTGATTGAACATCGAATCGACGATGTGAATGAACGCCTCGTAACATGAAAAGAAGCCGTGGCGCCCCGTCAGCAGGTAGCCTTCGAGCCACCCTTGGCACATGTGCTCGGACAAGACTTCCATGACTCGGCCGTCAGTCGCCAAGTGCCGGTCGAGGTCCTGGAACGGTCCCATGAACGCCTTTTGTGTGACCTCGTATAGCGCGTCGAGCCGGTTCGACTCGGTCTCGTCCGGCGCGAACACACGAAAATTGCGCGCGCGGAGGTTCTGCTGCATCACGTCGCGCAGATACTTCCCGAGCACCCTCGTCGCTTCTGCCGTCACCGCGCCGGGCCTTGCAACCTCCACCGCGTAATCCCGAAAGTCCGGCGTCAGCAGGTCCTTCAAGAGCAACCCGCCGTTCGCATGCGGATTGGCGCCCATGCGCCTGCCGCCGCGCGGTGCAAGGTCGGCGATCGCGGCAATCGGGCGGCCGTTCTCGTCGAACAGTTCCTCGGGCCGATAGCTTTTGAGCCAGTCCTCGAGGAGCTTCAGATGCTCCGGTTGCTCGCGCAGCCTCGCGAGCGGCACTTGATGCGAGCGCCAAGTACCCTCGATCGGCAGCCCGTCGACGAGCTTCGGCCCAGTCCATCCTTTGGGCGTGCGCAGCACGAGCAGCGGCCATTTTGGTCGCTCGGCCGGTCCCTCGCCGCGCGCACGAGACTGGATTTGCGCTATCTCGTCGAGCGCCGCGTCGAGCTCCTCTGCCATCCGTGGATGCATTGAGCTCGGATCGTCCCCGGCGACAAAGCGCGGCGCATAGCCGTAACCACGCAACAGCCCCTCGAGCTCCTCGTCCGGCAGCCGCGCGAGCAGCGCGGGGTTTGCGATCTTCCAGCCGTTCAAGTGCAGGATCGGCAACACCGCGCCGTCGCGCGCGGGATTCAAGAACTTCGTCGAGTGCCAGCTTGCC
>DATCIQ010000008.1:0-6037 GCA_036507635.1 Gammaproteobacteria bacterium
GAAGAGATGAACGTGCGGTTCGCTTTCCAGATTGTGTTCGGGACGATCAACAATGCGATCATCAACAGCCCCGGACCGATTTTTCTCGGCCAGACGCTCTTTATAGAAAACCTCGCGCGCGCGTTTCGCGTCGTCTCCGACTACGACAATCTCGTCGGCATCGGGAGCTAGAATCGGGCTTCAGCTCAGGGTCTTGCGCGTGGCTTCGGAGCTCGTCGTCCGAGCGTCGCGCCGCTCTTTCTCGTCTTTGTAGAGCTTGTACTCGATGCTGTCGACCAACGCCTGCCAGCTCGCTTCGATGACGTTCTGCGAGGCGCCGACGGTGCCCCACTTGCCGGTCGCGTCGCCGGACTCGATGAGCACTCGTACCATGGCCTCGGTGCCCGCACCGCCGCCGAGCACGCGCACTTTGTAGTCGAGAAGCTCCATGCCGTCGAGCTCGGGGTAGAACTTCGTGAGCGCCTTGCGCAGCGCGCGGTCCAACGCGTTCACGGGGCCGTTGCCTTGAGCGACCGTATGCTCGACGCTGCCGTCCGGGCCTTCGATCATCACGGTCGCCTCGGATAGCGGCGGCTCGTCCTCCTTGTTCTTCTCGTCGCTGACGCGAAAGGCCATGAGCTTGAAGTGCTGGACCTTGCCGTGGAGCGCCTCGCGCATCAAAAGCTCGAACGATGCCTCCGCGCCTTCGTATTGAAAGCCCGCGTTCTCGAGCTTCTTGACCTTATCCAACACCGCCTTCACGGCCGGATCGGCGTTGTCGATGTCGATGCCGAACTGCTTCGCTTTGTAAACGACGCTGCTGCGGCCGGAGAGGTCCGAGACGAGCACGCGTTGCCGGTTGCCGACCGCCTGCGGATCGATGTGCTCGTAAGTTGCGGCGTTCTTTTGCACGGCAGCGACGTGCAACCCGCCCTTGTGCGCGAACGCGCTCTCGCCGACATACGCTTGACGCTTGTAAGGCTCGATGTTCGCGAGCTCGTAGACGACGCGCGAAACGCCGGCGAGCTTCTTGAGCTGCTCCGCGCTCACGCACTCGTACCCGAGCTTGAGCTCGAGATTCGGAATCACGGAGCACAAGTTCGCGTTGCCGCAGCGCTCGCCGAAGCCGTTGATGGTCCCTTGCACTTGCGTTGCGCCCGCTTCGACGGCGGCCAGGGAGTTGGCGACCGCGAGCTCGCAGTCGTTGTGGCAGTGAATGCCGAGCGCTTTCGCGCCGACGCCGGCGGCAGCGTGCACGCCTTCGCGAATCTCAAGCGGCATGCTGCCGCCGCGCGTATCGCAGAGCACGAGGACGTCGACCTGGGCCTCGGCCGCGGTTCTCAAGCAGGCGAGCGAGTATTCCGGATCGGCTCGGTAGCCGTCAAAAAAATGCTCGGCGTCGAAGAAGACTTCATCGACGTATTGCTTCAAGTACGCGATCGAGTCGCCGATCACGTCGAGGTTTGCTTGCTTGGAGATGCGCAAGTCGTCGCGCACGTGCAAGTCCCACGTCTTGCCGACGATCGTGACGACGGCCGTCTCGGCCTTGAGCAGTAAACGCAAATTCAAATCGTCGGCGGCTGCGACGTTGGCCCTGCGCGTCGAGCCGAATGCAGCAACGCGCGCATGCTGCAAATTGAGCTTGCGCACGGCGCTGAAGAATTCCTCGTCGCGCGGATTCGAGCCGGGCCAACCGCCCTCGATGTAGCTCACACCGCACTCATCGAGTTGCTCGGCGACCCGCAGCTTGTCCTCGAGCGTAAACGCGACGTCCTCCGATTGGGCGCCGTCGCGTAGCGTCGTGTCATAGAGGTAGATGCGCGGCATGGGGCGCGGAGCTCTATTGATACGCCGGCGGTGAAGCGCTGGTGACGTTGGTGGACAAGAGCTCCCAATTGCGCTCGGCCGCACGGGCCCGAAGCGCGCGGTCGGGCCGGACGATCACTGGAGATCCGACAGCCTCGAGCAGTTCGATGTCGTCGCGCGAGTCGCTGTAGGCGATTGCCGTGCCGAGATCGAGCCCGTGTTGCTGCGCGAACTCGCGCGCGAACGCGACTTTCGCACTGCCGAACGGGTGCCGCTCCGGCGGCCATGCCCGCAATCGGCCGCGGCTTTCGCTGCATAACGTCGCCAACACATGCTCGACGCCGAGCGCGTCGCCGAGCGCACGGGCGATCGGCTGCAGCGTTCCCGACATCAAGAGCACGAGATCGCCGCGCCCCATGTGCTCTTTGAGTCTCTTGAGAGCGGGCTCGTAGAGAACGCGCATCAGGTCGACGGCCACGAAATCGGCGGCGAGCCGCTCGACTTCGGTGGCCTCGAAACCCGTGAGATAGGCTTTGTTCTTCTTGCTCGTATGAATTCCGCCGATCGGTAGATAGCGCAAGAAGAACGCGAGAAAGGCCGACAGTTGCCGCGGACCTTGCCGCCTTCGAGTCCACAGATAGCGCCAAAAAAGGCGCTCGGAGCTGCCCCGCACGAGCGTGCCGTCGATATCGAATATCACGAGTTGCATGAGCTACCGCCGTGGAATGATCGTATTTTTCTCAGCGTATACGAATTCGATGAGCACGGGCAGGCCCCGAGCCACGCACAGCGCGACCGCGAGATATACGCTGCCGTAAGTGAGCCAGGTCCAGAGCCATCCCAGCGCCGCCCATCCTTCAGGGAAAAGCGCAGGTAGGGCATCGAGTGCCGCGAGGCCGCAGAACGCACACGCTTTGATGACGGCGTAGAAAATGCGCATAAACCGGCCGGCCACGATGAATTTGCCGAGTCGCGACCGCATGAGGCCGAAAGGCGTCTCGCCGCGCGCCGCGGCGTGCCCCGCACGCACCGTATCGACGGCGACGCCGCGAGCAATGAAGACGAGAGGCACCCAGATCGGTATCAGATCGTTGTCGGCCGCGACGATCCACAGCGTGAGCTCGACGATTCGATCCCCGGCGATGTCGAACAGCGCGCCGAAGAGACTCGCTTCGTTGCGCTTGCGGGCGAAATAGCCGTCGAGCGCATCGGTCGAGAACATCACAATTATCAGAAAGAAATTCAACACCTGTAAGGCCGCGTCCTCGACGTAGAACAACACGGCCACCACGATGAGGAGCAGCAGGCGGCTGAGCGTGAGGAGATTGGCCATCGTGACGATTATGGGTTGCCGTATCGCAGGCATCCCGCGTGGCATTGCGATTCTTGGGATGCGTGTCGGCACGAGGCGACAGATCGATTCCGCAAATTCATTGCGCTTTGGCGGGGCGCGCCGACCGCCCGTAGGCTATCGGCGACACTATCGCCGTGCGTGGCATGCATGGAAATGGCCGAAATACTTGACGTAACGCTCCTGGACCGATTGGCACGCATTTTGCTTTACATCAGACGAACCAATCACAGGGAATGAAGGAGATCAAAATGAGGAATTCATTAGCAGTTTGTCTCGCCGCCCTCGGGCTTTCAACCGCCGCGCTCGCGCAGGCCCCGGCGTTCGAAGACGTGGACACGAACGGCGACGGCTCGATCGATCGCGCCGAGGCCGCAGCTGTCGAAGGGCTGGATTTCGATAGAGCCGATGCCAACCAGGACGGCGTCATCGACCGTGCGGAGTACCAGAGCCTTTCCGGCGAAGAGCAACAGTAAGAGTAAGCATTCGTAGCGGTTTCTAAAATGCGCAGGTTTGTCTCGCTGAAAGCATGGTCCTCCTCCCCCCCTATGCGGACACATTGCTCCCCCTTCAGCGGACGATTGGGGCCCGGCATCTGCCGGGCTCCTTTTCTGCCCCATAGCTCGTGATGGACGCCACAGCGATTGCCGCGACGTGTCGGGCGCTTGCAAAGCAGAACGTCGAGCTCAAGCTCACGATTCGGCGGCTGACGCGGCTCGCATACGTCGACGGGCTCACGGGGCTCGCCAATCGCCGCTATCTCGAAGTCGCGCTCGATTGCGAGATTCGCCGCGCGGCCCGGGGCACGCTGCCGCTGACTTTCATGCTTTGCGACGTTGATCATTTCAAGCGCTACAACGATCGGTTCGGACATCAATGCGGCGACGCGGTGCTGCGCGCCGTCGGCGAGACGCTGTGCAGCTATTGCCGCAGGGCCGGAGATATCGCCGCGAGATACGGAGGCGAGGAGTTCGCGCTGTTGCTGCCCGGCATCGATTTTACGGAGACCATCGGCATTGCCGAGGGACTCCGTCGCAGCGTCGCAGGACTCAGTATCCGGCACGCGGAGCTCTCAGAGCCCGGGCACATCACGATAAGCATTGGCGCGACGACGTTCCAGTCGCCCGAGCCTTGCGGCGCTGCCGAAGTCATTCGCGCGGCAGATCTCGCGCTGTACCGCGCCAAGGGCGCCGGACGGAACCGAACCAAGTACCAAGCGACCAAATTCGCCGCCGCGCGCACGCGGCACGCCGGGCAGGGCGCTCTCAACTTCGCCTCGTAGATCCAACTCGCTTTCTTTCTCTCCGCTCTGATTCCATCGCGCGAGTCGCGATATAGTTACGCGTAGCAGACGATCGTCGGTGTCGAGCAAATCCACCATGCTGGTGACCTTTCATACCAAGGCGTACGCGGATATCACGATGTTCGGCGATGTGGCCAAGAGATTGCTCGAATTCATGGGCTTGAGCGGCACGGTACCGAGCGCCTTGGCGGCCGAGGACGTCCCTGCCGCGCTCGCGCGCTTGCGCACGGCCGTCGCGGCGGCCGCGCCGGACGTACCCGCCGCGGATGACGACGACGAGCAGAAGGCCCGCCCCGTCGGCATCGCCTTGCGCGCTCATCCCTTGATCGAGCTGCTCGCGGCCGCTTCCGCAAGGGGCTGCGGCGTCTCGTGGCGGGGGCACTGACCGAGAGCGCATGACGAGCGCTGCCGAAACTTCCTTCTCCGTGTTACTGCGGCTTTTGCGTTACGCGCGGGGCTTCCGCTCCCGAATCGCGCTCGCGACGATCTGCACGATCGTCAACAAGCTGTTCGACGTGATGCCCGAGATCCTCATCGGCATCGCAATCGACGTCGTCGTTCGTCGACAAGACTCGTTCGTCGCGACGTTGGGCGTCGAGGACCCGATTTGGCAATTCGGTCTGCTCGGCGGGCTCACGCTCGCCATCTGGGTTCTCGAGTCGGTGTTCGAATATCTATATATGGTGCTGTGGCGGAACCTCGCTCAAGACCTTCAGCACGTCATGCGGCTCGATGCCTACGCGCACGTCCAAAAGCTCGATCTCGCCTATTTCGAAGACCGCAGCACGGGCAACCTCGTCACGATCCTCAATGACGACGTGAACCAATTGGAGCGCTTCCTCGACGGCGGCGCGAGCAACTTGATTCGCGTCGCGACGACGCTCGTTGCCGTCGGTGCCGTGTTTTTCGTCGTGTCACCGGTCATCGCACTCATGGCGTTCACACCGATACCAGTGATAGTGATCGGCGCCTTCTACTTCCAGCGGCGCGCGCAACCGCTCTACGCGGAGGTCCGTGCCCGCGTTGGTTGGCTTGGTGCACGGCTCGCCGCCAACATCGCCGGCATCGCGACGATCAAGAGCTTCGCGACCGAGGATTTCGAGGCACAACGCGTGAAGCAAGATAGCGCCGCCTACGTCGCGGCGAACCGCAAAGCGATTGCGGTGAGCTCCGCTTTCATTCCGATCATCCGCATGGCGGTACTCGTGGGCTTTCTGGCAACGTTCCTGCTTGGCGGCTGGAAGACCTTGAACGGGACGCTCAACGTCGGCGCCTACGGGGTGCTCGTGTTTCTCACGCAGCGCCTACTGTGGCCGTTGACCGATCTCGCACAAACCGTCGATCTTTACGAGCGCGCGATGGCATCCTCGCGGCGCATTCTCGATCTCATTCAGGCACCGGTCGGGATTCGGGACAAAGCGAATGCGAAGGCGCTGACGGACTTCAGAGGCGACATCGAGTTTCGCAATGTGAGCTTTGCCTATTCGGCCGGCGCGCCGGTTCTCAAAGGCATCGAGCTCGAGGTCAGGGCCGGGGAAACGATCGCGTTCGTCGGGGCAACAGGCTCGGGGAAGAGCACCATCGTGAAGCTGCTGCTG
>DATCIQ010000009.1:0-14745 GCA_036507635.1 Gammaproteobacteria bacterium
GGCGGACTCGTTTTGGTCACCGGGCGCCATAAGCTTCCGCCGCGGCGGTTCGGAGGCGCCATGCTTCTCGGTGTCGCGATTCACGTCGCCGTCGCCTTCATCGCGTTCGCGTAGCGTGCGCCCTTCGACGCGTGCCATGACGCCCGCAGCCGCCATGGCTTTCATTCGCCGTCATGGCGTGGTGCTCCAAGCGGCCAAGGGTCTCGAGCCTACATTCGCAGCCCGGGTTGCCGGAGAGCCAATCAAAGGCAGTTGGTGGGCCCATCCGAAGGGCCATGAGATTTTCGACCTCGTGCAGAAGATCCACGACTCCCCCGCCGTGCTCGTATGCACGCTCGCCGGCGGTCGAATCACCTACGTCCACAGGCGCCTTTGGCCGGCGTTCATTCGCCTCGCCGAGCGGTTTCCGCGCGGCGCGCTCGATCAGGTGCGCGAGGTTCATACGTCGTCGGGGCGCCACGAACGCCGCGACATCGCGTTCCCCGATTGGGTTCCGAAGCCGACGCTGGCTGCGGCTCGATTGCTACCTGTGGCCAAGGCCCGCGCTCAAATCGAAGTGTGGTTGCAGCGCTACGGTACGTAGGAATCTATCGACAAAGACCGGATACGGGCCGCGCAGAGGTGAGCGCAACGATTTAGACTTGCTGCAACTCTTGCTGCCGTGAGTGCGATATGGACCGCGAAATGCTCGAACAAGAAGCGCTCGGCCTGCCTCCGGCCGAGCGCGCGAAGCTTGCGCACGCGCTGCTCGCGAGCTTCGACGGGTTTCCACCTGCCGGAATTGATGAGCAGTGGCTCGAGGAAGCGGAGAGGAGGTTCAAGGAGCTCGATGGCGAAGCGGTTCGAGAGGGATAAGATCGCGAGCGGAGCTCGCTCCTACAAGGAACGAAGAGCAAGAAATCGCGGCGGGACGCCGCTCCCACGGAAGAGCGTTACGAGGGTTTTTCGGGCTTGTCGAGGAGCTGCACGATCGCCATGGGGGCCGAATCGCCGGCGCGGTAACCCATCTTGAGGATGCGCAAGTATCCGCCGGGGCGGTTCTTGAAGCGCGGGCCGAGCTCGGCGAAGAGCTTCACGACCGCATCGTCGTCCCTGAGCCGCGAATATGCCAGGCGCCGGCGGCGCACCGTATCCGGCGAGCTGCCGTTGCCGTTCTTGGCGAGCGTGATGAGCGGCTCGACGACGCGCCGTAGCTCCTTGGCTTTCGGCAGCGTGGTCTTGACGGTCTCGTGGCGCAGCAGCGACGCCGCAAGATTGCGGTACATCGCCTTGCGGTGCGACGAGTTTCTGCCGAGCCTACGGCCTGATTTGCGGTGACGCATCGTCTCGAGCCCCGATTAGTACGACGAGATCGTCGAGGGCGGCGCGGGCGGCTCCTCGCTGCGCAAGCCCGGCGGCGGCCAATTCTCGAGCCGCATGCCGAGCGCCAGCCCGTGCGTCTCGAGCACTTCCTTGATCTCGGTCAACGACTTCTTGCCGAGGTTCGGCGTGCGCAACAGCTCCACTTCGGTGCGCTGCACGAGATCGCCGATGTAGTTGATGTTCTCGGCCTTGAGACAGTTGGCCGAGCGCACCGTGAGCTCGAGCTCGTCGACCGGACGGAGCAGTATCGGATCTACTTGCGTCTCGGCGCGGCCGTACCCGATCTCGTCCTCACCCTGCAAGTCGACGAAGACTTCGAGCTGACTCTTGAGAATCGCGCCCGCGCGACGAATCGCTTCCTCGGCGTCGATCGTGCCGTTGGTCTCGATGTCGATGATGAGCTTGTCGAGATTCGTGCGTTGCTCGACGCGCGCGCTTTCGACCGTGTACGTGACGCGCCGAATCGGCGTGAAGGAGGCGTCGAGCTGCAGCCGGCCGATGGGACGGGTCTGCTCCTCGAATGTCACGACTTGCGTAGCCGGTACGTAGCCGCGACCGCGAGCGACCTTGAGGTAAGCGCGGAGCTCGCCCGCCTGCGTCAGATTGGCGATCACGAGGTCGGGATTCACGATCTCGATGTCATGGTCCGTCACGATGTCGCCGGCGGTCACGGGGCCCGGGCCCTTTTTCATGAGCGAGAGCTCCGCCTCGTTGCGGTTATGCATCTTGATCGCGACGGCCTTGAGATTCAAAAGGATGTCGACGACGTCTTCTTGGACGCCCTCGATGCTCGTGTACTCGTGCAACACGCCTTCGATCTCGGCCTCCACGACCGCCGCACCCGGCATCGACGACAGCAATATGCGCCGCAGCGCATTGCCGAGCGTATGACCGAAGCCGCGCTCGAACGGCTCCACGGTGATCTTCGCCCGGTTCGGACCGAGCGGTTGAACTTTCACGGATCTGGGCCGCAAAAACTCGGTGGCTGATTCCTGCATCTCTGATAAACCTCGCGTTACTTGGAGTACAGCTCGACGACCAGATTCTCGTTGATATCTGGCAGGATCTCGTCTCTCTCTGGAAGGGCCTTCAACGTGCCCACCATGTTCTTGTCATCGACCTCGACCCACTCGGGAAAACCGACTTGGCCCGCGATATTCAGCGCGGATTGGATGCGCAGCTGCTTCTTGGCCCGCTCTCGCACGGCCACCTTGTCGCCGGCTCTGACCTGAAAAGAAGGCACATTGACGATCGTCTCGTTGACCATGATGCCGCGGTGGTTCACGAGCTGGCGCGCCTCGGCGCGCGTGCACGCGAAGCCCATGCGATACACGACATTGTCGAGCCGCGACTCGAGCATGCGCAACAAGTTCTCGCCCGTGGAGCCTTTGACCTTCGAGGCCTTGTGGTAGTAATTGCGGAACTGCCGCTCGAGCACGCCGTACATGCGGCGCAGCTTTTGCTTCTCGCGCATCTGCACGCCGTAGTCGGAGAGCCGGCCGCGACGCTGCGCCTGACCGCCCGGCGGAACCTCGAGCTTGCACTTCGACTCGAGCGGCCTGATGCCGCTCTTCAAGAACAGATCCGTGCCCTCGCGCCGGGCCAGCTTGCATGTAGGACCTCTATATCTCGCCATTGCTTCCGCTCACACTCGACGTCGTTTGGGTGGTCTACAACCGTTATGCGGGATCGGCGTTACGTCTTCTATTTGGGCGATTCGAAACCCAACCGCATTCAACGCACGCACCGCCGACTCGCGTCCCGGGCCGGGACCTTTGACTCGAACTTCCAGGTTCCTTACGCCGTATTCCTTCGCCGCCGTGCCGGCACGTTCCGCGGCCACCTGGGCGGCGAACGGCGTGCTCTTGCGCGACCCTTTGAATCCGCAGCCGCCGGCCGTGGCCCACGATAGCGTGTTGCCTTGCCGGTCGGTGATCGAAATGATCGTGTTGTTGAAAGAAGCATGGATGTGAGCGACAGCGTCGAGAATCTGCCGCTTGACCTTCTTCTTGACAACCGCACCCTTGACTGGCTGTTTTGCCATGCGTTCTCCTGCTCCTTACCTACGGATCGGCCTGCGTGGACCTTTTCGCGTGCGCGCGTTCGTGCGCGTGCGTTGTCCGCGCACCGGCAACCCGCGACGGTGACGAATGCCGCGATAGCAGCCGAGATCCATGAGGCGTTTGATGTTCATCGCCGTCTCGCGGCGCAAATCGCCCTCGACTGAAAAGCGCGCGATGGCGTCGCGCAACCGCGCCACCTCAGGCTCGCTCAAGTTCTTGACCGGGGTCCCCGGATCGATCCCCGCGGACTTGCACGCCTGCATGGCGCGGCTTCGCCCCATGCCATAAATGTGCATCAGCGCAATCGAAATGTGCTTGTTGACGGGTATGTTGATGCCGGCAATACGTGCCATCGATGAGCCCTCTAGCCCTGCCTCTGCTTATGGCGCGGGTCGCTGCATATGACCCTGACCACGCGTTTACGGCGAACGATCTTGCAGTTTCTGCAGATTTTTCGTACCGATGTTCTGACTTTCATGATCGTGCTCCCGGCCCTAGCTGCTCGGACGCCCATAGCCGCGCAAGTTGGCCTTCTTCATTAATCCTTCGTACTGGTGCGTCATCATGTGCGCCTGCAGCTGCGCCATGAAATCCATGGTCACGACGACGATGATGAGGAGCGACGTGCCGCCGAAATAGAACTGCAAATTGAAGTTCAGAATCAGGAACTCGGGCAGCAGACAGACGCCGGTGATGTAGAGCGCGCCCCAAAACGTGAGGCGCGTCAGCACCTTGTCGATGTAGTCAGCGGTCTGTTGCCCGGGCCGAATGCCGGGGATGAACGCGCCGGAGCGCCGTAGATTATCCGCGGTCTCGCGCGAATTGAATACCAGCGCCGTATAGAAGAAACAGAAAAACATGATGAGCCCGGCGTACAACAGTACGTAGATCGGCTGGCCGGGAGAGAGGCTCGCCGCAATGCGCTGCAGCCCGGAAAACGCCTGGCTCGTGCCGACAAAATTGAGAATCGTCGCCGGAAACAGAATCAAGCTCGACGCGAAAATCGGCGGAATGACGCCGGACATGTTGATCTTGAACGGCAAGTGGCTCGTTTGTCCCGCGTACATGCGCCGCCCTTGCTGGCGCTTCGCGTAGTTCACGGTGATGCGCCGCTGCGCGCGCTCCATGAACACGACGAAGCCCGTGACGCCGAGCACGAGAAACGCCAGCAAGAACGGCAGCGCTTGGTTCATGGCGCCCGTGTTGACGAGCTCCAGCGTGCTGCCGATGGCCGAGGGCAGGCCCGAGAGGATGCTCGCGAGAATGATCATCGAAATGCCGTTGCCGACTCCGCGCTCGGTGATTTGCTCGCCGAGCCACATGAGGAACAGAGTGCCCGTGACGAGCGTGATCGCGGCCGTGACGACGAACCCGGTACCCGGGTTCAGGACCATCTGCTGGGTTTGCAGCGCGGCGGCCGCGGCCAGCGATTGAAACGACGACAGCAACACCGTGCCGTAGCGCGTGTACTGGGTGATTTTGCGGCGGCCCGATTCACCTTCCTTGCGGAGTTGACCGAGCGAAGGGATCACATGCGTCGCCATCTGCATGATGATCGACGCCGAGATGTACGGCATGATCCCGAGCGCGAAGATCGACAAGCGTTCGAGCGCGCCGCCCGAGAACATGTTGAACATCGTGAGGATCGAGCCCTGCTGATCCTGGAAGAACTGCTCGAGCGCCACGGGATCGATGCCGGGGACGGGAATGAACGTCCCGATGCGATACACGACGAGCGCGCCGATCAGAAACACGAGCCGTTGCCTGAGCTCGCTGAAGCGCGCTGCATCGCTCAACATCGTCGCCGGATTGACTGTCGACTTGGCCATGGCTACTCGATGCTGCCGCCCGCCGCTTCGATGATCTTCCGCGCGCCCGGCGTGACTTTGAGGCCGACGACCTTGACGGGTTTGTCGAGCGTGCCCGACGCGATGACCTTCGCCTGGAGCGCGGCCTTCGAAACGATCCGCGCGGCCTTGAGCGCGGCGAGATCCGCCGTTTGCCCGCCGAATCGCGCGAGCTCGTGCACGCGCACCTCGGCGGTCAGCCGCGCCGCGTGGGAGATGAACCCGAACTTGGGCAAGCGCCGTTGCAGCGGTGATTGGCCGCCTTCGAAACCGACCTTGTGGTATCCGCCGGCCCGCGCGCGCTGACCTTTGACGCCGCGTCCCGCGGTCTTGCCTTGGCCCGCGGAGCTCCCGCGTCCGACGCGCTTAGGAGTCTGCCTGCTGCCGCGCGCCGGGTGCAATGAGTTAAGACGCATGGCTCACGCCTCCTCGACCCGCAACAAATAGCGGACCTCGTGGATCATGCCGCGGTTCTCGGGCGTATCGACGACGACGACCGTCTGATGGCGGTTTCGCAAGCCCAAGCCGACGAGGCAGCCGCGATGGCTCGGCTTGCGGTGGAACCGGCTCTTGAGCAGCGTCAATTTGAGCTTTTTGCTGTGCTTTGCCACGACGAACCTTAGCCCAGAATCTCTTCGACGGTCTTGCCGCGCTTCGCAGCGATGTCCTGCGGCGAGCGTATGCCGGACAGCGCCTTGAGCGTCGCCCTGACCACGTTGATCGGGTTACGCGAGCCGTAGCTCTTCGCGAGCACGTTGCGCACGCCGGCGCATTCGAGCACGGCGCGCATCGCGCCGCCGGCGATGATGCCCGTGCCTTCCGAGGCCGGCTGCATGTAGACGCGCGTCGCGCCGTGCGCCCCGCGCGTCTCGTAGTGCAGCGTATCTTTCTTCAGGCTCACCGTGCGCAGGTTCTTGCGTGCCGACTGCATGGCCTTCTGAATCGCGAGCGGCAGCTCGCGAGCCTTGCCATAGCCGTAGCCCACGCGCCCGGCGCCGTCACCGACCACCGTGAGCGCAGTGAAGCCGAACTGGCGGCCGCCCTTGACGACTTTCGCCACGCGGTTGACCGCGACTAGTTTCTCCTGGAGCTCTTCCATGTTGGCCATGTGCTTTGCCCGAAGTTAAATCTGTAGACCCGCTTCACGCGCCGCGTCCGCGAGCGCCTTCACGCGGCCGTGATACTTGAACCCAGAGCGGTCGAACGCGACACGCTGTACGCCTTCGGCGGCCGCCTTCGCTGCAATGGCCTTGCCGACCGCGGCGGCGGCCTCTTTGTTGCCCGTATGTTTGAGCGACGTGCGCAAGTCCTTCTGCAATGTCGATGCCGTCGCCACGACCTTGTTGCTCTTGGGATCGATGATCTGCGCATAGATATGTCGCGGCGTGCGGTGCACGCACAGCCGATGGATGCTCTGCAGCGCCAGTCGCGCTCGCGTGCGCCGTGCACGCCGTTGCCGTCGTTCCTTCTTATCCATCGAAATACCTACTTCTTCTTGGCTTCCTTCAACACGATATGCTCATCCGTGTACCGGACGCCCTTGCCTTTATAGGGCTCCGGCGGACGGAACTTTCTGAGCTCCGCAGCCACCTGCCCGACCTTCTGGCGATCGATGCCCTTGACGATGATCTCGGTCTGGCTCGGGGTCTCGACCGTGATCCCTTCCGGGACGCTGTAGACGACCGGATGTGAGAACCCGAGCGTCAGATTGAGCTTCTTGCCTTGCGCCTGCGCGCGGAAGCCGACGCCGACGAGCTCGAGCTTGCGCTGATAGCCGTTGGTGACCCCGGCGACCATGTTCTTGATCAAGGCGCTCGTCGTGCCCGACATCGCGTTCGCGAAGCGGCTACCCGATCGCGCCGCGACGGCCAAGGTCTCGCCCTGCCGGCTGACCTCGACTTCGGTGTTGACCTCCATCGACAGGCTGCCTTTGGGGCCCTTGATCGTGAGCATACGCCCGCTCAAGTCGGCGCTCACGTTCTTCGCAAGTTGGACTGGGCGTTTCGCTATTCTCGACATGAACTTATCCGTCGCCGCATCAATACACGACGCACAAAACCTCGCCGCCGCGCCCCTGTGCGCGCGCCTGCCGATCGCTCATGACGCCGAGCGACGTCGAGACGATGGAGATGCCGAGTCCGCCTTGGACCTTGGGCAGCTTGTCGACGCGCGCGTAAACTCTGAGACCCGGACGGCTCACGCGCTGGAGGCGCTCGATGACGGGCTCGTTGCGGTGATACTTGAGCACCACCGTCATCGTCTTCTTCGCGCCGTCGCCCTCCGTCGATACGGAGGCAATGTAGCCTTCCTGCTCGAGCACCTTGGCGACGGCAAGCTTGAGCTGCGACGCCGGCATCGTCACGGACTCCTTGCGCGCGCCCTGCGCGTTACGGATGCGCGTCAACAGATCGGCGATGGGATCGGTCATGCTCATCGTGCGTACCTACCCCTTACCAGCTCGCCTTTCTGAGGCCCGGAATCTCGCCGCGCATGGCCGTCTCGCGGAGCTTGCTGCGCGAAAGTCCGAACTTGCGGTAGTACCCGCGCGACCGTCCCGTGATTGCACAGCGGTTCCGGCCCCGTGTCGGGCTCGCGTCCCGCGGCAGTGCCTGCAGACGCAGCTGGGCCGTCTGCTTCTCGTCGTCCGTCGCCTTCGGATCGCGAATGACGCGCCTATACTCCGCGCGCTTTTTCGCGTACTTCGCTACGGCTTTCTTGCGGCGGGTTTCCCGCTCGAGCATCGATCTCTTAGCCATGCATGACTCCGTGACTCACGAGCGCAGCGGGAAATTGAAGGCTTCGAGCAGCGCGCGGCCCGCGACATCGTTGCGGGCGTTGGTGGTGATGGTGATATCCAATCCGCGGATCGTATCCACTTGATCGTAATTGACCTCGGGGAAAATGATCTGTTCCCTGACGCCCATGCTGAAGTTGCCGCGGCCGTCGAAAGAGCGGCTCGGGACGCCGCGGAAGTCGCGCACTCTCGGGATCGCGACGCTTATGAGCCGATCGAGAAACTCATACATACGCTCGCGCCGCAGCGTCACCTTGCACCCGATCGCCTGGCCTTCGCGCACCTTGAAAGTCGCGACGGAAATACGCGCGAGACAGGGCACGGGCTTCTGTCCGCTGATGCGCATGAGGTCGTTCATCGCGTTGTCGAGCACTTTGCGATCGGCGAGCGCCTCGCCGACGCCCATATTCAACGTGATTTTCTCGATGCGCGGCACGGCCATCACGTTCTTGACCTTCAGCTTCTCCATGAGCTGCGGAACGACTTCCTTCTTGTAGAACTCTTGCAGGCGGCTCATATCAGGTATCCACAACTTCGTCGTTCGCCTTGAAGTAACGAACCTTCCGGCCATCCTCGAGGACGCGGATTCCGACACGGTCGCCCTTCTCCGTCGTGGGATTGAACAGCATCACGTTGGACGGATGGAGCGGCGCTTCCTTCTCGATGATGCCGCCCGGCACCTGCGCGGCAGGGTTCGGCCGCTGGTGCTTCTTCGTGATGTTCACGTTCTCGACCACGACGCGGCCGTCCTCGAACACGCGCAGCACGGAGCCGCGCCGGCCCTTGTCTTTGCCGGCGATGACGATGACCTCGTCGCCTTTCTTGATGCGGTTCATGGCGGCGGACCTACAACACTTCCGGAGCCAACGAGATGATCTTCATGAAACGGCTCGTCCTGAGCTCGCGCGTGACCGGACCGAAGATACGCGTGCCGATCGGCTCGAACTTGTTCGTCAACAATACGGCGGCGTTGCCGTCGAAGCGGATCGCCGACCCGTCGGGACGGCGCAAGCCCTTGCGGGTGCGCACGACGACGGCGTGATAGACCTCGCCTTTCTTGACCCGGCCGCGCGGGATCGCGTCCTTGATCGTGACTTTGATGATGTCGCCGATATGCGCGTAACGGCGCTTCGAGCCGCCGAGCACCTTGATGCACATGAGCCGCCGCGCGCCGCTGTTGTCGGCCGACTGCAATACGGTTTGTGTTTGGATCATCGGCGCAGCCTCAGGCCGTCGTTTCCGCGACTGCTTCGGGCGCCGCCGCCACGATCTCCACGACGCGCCAGGATTTGGTCTTCGAGATCGGCCGGCATTCGACGATCGCGACCACGTCGCCCGGCTTGCACGCATTGTCTTCGTCGTGCGCCGTGTACTTGGTCGTGCGGCGAATGTACTTGCCGTATTCCGGGTGCTTGATGAGCCGCTCGACGGAGACGGTGACGCTCTTGTTCATCTTGTTGCTCACGACGCGCCCCACGACGCGACGGCTCGAAGTCGGTGCTGCTTCTTGTTGCGTGCTCATTTGGCCGCCGTCTCGCTGATCTCGTGCTCGCGCAGGATCGTTTTCAAACGCGCAATGTCCTTACGCACTTTGCCGTGCTGATCGGGCTTCGCGCCCTGCCCCGTGGCCGCCTGCATGCGGAGATTGAACTGCTCACGGCGCAACTTGGCGATCTCCTCGTTGATCTGCTCGGCCGTCATCTGCCGAATGTCTTTGACTTTCATCACAGGGCCTGCCGTTCGATGAACACGGTGCACACCGGCAGCTTCGCGGCCGCCAACTTGAACGCCTCGCGCGCCACCCCCTCGGTGACACCGGCGATCTCGTAGAGCATGCGGCCGGGCTGTACCTGGGCGACCCAGTATTCGACGTTGCCCTTGCCCTTGCCTTGGCGCACCTCGAGCGGCTTCTTCGTGATCGGCTTATCCGGAAACACGCGAATCCAAATCTTGCCGCCGCGTTTGACGTAGCGCGTCATGGCGCGCCGCGCAGCTTCGATCTGCCGCGACGTCAATTGGCCGCGATCCACGGACTTGAGGCCATAGTCGCCGAAGCTGACGTCGGCGCCGCGCTGCGCGAAGCCGCGGTTACGGCCCTTCATCTGTTTGCGGAATTTGGTGCGTTTCGGTTGCAACATGGTCGACTACCGTTCCTGCTGCGGCGTGCGCGAGGTTTCCGCCGCTTCCGGCGCCGCCTCCGCGGAATCGAAGACCTCGCCGCGGAATACCCATACCTTGACGCCGATGACGCCATAAGTCGTCTTTGCTTCGGCCAAGCCGTAGTCGATGTCCGCGCGAAACGTGTGCAACGGGACGCGCCCCTCGCGGTACCATTCCGAGCGCGCGATCTCCGCGCCGTTCAGGCGGCCGCCGACTTTGACCTTGATCCCTTCGGCGCCGATGCGCATCGTGTTCGTCACGGCTCTACGCATGGCGCGACGGAACTGCACGCGGCGCTCGAGCTGCTGCGCGATCCCTTCGGCGACGAGCTGCGCATCGAGCTCGGGCTTGCGGATCTCGGCGATGTTGATGCGCACGTCATGCAGCGGCATGCGCATCAAAGAGGCGATTTCGACGCGCAGCTTCTCGATATCCTCGCCCTTCTTCCCGATGACGATGCCGGGTCGTGCCGTATGGACGGTGATGTTCGCGCGCTTGGCCGACCGTTCGATGTGAATTCTGCTCACCGACGCATCTTTGAGCTTCTTGCGCAGGTACTCGCGGATGCGGTTGTCCTGCTCGACGTACTGCGGATACAGCTTCGAATCCGCGTACCACCGCGAAGACCACTCCTTCGTGATCCCTAAGCGAATGCCGATTGGATGAACTTTTTGGCCCATGTTTTACTCGTCGGCCACGCGGATCGTGATGTGGCTGTTGCGTTTTATGATCGGCTTACCCCGCCCCTTCGCCCCGGCTCTGAACCGATTGAAGAACGGGGCGCAATTGACTTCGATTGCGGCGACTTTGAGCTCGTCGATGTCGGCGCCGTGATTGTGCTCCGCGTTGGCAATCGCGGATTCGAGCACCTTGTTGACCAAGCCCGCGGCTTTCTTCGTGCTGAAGCGCAGGATGAGCAATGCCTGCGCAACCGGCTTGCCGCGGATCTGATCCGCCACGAGACGGCACTTCTGCGGCGAAATGCGCGCGTACTTGAGCGTGGCCGCAACTTCCATCGTCATGTCTCCTCGACCTTGACCTTGCGATCGGCCGAGTGCGCACGAAACGTTCGCGTCGCCGCGAACTCGCCGAGCTTGTGCCCGACCATGTTCTCCGAGATCAACACGGGTATATGCTGCCGGCCGTTGTGCACGGCGATCGTCAAACCCACCATGTCGGGCAGCACCATCGACCGCCGCGACCAGGTCTTGATCGGGCGGCGGTCGTTCGCCTTCGCCGCCTTCTCCACTTTGCGAAGAAGATGCGTATCGACGAACGGGCCCTTTTTGATCGAACGTGGCATGTAATCTCTCGAATGCTGGTTGCGCTACTTCTGCCGCCGGTCGCGAACGATCATGGCGTTAGTGCGCTTGCTGTTGCGCGTCTTGAATCCCTTGGTCGGTTGGCCGTGCGGTGAGACCGGATGCGGATTCCCCTGGCCGGACTTGCCTTCGCCGCCGCCGTGCGGATGGTCGACGGGATTCATCGCGACGCCGCGCACCGTCGGGCGGATACCGCGCCAGCGCTGCGCGCCGGCTTTGCCGATCTTGCGCAAGTTGTGCTCGTCGTTGCCGACTTCACCGATCGTCGCGCGGCAGGTCACGTGGACTCTGCGCATCTCGCCCGAACGCAGGCGCACCGTGACGTAGGCCCCTTCGCGGGCGATGATCTGCACCGAGGAACCGGCGCTGCGCGCGAGCTGCCCGCCCTTGCCGGGCTTGAGCTCGACGCAATGAACTTGCGTACCGACGGGGATATTCTTGAGCGGCAACGTATTCCCGACTTTGATCGCCGCCTCGCCGCCGGACAGAACCGGATCGCCGACCGCGATACGTTTCGGCGCCAAGATGTAACGGCGCTCGCCGTCGCTGTAGAGCACGAGCGCGACGTGCGCGCTGCGGTTCGGGTCGTACTCGAGCCGCTCGACGCGGCCCGGTATCCCGTCCTTGTCGCGCCTAAAATCGACGACGCGGTAGTGGTGCTTGTGTCCGCCCCCTTGATGGCGCGTCGTAATTCGCCCTTGATTGTTGCGGCCGCCGCGCTTCGGGAGCCCCACGGTCAGCGGCTCGTGCGGTCCGCCTTTGTGCAAGTCGTCATGCACGACGCGGACGACGAAGCGCTGCCCCGGGGATGTTGGTCTCAATTTACGCAGCGCCATGATCTACCCTTAAGCGGCTACTCGGTGCCCACGAAATCGATGTCGTGACCCGGGGCGAGCCGCACGTAGGCTTTCTTCCACGCCGAGCGGCGACCCATCTTCGTACCGAAGCGCTTCGCCTTGCTCGGCATACGCGCGACAGTCACGTTCGCGACTTTGACTTCGAACAACGACTCGACGGCGCGACGGATGTCGTGCTTTGTCGCGTCGAGCCGGACTTTGAACACGACTTGCTTGCTGCCGCCTTCCGCAACGGCCGTCGATTTCTCGGACACGTGCGGCCCGAGCAAAACGCGCATCAATTTCTCTTGGTGAGCGAGGGTACTCACTGCACGCGCTCCTCGAGGATCTTGGCGGCCGCAGCCGTCATGACGACTTTGTCGGCGCCGACCAGGCTCACGGGGTCGACCGACACGGCATCGAGCACCGCGACGTTCGGCAGGTTGCGCGCCGCGAGCCAGAGGTTCTCGTTGAAAGCTTCGACGACGATCAGGACGCGGCGAAGATCGCGAGCAAAGCTCGCTCCTACAACCTCGGCGAGCTTGGCCTTGAGCTCCTTCGTTTTCGGCGCGCCGACCGCGAGCTCCGTCGTCATGACGAGGCGTTCCTGGCGGAACAGCTCCGACAGGACGGAGCGCATCGCGGCGCGATACATCTTGCGATTGACCTTCTGGTCGAAGCCGCGCGGCTTGGCCGCGAAGGTCCGGCCGCCGCCGACCCAAATCGGGCTGCGTGACGTCCCGGCCCGCGCCTGGCCCGTGCCTTTCTGGCGCCATGGCTTCCGCCCGCCGCCGCTGACCTCGGCGCGCGTCTTCTGGGCCTTCGTGCCGGAACGCCGTCCGGCCAAATAGGCCGTGACCACCTGGTGGACCAACGGCTCGTTGAGCTCGGCGCCGAGCATGCTGTCGGCGAATTCGACGGCTTTGTTGTTGTCGCGTAACTTCACTTTCATCGCCGTTCTCGCCGCTTCAGGCCGCACGTACCGCGGGCCGGATCAGCACGCGCCCGCTCTCGGAACCCGGGACCGCGCCTTTCACGAGCAGCAGATTGCGCTCGAGATCGACGCGCACGACTTGCAGGCACGCGACCGTCGCCCGCGCGTTGCCGAGGTGGCCCGACATCCTCTTACCCGGGAAGACGCGGCCCGGCGTCTGGCGCTGGCCGATTGCGCCCGGGGCGCGGTGCGACACGGAGTTGCCGTGGCTCGCGGGCTGCCCGCTGAAGTGGTGCCGCTTCATGACGCCGGCATACCCTTTGCCTTTCGAGGTGCCCGTCACGTCGACGAACTGCCCGACGGCGAATCGATCGACCTTGATCTCGGTGCCCGGCGCCATGTCTTCTCCTTCGCCGCTCGCGAGCCGGAACTCCCATAGCCCTTCGCCGGGCTCGATGTTGAGCTTTGCAAAATGACCGGCTAAGGCCTTCGACCAACGGTGCGCCGGCTTCGCCCCAACGGTCACTTGGACCGCGCGGTAACCGTCACGGTCGGGGGTTTTGAGCGTCGTGACGCGGTTCGGCAAGGCCTCGATCACGGTCACGGGGATCGCTTCCCCCGTTTCCGTAAAAATACGGGTCATGCCGCATTTGCGGCCCACTAGACCGATTGGCATCGAATCATTCCTCTGTATCCGCACCGACTACGTCGGCCGGCGCTTCAGCCAGCGCTGCCCTGGACGCTGGCACTCTCGCAACGCCCCACCAACGTGGCGGCGTCCGGGCTGTTTTGGGCGGCCCCCCCGGCACGTGCCGTAAGGGCCCAATCGTGAAAGCGGCCCGGCGGCGGGTGGCCTACCGGGCCCCAAAGTAGCCCAGTATTATAGCACCGGGCTCACTCAGTTCAACGCATCAGTTGAGCTTGATTTGCACGTCCACGCCAGCCGGCAATTCGAGCTTCATGAGCGCGTCGACGGTCTTGTCCGTCGGGTCGACAATGTCCATGAGCCGCTTGTGCGTCAGCAGCTCGTACTGGTCGCGGGCGTCTTTGTCCACGTGCGGCGATATCAAGATCGTGTAGCGCTCGATCTTGGTCGGCAGCGGCACAGGACCGCGCACCGTGGCTCCGGTCCGCTTGGCCGTCTCGACGATCTCCCGCGCCGACTTGTCGATGAGCCGGTGGTCGAACGCCTTCAAGCGGATTCTGATCGTCTGATTCGTAGCCATTTATCGTTGTTCCTTTAAGATCGCGAGCTGAGCTCGCTCCTACGCTGATCGCGAGCGAAGCTCGCTCCTACACCGTGGGAGCGGCGTCGCGCCGCGATTCAATTGATGATCTTCGAGACGACGCCGGCACCCACGGTGCGGCCGCCCTCGCGGATCGCAAACCTCAATCCCTCTTCCATCGCTATCGGTGCTATCAAATCC
>DATCIQ010000010.1:0-10822 GCA_036507635.1 Gammaproteobacteria bacterium
TCCGCGCGAGGCCGTTGTCGAGCCCCTGCGGCAGCATGAACAACACCATCGGCCGATCCGACTTGCGCTTCATCGGCAACAGAAACTCCTCGCTGGCCGACGGCGTGTCGTCGTGCAGCAAGTGCACTTCGTATCGATAGACGGGACCCGCGCGTCTTGAGCTTCTCCGCGCGCCGGACCTCGATGTTCGAGGCGCCGTGAAGCGTGCGCACGGTTGCCGTAAGCGACGCCGTCTCCTCGGGACAGGGCGTGAACCCCAACGAGGCCATAGCGGCGCTCGCCGCTTTGCTCTTGCGAAAGTCGCGCAGCATGAGCCGTCCGAGGAACACGGCGGCGACGATGCCGAGCATCAACCAGACGATCGGCATGGGAACCGTATCCATGAGGCACCGCGGAACCGAATTTGCCGCAGTATGGCCCCCGACGTCGACACGGGCTGTGATTGATTGCGCAAAAACCCGCGGGCGCACGGTCACGCAACTTTCTTCGAACGTCCATGCGATCGTCACACAGCGGGCCGATAGTGGCGCCCGCAACACGCATCATGCAAGGACGAGCCGCGATGCGAAGGGGCACAAGGAGTGTGCTCCCGCAGTTAGTGCAGGAGCCGCGGCTTTTGCACCGGCGCGGGGCGGGTAACGTCGACCCGCTTCGCAAGCTCGAGCGTAACTTCTTGCACATTCGAGAATTTGTCGCTCGGCTCCGCGCAGGCACGGATGTTGCAGTACTCGATTCGTAGTGATTGGTGACAACATTTCAAGGAGGTTGATCATGGCGAAGGGAAAATCGGCAAGAACCACGTTGTTATCCACGGTGGTCGGCGTTACAGCGCTCTCGATCGTCTCGGCCGCATCCGCGGAGTCGCTCGAGATGAGCTCGTACTCGAACTCGCCGGGCGGCAAAGAGATCGAAGCCCGCGATTTCGACGCGGCGATTGCGGCGGCGACGCGGCCGTCGCGGGGCTTCGATTCGGAGGAAGCGCTCATCGCGAGCACGAATCTCTGCGTCGCCTACACGGTCACGCGCGAGCTCGACGCTGCGGAAACGGCATGCGCCGAGGCGCTCACGCTCGCAGTGCGCGCCGACCGCGTTCCGGGCACGCGTATCCCGAAGAGCGAGGCGAGGGCACGCGCGTTGACGAACCGCGGAGTGCTCCGCGCGCTCACGGGCGACTCGCTGGGCGCCGCCGCTGACTTTCGCCAGGCCGACCGCTTGAGCCGCGCGTGGGACGCTCCGAGCCGCAATCTCGAATACCTCGAGAGCTCGCCGGCCCACCGGCTCCCCATGGCGCGCGCCGCCAACTGACGGCGGCCGGCACGCGGCACTCGGCCCGAGAGCCCGCCACTGTTGCCATGCCGTCATTTTTCCCGTAAAAATGACGGCATGGTGGCGCATGACTACCGCCGGAGCCTCAATCCACCGAAGGACAGCTTCTTTCTCTTCGGGATTCGCGGCGTCGGCAAGAGCACGTGGGCGCGGCAGCGCTTTCCCAAAGCGCCGCGGATCGACTTACTCGATGAAGGCGTATTTCAATCGTACCTCCGCGATCCACGCCGCTTCGCCGACGAGCTACGCCGTTGTCGGCGCGGCACCTGGGTCGTCGTAGATGAGGTGCAGCGACTTCCGTCGTTGCTCAACGAAGTACACCGCGCCATCGAAGAGTTGGGGCTTCGTTTCGCGCTACTCGGGTCGAGCGCGCGCAAACTGAAGGCAGCCGGCACCAACCTCCTCGCCGGACGTGCCGTGCGCCGCGAGATGCACCCGTTGCAGCCGGATGAGATGGGCAGCGACTTCGATCTGGCCGAGGTCTTGCGCTACGGCAGCGTGCCCCTGATTTGGCGGGCGCCGCACAAGCCTGATCGCCTCGAAGCCTATGCGCAGCTCTATCTTCGCGAGGAGATTCAGGCCGAAGCGCTGGTCCGCAATTTGCCGGGCTTTGCGCGTTTTCTCCCGATCGCAGCGTTGTTCCATGGGCAGGTCGTCAACACGGCCGGGCTCGCGCGCGACGCCGGCGTCGCGCGCACCACCGTCAGTGGTTACCTCGAGATCCTCGCGGACACCTACCTCGTGAGCTTGCTCGCGCCTTTCGAGGCCAAGCTCCGCGTCAAGGAGCGCAAACACCCCAAGCTCTACTGGACCGACCCCGGTATCGTCCGCGCCATGAAGCGGCAGCTGCACGAGCCCGCGGCCGAGGAGCGCGGGGCGTTGCTCGAGGGGTGGGTACACGGTTTGCTCCGCGCCCGGCATGCATACGTGGGTCTCTACGACGACCTGTGGTATTGGGCACCGACGCAAGGCGGCACGGAGGTCGACTTTCTCCTCCGCCGCGGCAAATCGTTCATCGCCGTCGAAGTGAAGGCCACGGCTAATCCCGGGCCTGCGCATTTCTCGGGTCTGCGTGCGATCGGCGCTCTCGCCGGCGTGAAGCGCCGCGTGCTCGTCCATCGAGGCGAGCGCGCCTTCGACACGCCGGACGGGGTCGAGGCCTTGCCTATCATGCAGTTCGTGTCCGAGGTTCTCGGCGGGGCTCTGTAGGAGTCGCCAAGAGCGCGAACTCCCGCCTCAAGTGCTCGGCTCACATCTGCCGAAAGAGGTGCAAATAGGTGCGGCTCACCGGCAGCAGCTCCGCGCGGCCTTTGAGGTGAATCTCCGCGGTCTCGTTCGGACGCCGCATCACGTGCGCCACGGAGCGCAGGTTCACGACGACCGAGCGGTGCACCTGCGCGAATTGCGAAGCGTCGAGCTGCGCCATGAGCTCCTTGAGCGGCGTGCGAATGACCGCCTCACGCGATTGGCCGGCATCGTCGTGCCATGCGATCAGTGTGTACTTCTCATCCGAGCGCAGGAAATCGACGTCCTCGACGGGGATCAGGCGCACGGTCTGCCCGACCGACGCACGCAGGAAGCGCAGCGTCTCCGGCGCGCCGCCGGACTTGAGCTGCGCCGCGATCTGCTCAAGCAGCGACGCCGCATCGGTGGCGGGCTGCGCCGCGCGCAGCCGTTCTTTGAGCCGCGTGACCGTCTCCTTGAGACGTGCGGCCTCCACGGGCTTCACGAGGTAATCGAGCACGCCTTGCGCGAATGCCTGCACGGCGTATTGATCGTAAGCGGTCACGAACACGACGTGCGCGCGCCGGCCGATGTGCTGCGCGGCTTCAACGCCGGTGGCGACGGGCATCTGCACGTCGAGAAAGCAGATGTCGGGCTTAAGCGTCTCGAACCGGTCGATCGCCTCGCGGCCGTTGCGAGCTTGCGCGACTACGGTGAGCTCAGGCCACGCCTCTCCGAGAAGACGCGCGAGCTCATCGCGAAGCAGCGGCTCGTCGTCGGCGATGAGCGCGGTCGGTCGCTCAGCCGTCATGCGGTTTGCGCCCGCGCCGGGAACTCGAGCATTGCACGAACACCGTGCGGCTCCGTCGCTTCGAGGGTGAGCTCCGCGTCGCCGCCGAACGCCTGCTCCAAGCGCTCGCGCAACGCCGGGAGCCCGGAGCCCAAGCCGCGGCTGTCGGAACGCAATCCGACGCCGGTATCGGTGACACGAACGATGCAGCGGCCGTCGCGCACACACACATCGACGTCGATACGGCCGCCGTCCTCGCCCGGATCGATGCCGTGACGCACGGCGTTCTCGACGAGCGTGAGCAGAGTCATCGGCGGGCAAGAGAGTGCGGCGGCGCTGTCGTCGACGCGCACCGCGAACTGCAACCGATCCGGCATCCGCATCTGCATAACCTCGAGATAGGCCCGCACGAGCTCGAGCTCCTGGCCGATCGTCGTCGTCGACTCTTGCAGGCGGGGGACCGCGGCTCGCAGATACGCGATGAGGCTCTTGAGCACGGTCGACGCCCGCGGCGACCCGGCGTCGACGAGGGCTTGCACGTTCGCGAGCGTGTTGAACAGGAAGTGCGGCTTGACTTGCGCTTGAAGAAGGCGGAAGCGCGCTTCCGACGCTTCGCGTGCGAGCTCGCTGCGTTCGAGATCGAACTTAAGCGCTTGATGCCGCGCGAAGACGTCCCGTTGCCGCACCATAGCGCCGAGCGCGATCCAGGGCCCGAACAGCAAGCCTTCGACGAGCAGCACGATGAGCCCCATCATCTGCGGCCGCTCGTGCGCGAGATGCTCGTCGATCGCCATCGACGCCGAGTGCGCGAGCAGCACCCCGGCCGGCACGGCGACGACGACACTTAGGATTTGCAGAACCCAACGCGGCAACCACGGCGGCAGCCGCACGGGGACCTGCTCGAACAGCCCGAACGCGAGCATCGCGGCGGACCCGACGACGATCGCGTGGCTGATCGTCACATGGAGCGGGGGCGCCGTCGACGGCAGGCTATTCAGGGCGCCGAAGAGCACCGACACGCCGAGCGCGAAACGCACGCGCGGCCAGCCGAGCGCGCGCGAAAGCCCGCGCGGTGTTGTAAACCCTGTGTCCGAAAGCATGGACGTAACTATAGAGCCTGATTGCCGCTCGCGCCGCGCATTTTCCGCCGCTCGAGCGCGTCCATCCCGCGTACGTCCGCCCAAGGCGTGACTCGACGCGCCCAGACCGTCGTTCGTCGCATGCGGGTTGGTTTGAGGCCGCTGCGTCCGCAATAGTTCGCCGCAATCGAGCCACCACGGAACGCGTCATGAGACTACGGTACAAGATCGCGGGCGCAGGTTTGCTGCTCGTGGCATTTGCGGTTCTTGCCTTAATGCTCGCTCTGAGCTACGAGGCGCCTTGCGAAGCGTCGCCGTCGCTTCCGAGCGGCTCGCCGTCGATGAAGGCGGCCGTTCATCGTTGTTACGGATCGCCGGACGTGCTCGTGCTCGAGGACGTGGCGAAGCCGAGCCCCGCGGACGGCCAAGTGCTCGTCAAGGTTCACGCCGCGGCCGTCAACCCGGTCGATTGGCACAATCTGCGCGGCGAGCCCTACGTCATGCGACTTTCGTCTGGTTTCGGCCTGCCGGAGAACGTGCGGCTCGGCGTCGACTTCGCCGGCACGGTGGAGGCCGTCGGGAAAAACGTCACGCAGTTCAAGCCCGGCGACGAAGTGTTCGGCGGCGGCAGAGGCGCCCTTGCGGAGTACGTGAGTGTCCCCGCTGACCGGACGATCGCCCTCAAACCGGCGAACGTGACTTTCGAGCAAGCAGGAGCGGTGGCCGTCGCCGCGATCACGGCGCTCCAAGCGCTGCGCGACAAGGGAGGTATCCGACCCGGGCAAAAGGTCCTGATCAACGGCGCGTCGGGAGGCGTCGGAACGTTCGCGGTGCAGATCGCGAAGGCCCTCGGCGCGGAAGTGACGGGCGTGTGCAGTACGCGCAACCTTGCGATGGTCGGAAGCCTCGGCGCCGATCACGTCATCGACTACACGCGCGAGGATTTCACGCAGAGCGGCGAGCGGTACGACTTGATCGTCGACATGGTCGGGAGCCACTCGATCCGCGAGTACACACGCGTGCTGAAGCCCGACGGTACGCTCGTTGTGGTGGGAAACACGAGCAGGGGCCGTTGGATAGGGCCGTTGGTCGGGATGATCGAAGCCAGTGTGTACGCGCCCTTCATGAACGAGGAAATGACGACTCTGTTCGCGACGCTGAACAAGGACGACTTGCTCTTTCTCGCCGAGCTGATGCAGACCGGCAAGGTGATCCCAGTGATCGACCGCCGCTACGGGGCGCATGAAATCCCCGACGCGATCCGCTACTTGGAAGAAGGCCACGCGCGCAGCAAAGTAGTCGTTACCTTCCCCTAGCGGCGAACGAACGGGTTAGCGCCCGTCGCGTCTGCCGTGAAGTACGCAAAGCCCAATAAGACAGCCATCTGTCCCAGCAGTGCGCCATACATTTGTCGATGGTTGCCGTGTCTCAGTAGGCCACCTCGAGATGGGTCGCGAGCTTCTCGAGCTCGTAGGCGTTGCCCCACTCGAAGAAGGCGCGCATCTTTTGCGACTCGTCGTCCGCGGTGAAGCCGAACATCTTGACCGTGGCTTTGGTTTGGTTGTCACCGACTGGCTCGAGATAGAGCACCGTCCACGTGTCGAGAATTGCGTTCGGAAACGGAAAATCCGCGGGCGGGCGGATCGTGCGCACGGCGAGCATGCGGCCCGGGTCGAACGCCAGCACCTCGTTCTCGATGACCGTGTCGTCGTCGAGCTTCGAGTTTGCGTCGTAGCTCGTGCGCCACTTGCCGCCGATGCTCAAGTCGACCTCCGAGGATGTTGCGACCATCCACGATTCGATCGTCTCGCGGTCGGTGTACGCTTTCCAGACGGCTTCGATCGGAGCGTTCAACGTCGCTTCGCTCACGACCGGCGCGGAAGGCTCCGAAGGCTCCGCCGCGAGCGCTCCGCCGGCGCCCGCACAAATCAGCAACATGAAGAGATGCGTCGGTTGCGTCATTTCGTATTCTCCTTGGAATTCACGGCCGCGCCGGGCTGGTGAAAGCCGGCCCGGCAAGAGGCCATTCGGAGCCTTGCCGGACGAGGCGGTCGAAATAGTCGCGCAGATGACCGATGGCCTGATCGAACGGCTCGAAATTGCGATACGCGCGCGAGAGCATCACGGCGCCTTCCATGATCGCGAGCACGTGCTTCGCGAGGGCAGGCGGATCGACGTCGTCGGGCAAACGGCCGGAGGCGTCCTCGATGAGCCGCCGGATCGCATCGCACCATGCGTCCAAATTCTCGGTGATGAGCGCTCGCGCCCGCGGATGGCTGTTGCCGACCTCGAGGGCGAGATTGCCGATCGGGCAGCCGAGCTCGAAGTCGGTGGCCAAGAGCCACTGCCGGTAGCCGTCGAGCACGGCGAATATGCGCTCGATCGGATCGCTCACACGCTCGTAACTGGGTTTGAGCACTTGGGGCTCGAGCATCGATTTGTACTTCTCGAGCACGGCGACCAAGAGATCCTCCTTGCTCGGGAAGAAGTGGTAGAGGCTGCCGCTGTTCGCGCCCGATGCCTTGAGAATCTGCGCGATCCCGGTGGCCGTATAGCCTTGCTTGTAGAACAGCTCGCGCGCGGCCTCGATGATCCGATCCCGCGTGGCTGCGCCCTTCTGGCTTGTTGATTGATCGTTCAACTTAGGCGGAGTCTGCCGTAGCCGGCAGACGCCTGTCAAGCGAGCTATCAGGCAGGCGCGGGGGAGTATGTGCGGAGAACGAATTCCCGAGAGCGACCGCCTATCCGGCGCTAGGCCGCCTTACTGTCAATTTCAGCCCAGTGATTGGTTAGCCGGAACTGGACTGGGCGCAGTTGCAGCTCGTCCATGGCGTCTAGCTCGGCTAAACCCTCGACCAGGAGGGTCCGCAGCGTCTCCAGGTCTGAACTATCGAGCACAGAGCGCGCGATGAAGTACGCCCGCAGCAACTTCTCGGCAGGACCGGGAATATCGCTTTCTCCTTTTTCCCATCTAGCAACGGACTGACTCGTGTTGCCCAACACGTGGGCCAATTCAGCTTGCGACATGTCCATCGTCTTTCGCAGGAACCGGACTTCCTTTGGCGCAAGGCTCTTTCTAGAAGTAACCAAGTGCCTTCCAATGGCCAGATGTAGTTCATCAATGTCTCTAATGAACACATGTCGCTCGCCGTCGTGCTCGCGGACTTCATACCCATTGAGAAGGAAGATTCCATCCAGCCCGCAGCTGCGGTAAGGGTACGGCTTCGCGTCACTTACACCTTCGCCGGTCAGGTAAAAGTTTTCGCTCATTGCAGGTCTTCCCATTCCACCGTTTTCAAAAACAATCGCTTTCCGTCGCAGACGACCGTTACAACACCAACGTCGCGATTGCCTTTGATTCTCGCGACAACTTTGCATTTCCATTCCCCGGCAGATCTTCCAGCAGTAATTTCTCCTCGAATGTCACCAGTCCTCAAAACCCGCAGAACGTCATGGTCCGAAATGTCTCGATGGCCCATCTGTTTCAGGGCGTGGTCCGACCAACCGACACTATTCGTGTCGACCGCCAAACGCCGTATCGCCCGACGGAGTTCTTCGGCACCGGGCCGAACGTTGGTCACTTCGCTTTGCTCTGGCTTTTGCTCGCATGACCTATCATTATGATAGGTACGCCCGACCTGTCAATCTAGTGGCTCCAGGCTCTAGGAGCGAGAGATTTAACTAAACACTTGGCGTCAATTGAGTGGGCTGAGCGTCCCCACAGAGCGAGGTGGATCAACGCCTCGACGGGCAGTGGAGGATCGTTCACTGTCATTAGTTCAACATCCCGCCGGGGCAACAGGCGAGTCTGTGAGCGGAATTCGTATGCGCGTTCGACCCGAAAGCTACGCTGACTACGCGGCCATCCGTACCGTGAACGAGGCCGCCTTCGGAACGTCCGTCGAGGCCGACATCGTCGACGTCTTGCGAGGCAAAGCCCAGACGCTCATTTCTTTGGTGGCAGAAGTGGATGGCGCGATCGTGGGGCATATTCTCTTCTCACGGGTTTCGCTGACGGAGCACCCGCATCTCGACATCATGGGGCTCGGCCCGATGGCGGTGGTGCCTGAACAGCAATGCCAAGGTATCGGCTCCGCGCTCGTGCGCGAAGGCCTCAAGCGGTGCAGAGAGCTCGGTTGTCACGCCGTGATTGTTTTGGGTCACGCGGATTACTATCCGCGCTTCGGGTTCGTTCCGGCGGCGAGGTATGCGATCCGCTCCGAGTACGACGTGCCGGAGGATGTTTTCATGATCGCTGAGCTCGAGGCCGGAGCGTTGCGTGGCGCGTCCGGCGTGATCTGCTATGACGAAGCGTTCGGGGGCGCATGACTAGACACGACAACCCACCGGCGTCACGGCGCTAGCCGTATTGCTTGACCTTTACCGCAACATCGATTCGCTGTTCTTAG
This sequence comes from Gammaproteobacteria bacterium, assembly GCA_036507635.1. GTDB lineage: Bacteria > Pseudomonadota > Gammaproteobacteria > Steroidobacterales > Rariloculaceae > DATBLZ01. Next base: position 8,829 of record DATCIQ010000010.1, read on the forward strand.
GGGCGAGGCAGCGCAAACACGACGTACGCTCGCCCCGGCTCTGCCTGTGGCGTCTCGACCGTCGGCGCAAACAACCCAGCCCCCGCGGCCACCGGTACCGCCAGATACTGCCGCCCGTCGATCTCGTACATCGCAGGAATGCCTTCCGATCCGCCGGGCAACTCTTCCGCCCAGAGCACCTCCCCAGTCTCCCGATCGTACGCCCGCAACGTCCGATCCTGCGCCGTCGCCACGAACACGAGCCCGCCCGCCGTCACGAGCGGTGCGCCGCGCGGAAAGTGCGCGCCGGAATTCTCCGGGATGCCCGGGCCCGGCGTGCTCCCGTGCGGCACGCGCCATTTGATCTCGCCGGTGTTGAGATCGTACGCGGTGAGATGCGCCCACGGCGGGCCGTACGCGCCCATCCCGTTCGTCGGGCTGCGCATGAAGTCGTATGGCACCGCGTAGCGGACCGGGCCTTGCGCGGCCGCGGCCGTCGCGGCGGCCAACGCCTCGGCGGCCTGCTCCGGAGGCACGACCGAGCCGTTCACGACGCGCACGCCCGGATCCTCCTCGGTGAGCTCGGCGCGGAGCATCACGGGCAGGTTCTTCGAGACGACGTAAAGCTCGCCGTTGATCGGATCGACGGCCGAGCCGCCCCAATTTGCGCCGCCGTTGTGGCCCGGCATCGAGATCGAGCCCGCGAAGCTCGGCGGCGTGAACAAGCCGTCGTTGCGCGAGGTACGCACTCTCTCGAGCATCGTCTCGCGCTCGTCCTCGGGCAGAAACGGATTGATGTCGTTCTCGGTGAACGACTGCACGGCGAAGGGCGAAGGTCGCGTCGGAAACGGCTGCGTCGGCGAAGCGTGCTCGCCCGGAACGTGCGACGCAGGTACGGGTCGCTCCTCGATCGGCCAGATCGGCTCGCCGGTCATGCGGTCGAACACGAACAGAAAGCCGTGCTTCGTGGCCTGCGCAACGACGTCGACCGCGCGTCCCTCGTGCTGGATCGTCAGGAGCTTAGGCGCCTGCGGCAGGTCGTAGTCCCAGAGATCGTGGTGCACGAGCTGCTGATGCCAGCGACGCTCGCCCGTGCGCGCATCGAGCGCGACGAGCGAGTTGCCGAACAAGTTGTTCCCGGCGCGGTCGCCGCCATAGAAGTCGTAGCGGGGGCTTCCGAACGGGATGAACGCGATGCCGTTCGCCTCGTCGACCGTGAGCTCGCTCCAGTTGTGCACGCCGCCGGCGGTCTTCCACGCGCCTTCGGGCCAGGTCTCGGAGCCGAACTCGCCTTCGTGCGGAATGCTGTAAAACACCCAGCGGACGTCACCCGTCACGACGTCGTACGCGTGCACGTCGCCCGGCGTGGCTCGATAGCCTCCGCCTTGCGCGGGCAGCGAGACGATCATCAAGTTCTCGAACACGCGCCCCGGGTTGCTCGTGTGGAGCGGCCCGACGTTCGTGATGTCTCGGCCGCCGGCCCCGAGCGCCGTGCGCAGATCGACGCGGCCGTTCTCGCCGAAGCTCGCGATCGTCTCGCCCGTCTCGGCGTCGAGCGCCGTCAACATGCCGGCATTCAAGTACAGCAGCCTCTTGTCGGAGCCGTCGGCGCTCTGCCAATAGTTGATGCCGCGCCCCGTCACCGGGCCCTCGTGCGGATGTGCCCAGAGCTCCTCGCCCGTTTCGGCGTTGAGCGCGATGATCGCGTTGTCGCGCGCGAGCACGTACATGACTTGGTCGACGACGATCGGATTGAACACGAAGGTTCCGTCGCCGGCGGGGAAGGTCCAGACGACCTCGAGCTCGCCGACGTTGGACTTGTTGATCTCGTCGAGCGACGAATACTGCGACGCGTGCGCGCCGCCCGCGTAGGTGCGCCAGGTGGTGTAGGACGTCTGCGCGGCAATTGCGCCGCTCGTGTCGGCCGTGTCTGGGGCGTCCGGAGCGCATGAAGCAAGCATTCCGCCGAGAGCGGTCGCGAGCAGTCCAGCGACCCAGGTCTTGTTGTTGGTGTT
>DATCIQ010000011.1:0-12216 GCA_036507635.1 Gammaproteobacteria bacterium
ACGGGCAACACGGTACTGAGCTCACCGCCGATCGCCCCGGCGACCGACGAGGTGTAGCTTTCGCCGCTGAACACGCGAACGATCCACGCGAACACGGCGAGCTTCAGGATCCAGTTCGCGGCCGTGAGTACCCAATCCTCCGCGAGGCGGCCGAGCGACGCGGGGACGGCAGCGAGCAAGTTGCGCGCAAGCTGTATCGGTTTCCCCGTCTCATGTGGCGGCAGGAGCCGTTCAAGCTTTTGCGAGCCTAGAAAGACCAACACCGGCAAGCTGAGCCACGCTCCGGCCAGCACCAGCAGTACCGGCGCCGTGCTCTGACCCGCGGCGAGACCGACAACCACCAGGGCGACCCAAACGAGCGCATGAAAATCGAGTGCGCGGAGCCACAGGAGCGCAGGCAGCGACCGCTCCATAGGCATTTCGAAGTGCCGCCGCATGAGCGCCGGAAAAGCGAATTCGCCGGCACGCATCGGCAAGACATTGATGAGCAGCGTATGTTGGACCAGGAGGCGCAGACACGCGCCGAAGCCGGTCTCGAACCGAAAGTAGCGAAACAAGCGCAGCGCCCGGATCAAATAGGTGACACCCAACAATGCGATGGCGACGGCGAGCAGCGACGGGCTATCGAGGTAGCGCCACGGGTAGACGAGCGAGCGCCAACCCACGAAATACTCTGCGACGACGGCGAATACGATGACGATGAGCAGTGGAATCGCGAATCGGCGCACGAGTACGGTCCTTCCCCCCCTCAAAAAAATGAAGCCCTGCGTTGGCCGGGTTTATCGTCCATGAGCTCAGGCGTACTTGAAGCCGCAACGTCCGGCCTAACCACCGGAACTCCTGATTTCTCTAGCAAGCTCCGTGCCAACGGCTTGACCGGCGCTGTAGCTCGCCGAAGCGCTCACTACTGTCTCCAGAGACAGACGCCGCATCGCGTCGAGCGGTCCGTCTCGCAGAGCCGATGCCTTTCCACTGTCGCGCTTCGCCGACATCGGTTCGCGTTTCTGGAATGCATTCCACAATTCAGGAATGGGCCGCGGAGTCCTGGCGTGTCGTGCACGAACGCGTGATTGACGCGGGGCGCGAGCCGGCCAATCATTGGCCGATAACGATACCAAGGGGGCGCCGATGGTCGATCGCATTTCGCTCCGCGGGCGGCTCGCGGCCGCGTTGCTCGTGCTCGCGGCGGCTTCGAGCCATGCCCAGCAAGCGGCGTCCGGGGACGCACTGCCGGCCTGGACCTTCGACACGCACACGCCGGGCCCGTGCTCGCCGACGGGGGCGCCGCACGGCGGTTGCGACCCCGGCGAGCTCATTCGCATTCGTGTCACGACCGTCGTCACGGGACTCGTCCGGCCGTGGCATCTCACGTTCCTGCCCGGCGGCACGGACATGCTCGTCACGGAGCTGCCGGGAAGCTTGCGCATCGTCCGCGACGGCGTGCTCGACCCGGAGCCGATCGGCGGCTGGCCGGACGCCGCCATTTCCGCGCGGAGCTTGAACTCCGCGCTGCTGCACCCGGACTTCGCGACCAACGGCCTCGTTTATCTCTCGTACGTGAAGACCGGCGACGCCGGCACGACGATCGCCGTCGCGCGCGGCCGGTTCGACGGCAAGTCGCTCGGCGGCGTCGAGGAGATCTTCGTGGCCGACGCCTGGGGCAGCGGCGCGACGGCAGGACGCGCCGAGTTCGGCCCCGACGGAACGCTGTACGTGACGGTCGGCGACCGCGATGCGTCGAACATGACCGACGACGACCGCTACCGGATTCTCGCCCAAGGGCTCGACAATCACGTCGGCAAGGTCCTGCGGCTCAACGACGACGGCGGCGTGCCGTCCGACAATCCGTTCGTGGGCCGTGCCGACGCGAATCCCGAGATTTATACCTACGGCCATCGCAACGCCCAGGGGCTCGCATGGCATCCGGAGACCGGCGAGATGTGGGCGACCGAGATCGGCCCCATGGGCGGGGACGAGCTCAATCGTCTGCTGCCGGGCCGCAACTACGGCTGGCCCATCGTCGCGCTCGGCAAGATCTACAACGGCAACCACACGTCGGAGCAATCGTGGTGGCAGCCCGGCATCGAGATGCCGGTCATGTTCTGGATGCCGGCCATCAGCCCGTCGAGCCTCATGATCTATTCCGGCGACGAGTTCCCTGAGTGGCGCGGTCACTTCTTCATCGGCGCTTTGAGCGGCCAGCAGCTCCAGCGCGTCGCGTTCGGTCAGCCATTGCCGCAATCCGAACGGCGCGAGCCGCTGCTCGTCGCGCTCGATGCGCGCGTGCGCGACGTGCGCCAGGGCCCAGACGGCAATATTTACGTCGCCGTCGAGCGCGATCTTCAGTTCGGCCCGGGCAGCGCGCGGTTGACGCCGGATGGGTCGATTTTGCGCATCGAGCGTGCACCGTGAGTTTTGTAGGAGCGAGCTTCGCTCGCGATTCTTCGTTCGCGAGCGGAGCTCGCTCCCACAGGGGGATGCTCGCAGCAGTGGCGATGCTCGGCGGCGCGGCCATGGCGCAGGAAACGCCGGCGCCGCCCGGGCTCGAGTTCGCCTTCGAGGTGCGCGCCGAGGTCGCCGATCCCTTGGTCGTCGGCGAGGTCGCGAACGGCACGCGGCGCATCATCGATATCCTCGGCGGCACGTTCGAAGGTCCGGCGCTCAAGGGCAGGATCCTTCCCGGCGGCGCGGATTGGCAGATCATCCGCGCCGACGGCTTCACCGAGGTCGACGCGCGCTACACGCTCGAGACCGACGCGGGGGCGCTCATCTACGTCTCGAATGTCGGCATCCGCCATGCACCGCCCGACGTGATCTTGAGGCTCAATGCCGGCGAAGCCGTTGATCAAGCGCAGATCTACTTCCGCACCGTGCCGAAGTTCGAAACCGCGGCGCCGGAATTGCAGTGGCTCACGCGCTCGATCTTCATCGCGACGGGCGAGCGCTATCCGAAAGGCGTCGTGATTCGGTATTGGCGTGTGCTCTGAAGGAAATCGTTTTATTCGCGAGCAAAGCTCGCTCCTACAGGACGGGAGCTAAGCTCGCTCTTACAGGACGCAAGCTGAGCTCGCTGCTACACGATCGGAGTAATCAATGTCTCAACAGCTTGCGGCAAGATTCGTGTCGTTAATGTCGGCGTGCGTGGCGCTTGCGACGGTTGCTCAAGCGCAGCAGACCGATATCGGCATCGCGCCGGTCACGCTCGGCGATGAGCCGTACGTGTTCGATACGGCCGAGCAACACGGCGTCCGCGTCGACGTCGTGGTGCGCGGCCTCAAGCATCCGTTCAGCTTCGCGTTCCTGCCGAACGGCGATGCGCTCGTCGTCGAGCGCGGCGCGAGTCTGCGCTTGGTCGAGCTCGCCACGGGCCAGGCCAAGCTCGCGGCCGAGCCCGTCGCCGGCGCACCTCCGCCGGCCGGTTTCCGCGGCGGCGGCCTGCACGACGTCGTGATCCACCCGGATTTCGCGACCAACGGCTTCGTGTACTTCACCTACAATCAGCCCGGGGAGCCCGACCCGAATTCCACGCCGCCGGGACGCCGCCCCGTCGCCGTGACGCTCGCACGCGCGCGCTACGAAGGGGGCCGGCTCTACGACGCCGAGGATCTCTTCGCGGGCGAGATGCTGCCGGGATCGAGCGGCTCGCGCATCGCGTTCGCGCCGGATGGGATGCTCTTCATGACGACGGGCGCGCCGTTCAGCGACGCCGCGCAAAAGACCGATACCGTGTACGGCAAGGTGCTGCGCCTCACGGCCGACGGCGGCATCCCCGACGACAACCCGTTCGTCGGCGTCGCGGGCGCGCGCGGCGAGATCTACACGCTCGGGCATCGCGATCAGCTCGGGCTCGCGGTCCACCCCGTCACGGGCGCCGTGCTCGCCGCCGAGCACGGGCCGAACGGCGGTGACGAGGTCAACTTGATACTGCCGGGCCAGAACTACGGCTGGCCCAACTTCAGCTTCGGGCGAACCTACGAGGGTCCGCGGCAGTCGCCCGTGCCGCTCGGCCCCGACACGGAGCAGCCGTTGATCCTCTGGATTCCGTCGATCGGCCCGACGGGTCTCGCGTTCTATACCGGCGAGGAAATCCCCGCCTGGACCGGCAACCTGTTCGTCGGCAGCGCGCGCCGCGGCGAGATCCCGCGCACGGGCAGCCTCGAGCGTGTCGTCGTCAACGAGGATCTCGAGGAGCTCAGACGCGAGTCGCTGCTCGGGCAGTTGCATCAGCGGATTCGCGACGTGCGGCAGGGCCCCGACGGCCTGCTCTACGTGATCACCGACGAGGACGACGGCGCGCTGCTCCGAATCTCCCCGAGCAACTTGTAGGAGCGAGCTTCGCTCGCGATCTTTCTTCCGTCGCAAAGAATCGCGAGCGAAGCTCGCTCCTACAGGGTGGGTCGCGAGCGAAGCTCGCTCCCACATAAGAAGCTCGCTCCTACATGGGCGAATGACGCTTGCTCATGATTTGAATCTTGTTCAAAATAGCGGCTCCGAGCAGCCGGCACCTTCGCATGAGCACCAAAGAACGCCGCCAGCGAGAGATCGCCGAGCGTGAGCAACTGTTCCTCGAAAAGACGCACGAGCTCGTCTGTCAGGACGGCCTGTTGCAGCTCAATATGGCGCGCATCGCCGACGCCTGCGACTACGCTACCGGCACTCTCTATCAACACTTCGCGTCGAAGGAAGATCTGCTCGTCGCGCTGCTGACCGCACGCTCCGAGGAGCGTATCGTTTTTTTTCGGCGGGCCGCGAGCTGGAACGCGCCGCCGCGCGATCGGATGTTCGCATTCGCGGCCGCCGACGTCGCGTTCGTCGAGCGCAATCCCCAGTACTTTCGCATTGCGCAGTTCGCGCAGACGGAAGTGGTCTGGAGCGCGGCGTCTCAGGAGCGCCGCCAGGCGTTCCTGCACGCGATGCAACCCGCCGGCGAGCTCGCGCTCGGCATCGTCTCGGACGGCGTCCGCTCAGGCGACCTCGAGCTCGGCGACGCCACGGCCGAGGAAGTCGCGCTCGGGCTCTGGTCGATCGTCGTCGGCACGCACACGCTCGTGCACGCCGCGGGGTTGCTCGAGTTCTTCAACGTCAAGGAGCCGTACCGCTCTATGGGACGCAACATTCACCGCTTGCTGAACGGGCTCGGTTGGCAACCATTGTTCGAGACCTGCGACGGCAATGCCTGCGAGCGCTACGCAAAGCGCCTCATGAGCGACGTGTTTGGAGAGACTACATGAACGCAAGGATGGTGACGATGCTCGCCGTTTCCGCCCTCGTCTTCGGGGGTGTGTTCGGCTTCAAGTGGTTCGGTAACCGCATGATGAACCAGTACTTCGATTCGGCCCCCGTGGCACCGGTCACGGTCTCCACGGCCGAAGCGCTGGCCGACACGTGGGCGCTATCGCTGACCGCCGTCGGCACCGTGCAGGCGGTCAAGGGAACCGACGTCACGACCGAAGCCTCCGGCATCGTCGACTCGATCCAGTTCGAATCGGGCGATAGCGTCGAGGCGGGCACGCTGCTCGTGACGCTCGATCGCTCCACGGATCTCGCCGACCTCGCAGCGCTCGAGGCGCAAGCCGAGCTCTCGCGCCAGGAGCTCGATCGCGCGGCGAGCCTATTCGAGCGCAGCGCCGTCTCCCGCTCCGAGCTCGACCGGCGGGCCGCGGAAGCCCGGGCCTTCGAAGCCAACGTCGACGCCCAACGCGCGCGCATCGCGCAAAAGGTGATCCGCGCACCGTTCGCGGGCGAGCTCGGCATCCGCGAGGTGGATTTGGGCCAGCACATTTCCCCGGGAACGCCGATCGTGAGCCTGCAATCCCTCGATCCGATCTACGTCAATTTCAAGATGCCGCAGCAGATGCTCGCGCAGGTTCGGACGGGTCTTACGGTCAAGATAAGTCTCGAGGCCTTCCCGGATCGCGAGCTCATCGGAGAGATCACGGCGGTCGACCCCGCGGTCGAGATGTCGACGCGCAACTTCGAAGCGCAGGCCACGCTCGCCAACGCCGACCACGTATTGCGCCCCGGGATGTTCGCGCAAGTCGAGGTGGACTTAGGCACGACCGAGCCCGTGATCGTCGTCCCGCAGACGGCCTTGAGCTTCAATCCGTACGGCGATTCGGTTTGGGTCATCACGGACGCCGACGGCGACGCGTTCGCTGCCGAGCGCCGCCTCGTCGAGATCGGCCGGCGGCGCGGCGACCTCGTGCAAATCGCGAGCGGGCTTACGGTCGGCGAGCGAATCGCGACTTCGGGGCTCTTGAAGCTCCGCAACGGCTCGACCGTCAACATCAACAACGAAGTCCAGCCTTCGGCCGAGTCCGCGCCGAAGCCTCCCAATAGCTGAAGCCCGCGCATGCAGTTCACGGATCTCTTCATCCGCAAGCCCGTGCTCGCGACCGTCGTGAGCCTGCTGATATTTTTGCTCGGCTTACGCGCCGCGTTCGAGCTCACGGTGCGCCAGTATCCGGAGATCGAGAACGCCGTCATCAGCGTCTACACGGTCTATCCCGGCGCGCATGCCGAGCTCGTGCAAGGCTTCGTCACGACGCCGCTCGAGCAAGAGATCGCGAGCGCCGAAGGCATCGACTACTTGCGCTCCACGAGCCTCGCGGGCGCCTCGAGCATCGAAGCGTACGTCCGTCTCGGCAGCGACCCGGACGACGTGCTGACGCAGGTGTCGGCGAAGGTCAACAAGCTCCGCAACGAGCTGCCGGAGGGCAGCGAGGATCCCGTCATCGAGCTCACAGTCGGCGAAACGACGGCCGCCATGTACCTCTCGTTCTACAGCGAGGTGCTCGACAACGGCCAGATCACCGACTACTTGACGCGCGTCGTCGAGCCCAAGCTCGCGACGATCCCGGGCGTGCAACGCGTGCAAGTTGTCGGCGGGCGAACTTTCGCGATGCGCATTTGGCTCAAGCCCGAGCGGCTCACGGCGCTCGGCGTGACGGCGAGCGACGTGTACGAGTCCCTGCGGCGCAACAACGTTCTTTCGGCCGTCGGATCGACGAAAGGCTCGATGGTGAGCGTCGGCCTCACGGCCGATACCGATCTCACAACGGCCGAGCAGTTCCAGGACCTCGTCGTGCGCGCCGAGGACGGCGCCATCGTGCGCCTGGGCGACGTCGCGGACGTCATGCTCGGCGCCGAGGACTACACCACGTCGGTCAGCCGCAACGGCCAGAGCGCGACCCTCGTGTCGATCGAAGTCGCGCCGGATGCGAACTCGCTCGACGTCATCGATGCAGTCCTCGAGGTGCGGAACAACGACATCCTTCCGCAGTTGCCCGAGGGCTTGGAGGCGGACATTGCCTACGACACGACGGAATACATTCGCAACGCCATCCGCGATGTCGTCACGACGCTCATCGAGGCCGTCGTCATCGTCATTGTCGTGATTTTCCTGTTCTTGGGCTCGGTCCGCAGCGTCCTGATTCCGACGATCGCCGTGCCGCTGTCGCTCGTCGGCGCCCTGTTCCCGATGCTGCTCATGGGCTTTTCGATCAACTTGCTGACGCTGCTTGCGATGATTCTCGCGATCGGTATCGTCGTCGACGACGCGATCATCGTGCTCGAGAACATCCACCGGCATGTCGAAGAAGGCATGACTCCCCGAGAAGCGGCGTTCAAGGGGGCGCGCGAGCTCGCGTGGCCCGTGGTCGCCATGACGACGACGCTGGCCGCGGTTTATCTGCCGATCGGCTTTCTGGGCGGCTTGACGGGGACGCTCTTCATCGAGTTCGCGTTCACGCTGACGGGCGCCGTGCTCCTCTCCGGCGTGATCGCGCTCACGCTCTCGCCGATGATGTGCGCGACGCTCTTGAAGCCCCATACCGGCGCCGGCACCGACAAGCTCGCCGACTGGCTCGACCGGCAGTTCGCGAAGCTCGCGGAGAGCTATCGGCGCCTCCTGCACGGCGCGCTCGACGACAAGCACGTGATTGCCGTCTTCGGCGCGATCGTGCTCGTCTCGTGCTACTTCCTGTTCGTCACGAGCCCGACGGAGCTCGCGCCGGAGGAGGACCAAGGCGTCATCATCGCATCGGCGGAAGCCGATCCTTATACGACGCTCGACTACCTCGAGCGCTACACGAGCCAGCTCGAGGACATCACGTTGTCGGTGCCGGAGATCAACAGCGTATTCTTGCTCAACGGCATGGGCACGTCCGCGGCGGTGGGCTCGAATACGTCCATCGCGTTCAGCGTGCTCGACCCGTGGGGAGACCGCGAGCGTTCGACACAAGAGATATTGAACGAGGCCGTGCTTCCCCAATTCGCCAATATCGCCGGGATTCAGGTCGGCACGTTCACGATGCCGCCGCTGCCTTCGGGCGGCTTCCTGCCGATCGAGTTCGTCATCGGCACGACCGACAACGTGCTCAACCTGGAGGAAGTCTCCCGGCAGGTCCTCGAGACCGCCACCGCGAGCGGCCGCTTCATTTTTCTCAATACGGATTTGAAGATCGACAAGCCGCGCCAGGATCTCGTCATCGACCGCGACAAGGCGGCGCTGCTCGGCATCGACATGCGCACGTTGAGCCAGGACTTGTCGGCGCTCCTGTCTTCGGGCTTCGTCAACCGCTTCGAGATCGCCGACCGCTCCTATAAGGTCATCCCGCAAGTGCAGCGCGTGGACCGCCTGAATCCCGAGCAGCTCGCGAGCTACTACACGCGCACCGGCACTGGAGAGCTCGTGCCTCTCGCGACGCTCGTCACATTGGAGCAAACGGTCGAGCCGCAGCAGCTCAAGCGTTTCCAGCAATTGAACAGCGTCACGATCTCGGGTGTCGCGCGCCCCGGCGTCACGCTCGGCGAGGCGCTCGAGGTGCTCGAGGAAGCGGCCGCGGCATCCATGCCGTCCGGCTACTCGATCGACTATGCGGGCCAATCGCGGCAATTCAAGACCGAAGGGGCGCAATTGACGCTCGCGTTCTTCTTCGCGTTGATCGTGATCTACCTCGTGCTCGCGGCGCAGTTCGAGAGCTTCCGCGATCCGATCATCATGCTGGTGACGGTGCCGATGTCCGTGTGCGGCGCGATGCTCTTCGTCTCGCTCGGCCTCACGACGCTCAACATTTACACCCAAGTGGGTCTCGTCACGCTGATCGGCGTGATCTCGAAGCACGGTATCCTCATCGTCGAGTTCGCGAATCGGCTGCGCGAGCAGGGGCGTTCCAGGCGCGAGGCGATCGAGCAAGCGGCGGCGATCCGGCTGCGCCCCGTGCTCATGACGACGGCCGCGCTCGTGATGGCCATGGTCCCGCTGCTCACAGCGAGCGGCCCCGGCGCCGCCGCGCGGTTCTCGATGGGTCTCGTCATCGCGGCCGGCATGACGATCGGCACGGCTTTCACGTTGTTCGTCGTGCCGGCGATCTATCTGTATCTCGCCCATCGCGAGACAATGTCGCAATGACCTTATTTCAGATCGTCGTCCTCGCCGTCGTCCAAGGTATCACCGAGTTTCTTCCGATCTCGAGCGCGGGGCATCTGATCCTCATCCCGCGTTTTCTCGAGTGGCCCGATCAGGGCTTGGGCTTCGACCTCGCCGTGCATGTCGGCACGCTTGCAGCCGTCGTGATTTATTACCGTGCGGACGTGGCGCGGCTCATACGCGACTGGATCGCCTCCCTGCTCGCGCGCAAGCCTCAAGGCGAGAGCACGCTCGCCTGGGGCATCATCGTCGCGACGATTCCCGTCGGCATGGTGGGCCTGCTCGTGCGCGATCTCGTGGAGACGTCGTGGCGGACACCGACGCTCATCGCAGCCACGACCATCGGCTTTGGGCTCCTGTTATTGATCGCGGACCGCCGCGCGGGCGCCCGCGGCGATCATGAAATGACCTGGCGCGACTTCCTCGTCATCGGCTGCGCTCAGGCCATCTCCTTGGTGCCGGGCACGTCGCGATCGGGAATCACGATGACGGCCGGCATGCTTGCCGGGCTGTCGCGGCAAACGGCGGCGCGCTTCTCCTTTCTATTGTCGATACCCGTTACGGCGCTGGCGGGCTCGCTCGTGGTCGCGAGAATCATCGTCCGGGATCCGACGCTCGATTGGACTTCGGTCGTGCTCGGCGCCGTATTGTCGGCCGTGACGGCGTTCCTGTGCATCCACTACTTTCTCAAGTGGCTGACGCACTTCGGCATGTTGCCGTACGTGATTTATCGCCTCGTGCTGGGCGCCGTCGTGCTTGCCGTGCTCGTCGTCTAGCGGCTACGCCGCCCCGTCCTTGCGGGATCGTGCATGGCTCGCCATCATCACTTCGCCCTGCTCGTCGAGCACCTGCGTGATATTGCGCGAGAACACCGCGAGCCCGGCGTTGATGAACAGGAGCGGAATCGCGATTCCGAGCCCTAAGACCGTCGCGATCATGGCCTGCCCGATGCCGGTCGCCATGAGCCGCGGGTCGCTCGTGCCGGACGCGATGATCGCCTTGAACGTGATGATCATGCCGACGACGGTGCCGATGAGCCCGAGCAGCGGACCCGCGGCGACCGCCAGGCGCAGGAACGACTGAAAGCGCTCGAGCTTCGGCGTCTCGCGGAGAATCGCTTCCGATATGCGCAGCTCCGCAAGCTCCATGTCCCCGCCGCGCGCGGCGGCGGACTTCCCGGCCAACAAGACGCGCCCCAAGGGATTCGAGTTGGCGGGCCGATCGAGATTGCGCAATTGCGCGCGCACGGCGAAGCCCGTCACGATGAGGTAGGCGTACTGGAACAGCGCGAGGACGACGCCGAGGATGCCGACCGAGACGATCACGTATCCGACGACCTCGCCTCTCTCGATGCGCTCGAGCCAGTTGGGGCGTTGCACGTAAACCCCGAGCAGCGAGCCGCGCGACATGTCCACGATCGCGGGCACGTAGCCGCTGTCGGGCGGCGAGTCCTCGAGCTCGCGTGCAACGGTGCGAAACTCGCGCGGCAGACGCCCCTCGAGCAGCGACACGGTCCGCCGGCTCGGCAGATAGCCGAGAAACTCGCCGCCGCTGACGGCCGTGAATGGCCCCACGCGCACGACGGGGCGCGTCTCACCCGGTGCCGCCGGATCCGTCGACAACACCTCCGTCTCGAACCGCACGACTTTGGCCGCGTCGGTCATCTCGCGCAGCAGCTCGTACCACAGGCGCTCGAGCTCGTAGATCGACGGCAACGCGCGCGCCGCCGCCAAGCGGACCAGGAACTCCGCGCGTTCCTCGGTGCCTTCGGGCGTTTGGTACTGGGCGCTCAAAAGCGACTGGCTGAGCGTGGTGGCCGCGTCGCCCGCGACTTGGCGCGTCACGCCGAAGAGCTCGCCCAAGTTGCCTTGGTGTTGAGTCAGGAGCTCGGACAATTCGGCGATGCGCCGGTCGTTGGCCTGCCACTGACGGTCGAGCTCGTTACCGCGCGCCTCGGCCCTATCGCGGCGTGTCTCAGCCTCGCGTGCCAGCCGCTGCTGCCTTTGCAGCTCGGCGCGAAACTCGGCTTCGCGTCGCTGCGCAAGCTCAGCCTCGCTCTCGCGCAATTCCCGAATCAGCGGAGCGAGGCCCTCGAGCGTAACCCGTGGCCCCTCCGGCCGCTGGGGCTGCTGCGGCTGCGGTTGGGGCTGCTGCTGCGGCTGCTGTTGCGCCTCGCCGCCCGGCACAAGCGCCAAGCTCAAGGTCATGGCGAGCGCGAGCCCGGCGAGACGAGAACGAGTCATGATCACCGCCCTACCCGCGAATCGATGGCCTGGATGTACGTGCCGGCCATATTCCGATGGCGCTCCGACGTGCGCGCTCTCTCGAACCACGTGCGCGCCTCGCGGTACTGCTCTTGGTTGTACAGCACCACGCCCATGAGGAGCTGTCCGCCCTGCGTATCTCTCAAGCCCCCTTTGCCGAGCGCGCTCTGCAGCGCAGTCGCGGCCGCCGGCCAGTCCTCACGCTGCGTGTGCACCTCGGCGAGGCGTACATAGAGGTTGCCGTCGTCGGCAAGCTGCGCGGCGCGCTCGAGCGGCGGCAGAGCCTTGTCCATCTCGCCCGCGCCGATCCAGCAGTTGGCGAGCTTTTCATAGAGCGCGGCGTCGCGCTCGAGCGTCTGGTCCTCGATACCCTTCTCGAGAATCTGGGCACCGCGGTAGGGAATGTTGTTGTACACGAGCAAATCCGCGAGCCTGCGGATGTCGCTGTCCTCCGTGAGGAGACCGGCCGAGTATGCGAGCTGCATGGCGGCGAGCGCGCGCGGGTAATTCTCGAGCTGCTGA
>DATCIQ010000012.1:0-8489 GCA_036507635.1 Gammaproteobacteria bacterium
AACCTCTTGTCTCTTGGCGGAGATCACGAGATTCACGGGCGACCGCCGTAAAGGTCAAACCCGGGTGAGTCCCCCGGCACAGCCGGGAGCTTACCTCACTGAGTCAGAGGACGTTTGCGCGAGATACGCGGCAATCGCCGCGATGTCTTCGTCCGAAACTTCGGTTTTGCGAAACGGCGGCATCGAGCCGGCGCCCTCGCGGAGGAGGAGCTTCAACACCTCCGCATTGGCGAGGTCCCGCCTCTCCTCTATATAGGGCGAAACCGAGCCTCCGTACTTGAGCGAAAGCGACTGCACTCCTGGGAGCATCGGAGCCGACGACCCCTCCGGGCGGGATGCGTGACAAGGCGCGCAATGATTTGCGTAGAGCGAAGCGCCGCGTTCCGCGAGTGGTTGCGACTCTTGCGCGCCGGCGGCCGCGCTCGTGAGCGCGGTCAAAGCGATCAGTGCGACACGCGCCCGCCTCATGCCTCGTCGCCCCACTCGTAACGGAATTGGCGGTAATTGCTCGGCCAGACGCCCCCGCGTCCGGGAGCAAGGATGCCATTCGGATCGATCGCGTCCTTGAGCGTCTCGTTGAACCGCCGTAGTGCGTGATTGCCGAAAGAGTACGTGTCGGACACGTGATCTTGATGGAACGGCGGCGTTCGATAGTCGCCCCAACCGTTCTCGGCGGCAACGTTGACGAGTCTCACGAGCGCGCGATGCAGCCGCTCGTTATCGTCAGGCAGCGGAAAAGTCATCTGGTACGCGAAGATCGCCCAGACGAGCGGAGTCGATAACGCCGAATTGAACGGCGGCAGCCCAAGCTCCGCGAACGCGTCGCCGAACACCTGCTGCGCCTTGAAGACGGCTTCCCCTGACCGTGGAATGACCGGGAAAAAGCCCGCATGCGCAACGGTTTGGCCTTCGGGATTCTGCGGCGATCGGGTGCCGACGAGAGACCACGCCGACATCTCGGGAATCCCTTGGCTCACCTTTCGGTGCCAGAGACCGTTTCGAAACGAGGTCGTCGGATTCAGCAGCTGCTCCTCCGTCAACGGCACCTTGAGACTCTCGCCCTCGACGAACGCAGCTCCCGGGATCTCGCGCGCGAACCGTTCCTTGGCGTATTCCCAATTCGCGAGGCACGTCGCCTCGGGCCCATAGAACTGGAGCTCGACCTGCCATGAGCTCAAGCCGTTGTCCGCAGCGTAACGGTCGAGCTCGGCCTCGTCGGCTCCGCCGCGCCGGTTGACGGCCGCTCGGAAGCCCGCATCGCCCAAGAGGGCCCGCAACGGGCTCTCGTAGAAAACCTCGCCGATCATGTGGGAATCGGAGAGATAGTTGACGATCTTGATCGCCTGGATCAGGTCGCGGCGTTTCGGGACTCGGATGAGTCCCGTGCGATAGTGCTCCGGCTGGGGCATGAGCCGAAACCCCATCTTGGTCACGATGCCGAAGTTGCCTTGCGGGAAAAGTCCCGAAGGATCCGGTCCGAAGCCGTGTTTGTACTCTTGCCACGTGTCCGCGTTCGGCAACGCGCCCATGCCGGTCCGCATGACCTCGCCGTTCGCCAACACGACTTCGACGCCGCAGGCCGCGTTCGCGTGGTCTCTGTAAAACGGCATTGTGTAGCCCATGCCGCGGTCGAGCGCGTTGCCGACCAAGCCGCCCCAGGTGACGTCGGCGCAGTCGATCCAAACCTTGAGTCCGCGCTCCTGAATGTAGCGATAGAGGTCGAAATAGCTCACGCCGGGTTCGACGAGCGCGAAGTTCCTCTCGTCGTCGACTTTGAGCACACGATTCATGCGCTTGAGATCGACGATGACGCTGCCGCTCAAATTCGCCGAGGCGCCGCCATAGGCGTAGTTCTTGCCCGTCGAGATCGGATAGAGCGGCGTCTTGTATTTGTTCGCAATCCGAACGACTTGCTGCACCTCTTCGACGGACGACGGCGCAACCGCGGCCGATGCCAGCGACTCACGCTCCGTGTCGCGCATGAGCGAGTAAGGGTCGCGATAGAGCGCCACGTCCTCCTCCGACGTAAAGACCCAATCGTCGCCGATAGCGCCGGCGAGCTCGCGCACGGCGCTCGCAAAATTCTCGGCGCTCACGTTCGGGGGCAGGACTGCCATTGCGATTACTCCGTAGCTACTTGCGCGCTGTGCGCGCGCGGTCGTCTTTTGGGGTCAGCAGCCATGAAACGAGGGTCGCGCGGTGCGCACACGGAAGCATTTGCGATAGCAATGTTGCCTCGCCGCCTGACGCTTTCGCGGGGCTCCACCACGCGAGCTCGCGCCCGACACGGGAAGCCCAATGAGAATCGTGCTCGCCGGCCAAGCGACGTAACAGCTCTGAAGATCCGGCGAGCTCGTGCCGCATCGAGCCTTCGCTCGTCGGCCGGTGAACGCCGCGATACGCAGTGCGAAGCCCACGCTCCCAGGCGAGCCGCTCGAGAACGAAGAGTGCTGCCGTGGTCGTCATGCCAGAAACGGCGAAGCGCGCCGACCGCCACGCGAGGTCGAGCGATTCGTACAACGCGGTGACGTCCCCCGGGAAGGTCATGATCGCTGCTCCGCTGCCGGCCGCCGCGTGGGACGCTTCGTGCGCTGCGCCGAATCGCTCATCGGCGACGAAATACGGCACAGGCAGCCAGTTTGCCTGCGAATCGGCGCTCGAAACGCTGGCAACGGACGTGCGTGCGAGCATCGACACGGCGAGCCCAGAACCAATGACTTCTCGTCTCGTGATCATCGATCGAGTCCCATCAACCGCTGCTTGAGAAACGTGTACGCGAGCGCTTGCATGTAAGCCTGCTGGCGGTTGTCGGCGGCGCCGCCATGCCCGCCTTCGATGTTCTCGTAATAAAGGACCTCGTGCCCCTGCGCGGCCATGCGTGCCGTCATCTTACGCGCGTGGCCCGGATGGACGCGGTCGTCACGCGTGCTCGTCGTGAAGAGCACCGGCGGATAGTCCGCGTCGTCGCGCACGTTCTGATACGGAGAGAACGAGCGGATGAACGCCCACTCCTCGGGATCGTCGGGATCGCCGTATTCCGCCATCCACGACGCACCGGCCAACAGCTCGTGGTAGCGGCGCATGTCGAGCAACGGCACTTGGCAGACCACGGCGCCGAAAAGCTCCGGATACTGCGTCAACATGTTGCCGACCAAGAGACCCCCGTTGCTGCCGCCCTGAATGCCGAGCCGCTTGGGTCCCGTGATCCGAGTCTCGATGAGGTCTTGCGCGACGGCGGCGAAATCCTCATAGGCCCTGTGTCGATTCGCCTTGAGCGCCGCCTGGTGCCAGCGCGGACCGAACTCGCCGCCGCCGCGGATGTTCGCGACCACGTAGACGCCGCCTTGACTCAACCAGCCGCGGCCGACGCCGGGGCTGTAGCTTGGCGTCAGCGCGACCTCGAACCCGCCGTAGCCGTAAAGGAGCGTGGGATTGCCGCCGTCGCGCGGAAGATCCGCGCGCGCGACGAGGAAATAAGGAATCTCGGTGCCGTCCGCACTCCGCGCGAAGCGCTGAGTCACCGTAAGGCCGCTGACGTCGAAAAACGCGGGTAACGCCTTGAGCTTCTCTGCGCTGCCGCCGACGTTGCCGAGATAAAGCGTCGTCGGCGTGACGAAGTCGGTCGCGGTCAAGAAGTACTCGTCGGATTCCTCGTCATCGACGGCCGTGACGCCCAACGATCCCGACGCCGGCGCGCCGGTCAACGGCTCGCTCGACCATGTCGCATCGGATGCGCTGCCTGCCGGCGGCGTCAGCACGCTGATGCGGTTTTGGACGTTATCGAGCACATTCAAGAGCAGGTGATTTCGCGTCCAATCGAAACCCGCAAGAGACGCGGTAGGTGTCGGCTCGAAAAGCACCTCGAAGTCGCGCCGGCCGGCGAGAAAGCCGTCGAGCCGCGCGGCGAGTAGTGTGCCCGCCGGGAAGCTTTGCGCGCCTGCGGTATAAGGTTCACGAAGCTCGAGCAGCAGCCAATCGCGGTGCACCGACTTGCGAGCGGAATCTGGCGCATCGATCTTGCGGAGCCCGCCCTCGGCATCGCGCAGATAGAGCTCGTCCTCATAGAACGTGATCGCGCGGCTCACGAAATCGCGCTCGTGACCGCGCGTATCGTCGCGAAAGGCCCCGATGCCCACGTCGTCGCGGCGTCCTTCGTAGGCGATCTCGGCCGACTCCATCGGCGTGCCGCGCCGCCATACCTTGGCGATGCGGGGGTAGCCCGACTTCGTGAGCGAGTCGTCGCCGAAGTCGGTGTAGACGTAGACGGTGTCGCGATCGATCCAGCCAAGCGCGCCCTTGGCTTCGGGCCGGAAGAAGCCGTCCGCGGCCCAGGCCTTCGTCGTCAAGTCGAACTCGCGCGTGACGTCCGCGTCCGCGCCGCCGCGCGAGAGCGCGACGAGGCAGCGCTCATACGGTTGCCCTGGCCGCTCGGGCTTGAAGCAGTCCGCGCCGTGCCAGACCCACGTTTCCCCTTCCGCCTCGTTCAACGCATCGACGTCGATGATGACCTCCCAGGCGGGCTCGCGCTTGCGGTATTCGCCCGGCGTTGTGCGGCGCCAGATCCCCCGCGGATGCTCCTGATCCCGCCAAAAGTTGTAGTAGTGCTCCCCGAGCTTCGTGACGTACGGAATCCGCTCGTCGGAGTCGAGGATCGCGAGCAAGTCGTCGCGCAGCGACGCGAACTCGGGATCCGCTTCGAGCTCCTGCTGCGCGCGGGCATTCTGCGCGCGTGCCCAGTCGAGCGCCTCGGTGCCCGTGATGTCCTCGAGCCAAAGGTACGGATCGGCCGCGTCATCGGGATGTGTCATCGGTCTCGCATCCTGCGCGTCCGCGGTCGCGGCGACGAGGACCGCGGCGAACGTCGTCAGGAAGCTGCTGCGCACTGTGATCTCCTCAGCCGTTGGCCGGATGCTAGCACAGCGAGTCCTGGCCCAACGGACGGAGCGGAAGCGCGGCATTGGCTACGACAACCCACGCCACTTTCTCTACAATGGGCGATCTCGGATCGCACACGATAACAAGGCACGAGAGCGGGGGACCTATGAACGAGACCGTAACGACCCGGCGCCGGTTCCTCGTCGCCGCGATCGGTCTATGCGGAAGCACGGCCGGGCTGCCGGTATGTCGCGCGTGGGCGCAGGGTAATGCGCGGCTCGACGCCGCAGAGCTGCCGTCGATCGTCGAGATGGCACGCCGGCTTTATCCGCACGTGTGGCTGCCCGACGAGGTATACGCGGAGGTACTGAACGACGCGCTCACGTCGGTGGCGGCGGGACAGGCGGCACGGGCCGCTGTAACCGCCGCCGAAGCTGCGCTCGACGCCGGCGAGTCGGGCCGCTTCGTCGGACTCGACACCGCGGTGCAGGTCGAAGCCTTGCGCGCGATCGAAGCGGAGCCCTATTTCGCGACAATCCAGATGGCGGTTCGCGATCGCCTCTACAACCACCCGACCGTCTGGGAGATGCTGGGCTACGAAGGTCCGTCGTTCGAGCGCGGTGGATATTTGAACCGGGGCGCCGGCGACATCGATTGGTTGCCGGAGACCGACTGATGCCGCGCCAATACGAGCTCGCCGACGCTTCGGTCGTCGTCGTCATTGGGTCCGGCGCGGGCGGCGGCACGCTCGCGAACGAGCTTGCGCAGAAGGGTCTCGACGTCGTATGCGTCGAGGCCGGCGCGCGCCTGACGCTCGCCGACGTCGAGAACGATCCAGCCGTCATGGACGAGCGCATGGGTTGGAACGATCCGCGGATCGGCCCGCCCGTCTGGCTCTGTAAGACCGTGGGCGGCACGACGATGCGCTGGTCGGCCATCACGCCGCGCATCCGGCCGCACGAATTGCGGCCGCGGACGACCTACGGCCTGCTCGACGGGACGTCGCTCATCGATTGGCCGATCGCGTTCGAAGAGATCGAGCCTTATTACGTCCGCGCCGAGAACAAGATGGGTGTGACCGGTACGCACGGCATCCCGCCGTCGTTCGAGACGAGCAACTACAAAGTGCTCGCGGCCGGTGGGCGCGCGATCGGCTATACCGAGATCACGAGCACGCGCACCGCGATCAATTCCGTCGCGCGTGACGGGCGTCCGGCTTGCCTGCAGATCGGTTTCTGCCACGAGGGGTGCAAGATCGGCGCGAAATGGTCGACGCTTTATACCGAGATCCCGAAGGCCGAAGCGACAGAGCACTTCGAGCTCCGCACCGAGGCGCTCGCGCTCCGTATCAATCATGACGCCGCCGGCCGCGTCACCGGCGTCGTCTACGCGGACGCCAACGGCGTCATGCACGAGCAGCGCGCGCGTGCCGTCGCGGTCGCCGGCAACGTCGTCGAGACGACGCGGTTGCTCTTGAATTCCGAGTCGGCAAGGTTTCCGAACGGGCTCGGCAACTCGACGGGGCAGCTCGGACGGAACTACATGCGCCACGTGACGAGCCTCATCTCGGCCGTGATGCCGGGCGACGTCAACTATCACAAGGGAACGCGCCAGTCGGGCATCATTCTCGACGAGCAGTACCACCGGCCCGGGCGGGGCTTCGCCGGCGGGTACATCATCGAGACGGCGAGCGATTACCCCCTCGGCGTCGTGAGCGTGACGGGCGGATGGGGCCAGCCTGTCGCGGAGCGCGTCGAAAAATTCACGCGCCTCGCGGGCGTGTTCATCACGGGCGAGGACCCTCCGCAGCCCGACAATCGCATCACGCTCCACGCGACCGAGCGCGACGCTTACGGCCTTGCCGTGCCTGTCATCGAGTATGCAATGCATCCGAATAGCCTAGCGATGCAGGAGCACGCGATACGCCAGACGACGGAGCTCTACGAGTCGATCGGCGGCCGCGATGTGATCGCGAGCCGCGGCATCGGGCTCGCCTGCCACAACATGGGCGTCGCGCGCATGAGCAGAAGTCCCGATGACGGCGTGACGAACGCATTCGGGCAAGTGCACGACATCGCGAATCTGTTCGTGTCGGACGGGAGCGTCTTCAGCTCGAGCGGCGCGGCGAACCCGACGCTGACGATCGTCGCCCTCGCGATTCGTCAGGCGGACCATATCGCCGGGCGGATAGAGCGCCGTGAGCTTTAGTTCGAGCGGACTCCGGCAATCTCCAACCACAACGTTTTGGCTCAGGATGACAACATGGTGAGGAATCTCGAAGAGGCAATCCAGAAAGCGGGCAGCCCGGTCAAGCTCTTGTGGGAATCGAAGGC
Source organism: Gammaproteobacteria bacterium (assembly GCA_036507635.1). Lineage (GTDB taxonomy): Bacteria > Pseudomonadota > Gammaproteobacteria > Steroidobacterales > Rariloculaceae > DATBLZ01. The sequence goes on from DATCIQ010000012.1 coordinate 7,209, forward strand.
GCCGCCCGCCGTTGTGCCGCGCGTGGTGCCGGAATTCACGAACTGGCGCGACGAGCAGATGGCCTGGCGCCGCACCGCGGTCCTGTACGACCAGTCGCACCACATGGCCGACCTGAACATCAAGGGCCCCGATGCGCTCAAGCTGATCAGTAACCTCGCCGTCAACAGTGTTGCGAACTTTCCCGTCGACATGGCCAAGCAGTTCGTGGCAGTCAACTACGACGGCTACGTCATCGGCGACAACATCCTCTTCCACCTCGAAACGGACGAATATCAGTCTGTCGGTATTCCGCCGTCCATCAACTGGATGCACTATCACGCCGTCACGGGCGGCTACGACGTGGCGCTTTGGCGCGACGATAATTCCCTTTATCGAAAAGGCGATCCGGTCTTGTACCGCTACCAGGTCCAGGGTCCCGGCGCGATGGACGTCATCCGCGAGGCAACACGTCGGGAACTGCCGAAGCTGCGCTTCTTCCACATGACCCGCTTCGAAATAGCCGGCAGGAAAGTTCGAGCGCTGCGCCACGGCATGGCAGGCGAGCCGGGCCTCGAGATGTGGGGGCCCTGGGAGGACAACGACGTCGTTCACGCGGCACTGCTCGAGGCCGGAAAGAAGCACGGCTTAATCCAGGTCGGTGGCCGCGCCTACTATACCAACGCGCTCGAATCCGGCTGGCTGCCGCGCCCGCTGCCTGCGATCTACTCGGGCGTAAAGATGAAGCCCTATCGCGAATGGCTGACCGAGAATGCCTATGAGACGACCGCACCGCTCGGCGGCAGCTTCCACTCGGAAAACATCGAGGACTATTACTTCACGCCCTACGAGCTCGACTACGGTCGCATCATCGGCTTCGATCACGACTTCATCGGCCGCGAGGCTCTCGAGAAAATGGCCGCCGGAGGCAAGACCGGCCGGCGCAAGAAGGTCACATTCGTTTGGAACGGCGACGACACCGCCGCCGCCTACGGCTCGATGTTCCACAAGGGCTTAGGCGCGAAGTTCATCAACCTGCCGATGTCGCTCTATGACACGTTCCATGCCGACCGCGTCGAGAAGAACGGCAAGGTGGTCGGACTGTCGACTTGGACCGGCTACTCGGCCAACGAGCGCGCGATCCTGTCGCTCGGCACGATCGACACCGAGCTCGCGACGCCGGGCACCGAGGTGACGGTCGTCTGGGGCGAAGACACACCGTCCTCCAAGGCGCAGGTCGAGGATCACGTGCCGTTTCGGATCCGCGCGACGGTCATGCCCGCCCCGCTGCTCGAAAAAGCTCG
>DATCIQ010000013.1:0-4127 GCA_036507635.1 Gammaproteobacteria bacterium
CAACCGCCAGAAATACTTGGCGTTCGTCAATACCACGAACGAGAAGCGCAAAGTCGCGGAGCGTGCGTCGCGCGAGCTTGCGCAGCTCAGGCCTAGGCCGCCGGCGCTGCGCGTGTTCGACGCCGGCATGGGCGACGGCACAGTCCTGAGCCACGTCATGCGCGCCATGCATCGGCGCTTTCCGATCATTCCGTTCTTCATCGTCGGCAAGGAGATCAGCCTCGAGGACGTGCGGCTGTCTCTCGAGAAGCTGCCCGACCGCTTCATGGAACATCCGGCGACCGTGCTCGTCATCACGAACCTCTATTACGCCGAGGCGCCGTGGCTCAGGCCGCGCAGCGTCAACAGCGCCGCGGCGCTCAACTGGCGGGAGGTCACGCTGGAAGGCGACACGGCGTATGAGTACGGCGAGCAGCTCGCCGCGCTCGATTCATTTCTCGTCGAGGGTTGGCAGGTTCGATCGAGCGAGAAAACGGGCAACCCCATGTATGTCCGGCCATCGGTGCTCGCGATCTATCGCAAGGATCACTCGTTTATGCTCGACAGCGTCATCCCCAAGCCCGGCCAGGTCGGCGGCGGCTACGATTTGGCGATCGCTTCGCAGCCGTGGCGTGCCCGCATGAGCGCGGAGTTCAAGGTCCAGAAAGTGCTCGGACCGATCACCCGCAGTCTCGGCCCCGCGGGGCGGCTGCTCGCCGTGCAGTCGTGCGGCGAAGACCCGGCGCTCGAGCTGATTCGTAAGGTGTGGCCCAACGAGGATCCCTTCAAAGTCGACCGCCACGAGCTCATCAAGGTCTTGCGCGACGAGCTCGGGCGCGACGCGCGCAACTTCAATTTCATTTCAGGCTCGGATTCGAAAGCCATTTTCCGTTATGAGATGCACACGTTGCCGAGCGAGGTGCAGCAGAGCATCGGCACTTCGACCCTGTTCGCGGCGTGGAACGCGTCGATCTACGTCAATCAAATCGAGGACGAGCGGTTGGAGCCCGTGCTCGCGAATACCGACTACCTGCAGTACACGGCGGCGATTCTCAAGAAATACAAGGGCCTATGGTTTAACGACGAGAGCTTCGTAGTGTCGAGAAAGCAATGAACGCAGCCGTTGCGATGTCTCGGGACGCTGTGCAGGACGCGATCGTTGCGTTCCTCCGGGGGTATTCCATCGAGGCGACGCCCCACGACGTCAAACAGCTCGGCGAGTTTCCCGCGGTGCTGCCGCCAAAGATATCCGTATACGTGGCCCATCCGCCCGGCGTGTCGATCGACGCGGTCGTCGAGTTTGCGGGGCAGCTCAAGGCGCAAGGCTTCGCGCCGGTTCCGCACATCATTGCGCGCAAGCTCGAGAGTCGCGAGCATTTGGAGCGGGCGCTTGCCGCATTGCGCGACCTCGGAGTCGACGAGGCGCTCGTGATCGCGGGCGACATCGCCGTTCCGAATGCGGCCTTCGACGGCAGCCTCGAGGTGCTCGAGACGGGCTTCTTCGGCCGTTATGGATTCCGCGAGGTCGGCGTCGCAGGTCACCCCGAAGGCAGCAAGGCGATCGGCGCGCCGCGCGTCGAGCAGGCTCTTGCCGCCAAGGCGGCGTTTGCGAAGAACGCGAGCTTCCGCATCCGCATCGTGACGCAGTTCGGCTTCGATCCCGAGGCCGTGACCGCGTGGGAACAAACGACGCAGGCAGCGGGCATCGAACTGCCGATTCACGTCGGGATGGCAGGCCCCGCGTCGCTGCGCCAGCTTGCGAAGTTTGCGATGATGTGCGGCATCGGATCCTCGGCTCGCATGCTCATGATGCGCACGGGCACGACCGCGAATCTGCTCCGCACGCAGGCACCGGACGAGCTCATCACGCACTTCGCCCGCCACCGGGCGACGCACCCGGCGTCACGCCTCGTGAAGGCTCACTTTTTCGCGTTCGGCGGCGTGCTCAAAACGGCGCGCTGGGTGAATGCCGTGCTCGCCGGCCGGTTCGAGCTGAACCGGCAGGCAACCGGCTTCGACGTCGCCGCATGAAATTTTGCTTTGCACAAGAGACGTTGTCATTCAAAAGTAGGTAACCAACGATGAGCAAGTCATACTTATTTACGTCCGAGTCGGTGGCGGAAGGCCATCCGGATAAGATGGCCGACCAAGTGTCGGACGCCATCCTCGACGCCATCATCGCGCAGGACAAGGCCAGCCGCGTCGCCTGCGAGACGCTCACGAAGACCGGCATGGTCATCGTCGCCGGCGAGATCACGACGAATGCCGTCATCGAGGTCGAGGAGATCGTGCGCAAAGTCGTCCTCGATATCGGCTATGATCATTCCGACAAAGGTTTCGACGGCAATACCTGCGCCGTGCTGAACGCGCTCGGCAAGCAGTCGCGTGACATCGCCCAGGGCGTGGATCGGAAGTCTCCCGAGGAGCAGGGCGCGGGCGATCAGGGGCTCATGTTCGGCTACGCGACAAGCGAGACGCCGACGTTGATGCCGGCGCCGATCATTTATTCGCATCTGCTCTTGGAAAAGCACGCCGAGTTACGCAAGAACGGCACATTTCCTTGGGCGCGTCCGGATGCGAAGAGCCAGCTCACCTTCCAATACGAAAACGACAAGCCGGTCGGCATCAAGGCCGTCGTCCTGTCGACGCAGCATTCGCCGGATATCTCGCAGGAGGACCTCCACGAGGCGATCCTCGAAGAAGTCATCAAGCCGGTGCTGCCGAAGAAATGGGTCAGCAAGGATACGGCCTTTCACATCAATCCGACGGGACGCTTCGTGATCGGGGGGCCGATGGGCGATTGCGGGCTCACGGGCCGCAAGATCATCGTCGATACCTACGGCGGCATGGCACGTCACGGCGGCGGCGCGTTCTCGGGCAAGGATCCGTCGAAGGTCGACCGCTCGGCCGCCTATGCGGCGCGCTACGTGGCCAAGAACGTCGTTGCGGCGGGGCTCGCGGAGCGGTGCGAGGTGCAGGTTTCTTATGCGATCGGCGTCGCACGGCCGACTTCGGTCACGGTCGAGACGTTCGGCACGAACAAGGTGTCCGAGGAGAAAATCGTCGCGGCCGTCAACCGGAACTTCGACTTGAGACCGTACGGCATCATCAAGATGCTCGACCTGCTCAAGCCCATTTATCGCAAGACGGCCTCGTACGGCCATTTCGGCCGTCCGGAGTTCAGCTGGGAGCGCACCGACAAGGCTGAAGCGCTCAAGGCCGATTGCAGGTAGCCGATCAACCATGAGAGCGATGCCATGACAGCTCTAATCTGCGGCTCGGTCGCGTACGACAACATCATGGTGTTCGAGGATTCGTTCAAGAATCACATCCTTCCGGACAAGATTCACATCCTCAACATCGCGTTTCTGGTCCCACGGCTGCGCAGGGAATACGGCGGGTGCGCCGCCAACATCGCCTACAACATGAAGCTCATGGGCGAGGATCCGCTGCCGATGGCGACGGTCGGCCAGGATTTCGGCCCATACGGCGAGCGGCTCGAAGCCCAAGGCATTCGTCGCGAGCACATCCGTGTCCTCGACGACGTTTTCACGGCGCAGGCATTCATCACGACCGACCTCGACGACAATCAGATCACGGCGTTTCACCCCGGTGCCATGAACCGGTCCGAGCTCAACAAGGTCGCGGATGCGCGCGGCGTGAAGATCGGCATGGTCTCGCCCGACGGGCGCACCGGCATGATCGAGCATGCCGAGCAGTTCGCCGCGGCCCGGATACCCTTCGTTTTCGACCCCGGTCAAGGCTTGCCGATGTTCGACGGCAACGACCTGCGTCGCTTCATCGAGCAAGCCACGTGGGTCACCGTCAACGACTACGAGTGGCAGCTCCTCAAGGACCGCACGGGCTTCGACGTTTCCGATCTCACGGACCAAGTCGATGCGTTGATCGTGACCCGCGGTGCGGAAGGATCGACCGTCTACACGTCCGATGGGCAATACGACATACCGACCGCCAGGCCGAAAGCCGTCGAAGATCCCACCGGTTGTGGCGATGCGTACCGGGCGGGTCTCCTGTACGGTCTGTTGCGCGATCTCGACTGGGAGACGACGGGGCGCATCGCGAGTCTCATGGGCGCGATCAAGATCGAGTGCCACGGCACGCAAAACCACAGTTTCACGCTCGACGAG
>DATCIQ010000014.1:0-2332 GCA_036507635.1 Gammaproteobacteria bacterium
CCTGTCGATCATGGAGGGGTGCAGTAAGTACTGCACGTTCTGCGTCGTGCCGTACACGCGCGGCGAGGAGTTGAGCCGCCCGCTCGACGACGTCCTCGCCGAGGCTTGCCGGCTCGCGGAGCTCGGCGTCAAGGAGATCACGCTGCTCGGGCAGAACGTCAACGCGTATCGCGGCGCAGTGCACGGCGGCGGTGGGACCGCGGATCTTGCGACTCTGATTCATCACCTCGCGGCTATCGACGAGATCGAGCGCATTCGTTTTACGACCTCGCATCCCGTCGAGCTCACGGATGCGCTGATCGAGGCCTACCGCGACGTCGACAAGCTAGCGAGCTTCTTGCACTTGCCCGTGCAGAGCGGCTCCGATCGCATCCTCGCTCTCATGAAGCGCGGGCATACCACGGCCGACTATGTACGCAAGATCCGTAAGGTCCGTCGAGCCCGCCCGGACATCTCAGTGTCGACGGATTTCATCGTCGGCTTCCCCGGGGAGACGGAAGAGGACTTTGCCGCGACGCTCGCATTGATCGAGCGCGTCGGCTTCGATCAGTCGTTCAGCTTCATCTACAGCGCGCGTCCCGGCACGCCGGCCGCGGCGATCGAGGACGCGGTGCCGCACGCAGTCAAGCAGGCGCGTCTCGAGCGCCTGCAAGCGCTCGTCAACGGGCAAGCGGCCGCGATCAGCCGGCGCATGGTCGGAACCGTGCAGCGTGTGCTCGTCGAGCGGACGTCGAGGCGGTCGAGCCGCGAGTTGAGCGGCCGCACCGAGAACAACCGCTGGGTCAACTTTGCCGGCGGCCCCGAGCTCATTGGGCGTTTCGTCGACGTGCTCGTCACGGAGCCCCAGCCGAATTCGCTCCGCGGACGCCTCGCCGGCGATGCGGCACGGAGGTCCGTTGCCTGAAGTCAAAGCAGCCGAGCACAAAACGGATGTCGTGCTCGTACCCGACGACCAGCAACGTTTGGCGAATCTGGTCGGCCAGTTCGACGAGCACATTCACCAAATCGAAGATTTGCTGGGACTGCACATCAAGAGTCGCGGCAATCGGTTCGAGATCGTCGGGCCGGAAAGCACCGCGCAGACCGCGGCGAAAATCATCGAAGATCTGTTCAAAGCGACGGAGCACGAGCTGCTCGATCCGCAGCGCGTGCACATGGCCATCGTCGCGCAAACGAGCTACGACGGCACCGACGCGCCCGACGACCTGATCATTCACGCGCGCCGCCGTAACATTCGCGCGCGCGGACCGAACCAAGTCGCGTATGCGCGTGCGATGCGCGAGTCGGACCTCACCTTCGGCATCGGCCCGGCCGGCACGGGCAAGACGTTTCTCGCCGTGGCCGCGGCGGTCGAAGCGCTGAGCGCGGATCTCGTGCGGCGGCTCGTGCTGGTGCGCCCGGCCGTCGAAGCTGGGGAGCGGCTCGGCTTCCTGCCCGGAGACATGTCGCAGAAAGTCGATCCGTACTTGAGGCCGATGTACGACGCGCTGTACGAGATGTTGGGCTTCGACCGCGTCGGCAAGCTCATCGAGCGGCACGTCATCGAGGTCGCACCGCTTGCGTTCATGCGCGGCCGGACGCTCAACGACTCGTTCGTGATTCTCGACGAGGCGCAGAACACGACCATCGAGCAGATGAAGATGTTCCTCACGCGCATCGGCTTCGGATCGCGCGCCGTCGTGACCGGGGATATCACGCAGACGGACCTGCCGCGCGGGCGTGAATCGGGCTTGAAGCATGTGATCCGCGTGCTGCACGACGTTCCCGGCGTCGAGTTCGTGCATTTCGGGCCGAACGACGTCGTGCGCCATCCGCTCGTGCAAAAGATCGTCGCGGCATATGCGCGCGAGGATGAAAGGGAGAACCGCGGGGAGTCGCAATGACGGCGCCGCGTCTCGCGGTCGCGGTGCAGAACGCGGCCTCGACGACGGCCGTGCCGTCGCGCGCAATCATTCGCAAATGGGTCGCCGCGGCGTTGCGCGGCGCGCGCGGCGAAGTCACCGTTCGTATCGTCGCGGCCGACGAGTCGGCGGCGCTCAATTTACGCTATCGGCGGCGCAGAGGAGCGACGAACGTTCTTTCGTTCGCCGGCGGCGCGGCCACGTCCGTGCCGACACGCGAGCTCACTCCTCTCGGCGATCTCGTGGTCTGTGCGGAAGTCGTCGAGCGCGAGGCGCGCGAGCAGAACAAAGCGCTCGACGCCCACTGGGCCCACATCGTCATGCACGGCGCGCTGCACTTGGTCGGCTACGATCATCTCACCGCGGCCGAGTCCGAAAGCATGGAGAAGCGCGAGCGCGCGCTGCTCGCGAAATTCGGCTTTCCCGATCCC
>DATCIQ010000015.1:0-4496 GCA_036507635.1 Gammaproteobacteria bacterium
ATACCTGACGTTTTCGCCGTCGTCGCGGCCACCTCGACCGGCGAGGCGAGATGGGACGCCGTCGACGGTCCCCGACAAGTGTCGATCGAGTTCGCGACCGCAAGCTACTTCGACGTGCTTCGGTTACGCACGCATCTCGGCGACTGGTTCTCCCCCGAGCACGACGTCGTAGGCTCCGAGCTCGTAGCGGTGTTGAGCTACCGCACGTGGCGCACGCATTTCGGCGCGGATCCGGACGTCGTCGGCCGGGCGGTGCGCCTCAACAACCAGCCGGTCACGATCATCGGCGTCGGACCGCGGGACTACAGCGGCGAGGCGGGGGCATTGGTCACGGATTTCTGGCTCTCGATTTCGAGCACGCCGGTCGGCGGACCCTTTCGCGTCGCCAACTTGGATCGGTCGCAAGATCACTGGTATCAGGTCAAGGCAAGGCTCTTGCCGGGCGCGACGCTCGTGCAGGCGCAGGCCGCGATGGACGGCTTGGCGCGGCGCCTCGCGGAGGCCAATCCGGAGTTGGACGAGGGCCGTGACATCACAGTATTCGCGTACGGCGATGTGCGGCTCCATCCTTCGTTGGACCGGATGCTCTTCGCCTCGACGACGATTCTCCTGGTGCTCGCGGCCGTCGTGTTGTTGCTCGCGTGCAGCAACCTCGCCAACTTGTTTCTCGTGCGCGGCATCGCGCGCGGCCCGGAGATCGCGGTGCGCTCGGCGTTGGGGGCCGGGTGGCTCAGAGTCGCGCGCTTGCTGCTGTTCGAGGCCCTGCTGCTCGCGGGGCTCGGGGGAATCGCGGGGCTCGCCGTGGCCGCCGGCGCGGCACAAGTTCTGCCAAGCCTGCCGCTGCCGACGCCGACCGGCGTTGGCTTAGACGTACGCTTCGACCACCGCGTCGTCGTGTTCGGCATGCTCGCGGCGCTTGCGACGGGACTCCTTTTCGGCCTGATTCCCGCGCTTCGCGCCGGCAAGACGGACGTCGTGACCGCGCTTCGCGACGAGGGCCATGGGCATTCGGCCGGCAGCCGAATCTCGCTGCTGCGCAAATGTCTCGTCGCCGCGCAGGTCGCGCTGTCGGTCGTGCTCGTCGTCGCCGCCGGCCTCATGGCGCGGAGCCTCGCGAACGCGGAGCGCGTGGATCTCGGCGTGGACGCCGAACGGATTGCGATCGTCGGCACGATCCCGCAGCAAGGTGGCGTCGCCGAGGAGGAACTCGGTGCCGTGTCCGCGGCGATCCTCGCGCGCATCGCGGCGCTGCCGGGTGTCGAGCGCGCGGCATTGACGACGCGACTGCCGGTGCAGCCCGGAGGCACGTCGACGACGGTCGTCGAAGGCTACACGCCGGCCGCGGGAACGGGATCCGTGGAGTTGCCGCTCGCGGGAGTGAGCCGGCAATACTTTGCGACGATGGCCATTCCGCTCGTCGCCGGGCGAACCTTCTCCGCCATTGACCATCCCGAATCACCGGACGTGGTCGTCCTGAACGAGACGGCGGCGCGGCTCTACTTCGGCGGAAACGCCATCGGGCGGAGGATCCGCCCGCAGGCCGACCCCGACGCGTGGCGCGAGATCATCGGCGTCGTCGCAGACGTCAAGGTCAGCGACGTGACCGAGCCGCCGACGCCGATGTTCTACTTCTCGGCCGAGCAAGTTCCCTTGAGCGGGTTCACCGTCGTCGCGCGGACCTCGGGTGACCCGGCCGCGCTCACGCCAGCGCTCCGAGCCGCGCTGCGCGAGGTGCGGCCCTCGCTACCCGTGACGCGGCAGGGGTCGCTTGAGGCGCACGTGGGCGCGGGGCTGGCCGCGGCGCGGACGGGCGTCGCGCTCATGAGTGGTTTCTCTTTGCTCGCGTTGCTGCTCGCGGGCTTGGGCATCTATGCAGCGGTTTCATTTAGCGTGGAGCGGCGCACACAAGAAATCGGAGTGCGCATGGCGCTCGGGGCGACGCATACGCGCTTGACGCGCATGGTCGTCGGCGAATCGGTCACCGTCGTGGCGCTCGGCGTGGCCGCCGGATTGGGCCTCGCGGCACTCGTGGCGCGCGGATTGGGCGGCGTGGGCGTGTTGTTCGGCGTCGAGCCCGTGGATGCGGCGACATTTCTTGGCGCGGCGGCGCTGCTCCTCTTGGCGGCCGCCGCGGCCGCGTTCCTGCCGGCCCACCGCGCGGCGCGGGCGAATCCCATGGAGGCGCTCCGGAGGCAGTGAGCTCCGGCGTCATCGCACGCAAGCTCGAGCTCGGTCTCGCGCCCATCATTCGTCGTGAGCGCTTCCGTCAGGCGCGGCTTGCGCCGGCACGGCCGCCGCGCGCGCAACGTATAATCGGCGCACGGTTTGCGTACCGGTGCCCGCATGCGAATGACACGCGACGAATTCATGCCTTGGCCGCACAAGGCGATCACGCTGCTCGGCATGTCGGGCGTCGGCAAGACCACGCTCGCCGACAAGCTGCCGAAATCGAAGTGGTTTCACTACTCGGGCGACTACCGCATCGGCACGAAGTATCTGGCCGAGCCGATCCTCGACAACATCAAGCGCCAAGCGATGCAGATCGATTTCCTGCGCGACCTTTTGCGCAGCGATTCGATCTACATCGCGAGCAACATCACGTTTCACAATCTCGAGCCGGTGGCGACGTTTCTCGGCAAGATCGGCCGCGCCGATCTCGGCGGGCTCGACGTCGCGGAGTTCAAGAAGAGACAAAGGCTGCACCGCGAAGCCGAGATCGGCGCCATGCGCGACGTCGGCACGTTCATCGAGAAGGCGCAGACCATCTACGGTTATGACCATTTCATCAACGACGCGGGCGGCAGCATCGTCGAGCTCGACGACGAAACCACGCTCGCCACGCTCGCCGAGCACACTTTAATTCTGTACCTATGCCCCGATGCCGCGCTCGAGCGTGCGCTCGTGCAGCGTGCGAACGACGATCCCAAGCCCCTCTACTATCAAGAGCCGTTCCTCGATGCCAAGCTCGAGGAGTATCTCGAGAAGACGGGAGTGAAGAGTCCGACGCAAATCGTTCCCGACGAGTTCGTGCGGTGGATCTTTCCCGCGCTCGTTGCGCATCGGCGGCCGAAGTACGAGGCCCTGGCAAGCAATTATGGCTACACCGTCGATGCGAGACGCACGGAAGCCGTGAAGAACGAGCAGGACTTTCTCGATCTCGTTGCGAGCGTGCTCGACTGACGCCCCGGCGGCGCGGCCGCTTCAGTACGTCGCCGCGATCCCCCACGCCCAGGCGCCGGCCACCGACGCCCACGCGATCAGGCCTGCCGTGAGCTGGACGCGCGCGGCCGACGATATCACCACGCGCGCCGCGACGAGGCCGAGAGCAAGCCCCGTCAGGAAGCCCATGAGGTGCGCGCCGAGGTCGGTGTTCTCGCCGGCCGTGCCCGTGTAGGCGAGAAGCGCCAATCCCGCGATAAGCGGCGCCACGCGACTGCGAAACGAGCTCCCCCGCGGCAAGCCTCTGCGCCACGTGTACGCCGTCAGGAGGCCCAGCGCACCGAACACGGCCGTCGACGCGCCGATCGAGCGGTGATCGGCGCCGGATAGCCAGCCGTTCAAGACGTTGCCCACGGCTCCCGTCGTCAAGATCGCCATCCAGCCGACGCCGCCGCCGAGGTAGCGTGCGACGAAGTATGTAAACAACGCACCGAACGTCAGGTTGGCGAGCAAGTGATCGGGCTCCACATGCAGGGTCAACGCGGTCATTGCCCGCCACCACTGGCCCGAGAGCATGCGCTCGGCATCCATGATTCCGACCGCCAACCAATCGATCCCGAACGCGAGGCGTTGCACGCATGCGGCGATGATGAGCAATACGGCGATGAACGATGCAACACCGAACCAGCCGGACCCCAGTGTCTCGGGCGGCGGAAGCGGGCGAAGCGCGTCTACATTCTCGCGGCGATAGGACTTGAGCTCGCGCGCCGCATGCTCGGCATCCTGCATGCGCACGCGCAGCAACCAGTGCCCGCCGTCGTGCTCCTGGAGAGAGGCGATGCCGCGCGCTTCGAGCACGAGCGCAAGCTCGGCGCAGGCGCGTTGCTCGCGGCTCTCGCCGACGACGACCCAAGACTCGAATTCCGACTGCACTGAGCTAGTGGCCTGCAACGCGCGCGTGGGTCTATAGTGTGCTGGCAGTGAGACGAATCGAGCAATCAGAGCTTCGCAAATGAGCGCATTGCGTTGTTACCGCTGCGGAGAGTCCTTGGCGGAGTTGTCGCTGCCGTTGCGGCGGCTCGATGAGTGCCCCAAGTGCCGCGTGCACCTGCACGTGTGCCGCATGTGCGTGAACTACGCTCCGCGCCTCCCAACCCAGTGCAAAGAGCAAGATGCACCGGAAGTGCGCGACAAAACGAATGCGAACTTCTGCGACTATTTCAAGCCGAGCGCGGCGGCCTTCGACCCGGCGGGCAGCGCTGCCGAGGCTCGCGCCCGGAGCGAGCTCGATGCATTGTTCGGCAAGCCCGCAGGTGCACCTTCCGGCGGCGCGGCGG
>DATCIQ010000016.1:0-2892 GCA_036507635.1 Gammaproteobacteria bacterium
GCGCACTGCTCGGCGGGCCGTCGGCTCTCGCCGAGTCCCAAGTCACAGACGGGTTCCGTCGCATGAACAGCTCGTCCGGCACCATCGCCACGGGCATGAGCGTGCTCATCAGCGAGCGGCTCAACGCGCTCGACGAATCGACGCGCGGAGCGCAACGGGCGCTCGCTTGGCAGGCCGCGGCCCTCATTCCCGGCACTTTGATACTGGTCCTGTTCTTTCTCCTGCTCATCGGCCGGCCGATGCGGCAAGTCGACCGCGCGATTCGCGAGCTCGGCAAAGGCGACTTCAGTCGCTCGATCAACGTGACGGGGCCGACGGACATCGAGACGCTGGGGCGCCAGCTCGAATGGCTGCGCCACCGGCTCAAGGAATCGACGGACGAAAAGAACAAGTTCCTGCGGCACATGTCGCATGAGCTCAAGACGCCGCTCGCGAACATCCGTGAAGGCACGGAGCTCTTGCTCGACGGCTCCGTGGGACCTCTCGACCACCAGCAGCGGGAGGTCACGGGAATACTCAGGGAAAACAGCTTGAAGCTGCAAAAGCTCATCGAGAACTTGCTTACGTTCAGCGCCTGGCAAACCAAGACCGCGGCACTCGAGCTCTCGGAGTTCGAGCTCAAGCCGCTCGTGTTCAGCACCTTGAGCCAGCATCGGCTCGTCATCTCGAATCGCAAGATCAAGCTCGAGATCGAGGTCAAACCGATCACCGTGCGCGCCGATGAAGGCAAGTTGCGGCTCGTCCTCGACAATCTTCTGTCGAACGCGGTCAAATTCACGCCCGACTCCGGCACCATCCGCGTCAAAGCCGAGATGCAAGGCCCGCAGCTCATCATCGACGTGGCGGATACCGGCCCCGGAGTCGCGCCCGAAGATGCACCGCGGATTTTTGAAGCGTTCTATCAAGGCAGGCGGCCGCAGGGCGGTCCGGTTGGCGGCACGGGGATTGGGCTCTCCGTCGTCCACGAGTGCGTGCTCGCGCACGGTGGAACCGTCGAGCTGCTCAAGGAGAAGGGACACGGCGCGCACTTTCAGGTGCGCCTGCCGCTCAGGCGTGTCACCGACAAACCCGTATTGGTGGTCAATGCTTAAGCTGCTCCCGATCGTCTTGGCCTTCGGCCTCGTCGGGTGCGGCGCGCTCAGTGGTTCGCGCGGCGACGCGCCCAACGATGACCCGGCTCGCGTCGGCATAAGCAATGACTCGCTCGGCGCCCAAGGGCTCGCCGTCTACCTCGACCTCATGCGGCAACTCATCGCCGGCGATGCGCTGACGCAAGCGGAAATCTTCCGCGAAGCCGCCGACGGCGCCGACTTTGCACCGACCACGACGAACCGGCTCAAGTACGCTCTCGCGCTCGCGATACCCGGTCATCCCGCCAGCAATGCCGAGCTCGCCCAGCAACGCTTGAGCGTGCTGCTCGGCGGCGCCGGGCTCCTGCCCGAGGAGCGAATCCTCGCGGAGATTCATCTGCGCGAGGTCGAACAGCGCTTGATCCTCGACGCCACCGCGGAACAGTTGCGGCAGGAATCAGCCACTGCGCTCGAGCAGCAGAATGCCGACAGCACGCAACGCCTGCAGAGCGCGCTCGAGGAGAATCGCCGCTTGCGTGCCGCGCTCGATGACGCCACGCAAAAGCTCAATGCCTTGACTACGATCGAACAATCGATCAGGGAACGTGAAAATGGTTCAAATTAGCCAGCGACCGATGAAACAGGAATTCGATCGCGGCCGCGGCCGCATTCTGCTCGTCGATGACGACCCCGGGCTTCTCCGCTTGCTCAGTATTCGCCTGCGCGCCGAGCAATACGAGGTCGAAGCCGTCGAAAGCGCCGCGGAAGCGCTCGGCGCGCTGCCGCGCTTCCGTCCGGACCTCGTCATCACCGATTTGCGCATGCAAAGCATGGACGGCATCGGCTTGCTCAAGGAGATTCAGCGGCAACGACCGGGCCTGTGTGTTCTCTTGCTCACTGCACACGGCACGATCCCCGATGCCGTCGAAGCGACCCAGAGCGGCGCCTTCGGTTTCCTCACGAAGCCCGTCGACAAGCAGCAACTGCTCGAATACGTCGAGCGCGCGATGAAGGTCTCCGGCTTGTCCAAGACCGACGAAGACTGGAGCGCGGACATCATCACCCGCAGTCCCGCGATGGAAGCGTCGTTGCAGCAAGCGAAGATGGTCGCGACGACCGACACGCGCGTGCTCATCACGGGCGAGTCCGGCACGGGCAAGGAGCTGCTCGCGCGCGCGATTCATCGCGCCAGCGGCCGCCGCGAGCATCCGTTCGTCGGCATCAATTGCAGCGCGATGGCCGAGAATCTGCTCGAGTCGGAGCTGTTCGGGCACGAAAAGGGCGCTTTCACGGGCGCTCACCGCAGCCACAAAGGGCTGTTCCAGGCCGCACAAGGCGGCACGCTGCTGCTCGACGAGATCGGCGACATGCCGATGCGCTTGCAGGTCAAGCTGTTGCGCGTCCTCCAAGAGCAGCAAGTGCGTCCGGTCGGCAGCACGGACGCCATCAGCGTCGACGCGCGCGTGATCTCGGCGACGCACCAGGATTTGAACGACCTCATGGTCAAAGGTGCGTTCCGCGAAGACCTTTACTACCGCCTCAACGTCGTGCACATTCGCTTGCCGGCGCTGCGCGAGCGGCGCGAAGACGTGCCGCTGCTCGTCGAGCACTTCCTCCAGCAGGTGGCCGCGGAGACCGGCGTGCAACGCAAGGTGTATGCGCCCGAGGCCGTCGAGCTCCTCGTTGCCAACAACTGGCCCGGCAACATTCGTCAGCTTTACAACGTCGTGCGCCAGAACGTGGCGCTTTCGCCCACGCGCATCGTCTCGAGCGAGCAAGTGCGCAGCGCCCTCGGGGAGCAGGCGAACGCCCTGCCCTCGTT
>DATCIQ010000017.1:0-31000 GCA_036507635.1 Gammaproteobacteria bacterium
CGACTGCGCGCTCCTCAGGCTGCACCGTGTAGAACGACGTCAGTACCGCCCAGGCGAGCAAGAGCAGGCCGAAACCGATGAGGATAGGCTTCGCCGCGAATCGCGGCGTACCCGGCGGCGCGCCCGCGGGCGGCCGCTGTCCGCCCCGCGACGGGCGATTGAAGAGCTGCTCGATGAGGTCCTTGGCGTCACTCATCGGTGCGCGCCGCCCGGCTTTGGGTCGTTTCGGCGAAGTAGTTCGTGATGCCGTCGGGATCGTCGAGCCAAATGGTGCGTAGCTGAAACGCTCCCGACGTGCTGAGCGGCTGATCGACGGAGACGTTGCGCGCGCGCGCGAGCGCATCGACGACGTCGACGTTCGACACGACGTACTGGATGCCGCCGCTTCCGGTGTCCGCCGACAAGCCGCGCCCGAAGCTCCGCAAGCTCACGATCGTCGTGCCGTGGCGGAACGAATGCTTCATGGTGTCGAAGACGGGATCGTGGACGGGGGCGAGCTCCTCGAGCCCGACGAAATCGCGATAGAACGGGCGGCTCTTCTGGATGTCGGTCACGGTCAAGCCGATTTCGATCTGCTCGTAGACGGCCGCCGGCGCGCCCGGCACGACGACGAGCTCGACCGCTTGCCCGTCGGGGTCCGTCACGAGCGCGGAGCGGCGTCCGTCCGGACCCGCAGGCTTGAACTCAGGCGCGGCGAGACCATGCCGCTCGAAGCGCTGCTCGAGCGCGCGCTCGTCGGAGAAAAAGAACGTGAGCAGTCGCACGCCGGTCGCGTCGCGCACGCCGCCCGGCACGTAGACCCGATCGGGCACTTTCGCCGTGAGCTTGAGCTCGGAGCCCCCGGCTTGGAAACGCGCGACACCGACGCCGGCGCCGGGGTTGAGCGTCGCAAGCTGCTCGAAGCCGAGCACGTCGCCGTAGAACTCGAACATGGCTACCTCTGCGACGCCGAACCGGCGAAACACGTTCATCGAAGGCTGCCAGAGAACCGGCCCGACCGTTGCCGCCGCCTCCGCGGCCGCTGCGGCGGGCGCAAGCGAGACGACGATCGAGGCTACAACCGGCAAGAGCAGGGGCAACGGCCCGGAGCGCATAAGTCATTCCTGGGACAGCGTGTCTCATGAGCTTAGCGAGCTGGTCGCGCGTACGCAACGATGCGGTGCCGCGCGGGAGCCGACGCTCCGCGCGCCGGCCTAGTTCTTGGTCCCCGGCGCGTCCCTCGCCGGGATGATGATCTTCGTGAGGGTGCCGTCTTGATTGAAAGCCGTGTGCTTATACACGCCGCCGAGATGCAGCAGGATGCCCGTGAAAATCGCAATCGCCGACCAGCGGTGCACGGCGTGCATGAACATGCTGACGGCGACGGTGGCTTCGAACGGCGACGGGATCGCGAACCAGTCGAACACCTGAATCGATTCGCCGCTCGTCCATACCATGAGCGGCCCGGAAACCAGCATGAACGTCAGCGCCACGAGCGTGATCAAGTGCACCGCCTTGCCGATCGCGAAGAACAATCTGCCTTGGGCGCGCAGCGGGCCCGGATGGCGGAAAACGAAGCGCCAAACGACGCGCAACCAAAGAATCAAGTACGCGACCATCGCAACCGAGGTGTGCAGGACGAGCGCGCTCCGGCGTTCCTCCCCTTGCAGGCCGACGATCGAGCTGCCGAGATACAACATCACCACGATGACGACCGCAGTAGTCCAGTGCAGCACTATCGAGACCCAGCCGTAGCCGGTGGCCGTGTCCTTCATGGCCATGAGTCGATCTTTCTCTCTTGAGCTTAAGCTTCGATTCGCAGGAGCCTAAGCAGATTCCCGCCCAGAATCGCGATCTTCTGCGCGTCGGTAAGAAAATCCGCGTCGGCGATGAGGTCGACCGTATCCGGCCACAAGAACGGGATGTCGGACCCGTAGACGACCTGGCTCGCACCCGTCTCGGCGACGAGGTGACGCAATCCTTCGGCGGAGAATACCATCGAGTCGACCATGATCTGGTCCTTGAGATACGCGCTCGGCGGCTTCGCGTTCGCGCAATTCGCATCCTCGCGGACCGCGCACGCGACTTCGGTCCGGCCGAGGTACGAAGGCAGGTAGCCGCCGCCGTGCGCCGCACATACCTTGAGGCGGGGGAAACGATCGAGCGTACCGTCGAAGATCATGTGCGTGAGAAACACCGTGGTCTCGAGCGGATTGCCGACGATGTTGCTTAAGCCCCCGCGCCCGTCGAGCCCGCCCTCGCGGACGACGTTCAAAGCATTGTTCGGGTGCATGAAGACGGGCACGCCGAGCTCGTCGGCCGCCGCCCAGAATGGATCGTACTTGGCCGACGTCGGCGGCTCGTTGTCCACGTGACCGCCGATGGATGCGCCGCGGTGGCCGAGCTCGCGGACCGCGAACTCGAGCTGCGCGGCCGCAAGCTCCGGATCCTGAAGCGCCACCGAGGAAAGCGCGACAAACCGATCGGTGTGCGCGTCGCACCATTCGGCGAGCCGTCGATCGTGGAGCCCGACGATGCGCTCTGCGAGCTCCCGGTCGGCCGCATACCACCAATACGTGTTGACGCTCAGCGCTTGAATGTCGATGCCGCGCTCGTCCATGGCGGCGATGCGCTCCGGGCCGAGCGTCCAAGCGGCCGGAAACGCGCGCCCCGCGAGTGCGCTGCCGGCGAGCAGGTCCGCGACCTCGGGAAATACGCAATGCGCGTGAACGTCGACGACCGTGACGCGGCGACCGCCTACGCGCACTTCCTTGCGCAACGGTTGCGCGAAAGCCGACGCTGTACCCGCGACGGCCAGCCCCACGGCGCCGACCGTCTTGAGAAAGCTCCTTCGATCGTGCATCGCGTGCTCCCTATCGGCGAGTCACGTACATTGTAGAGGAACGGCGCCTACTCGGAATCCTCGGGCTCAAAATAGTCCGGCGGCGCTTCGAGACATTCCTCCGGAACCGGAAGCACGGGCGTCTCGGCGCTCGCAACATCGGGGATCGACAAGGAGTCCGATTCGTCCGGCACAGTCAGATCGTCGGGCACGCGGATGGGCGGAATCGTGTTGCTCGACGCATACTGCGCGGGATCCTCACACCGCATCCCGCCCTCGCGGGAACAACCTGCGAGCGCCGCGACGACAAGCAATGCGGTGACGGCGAGTCGCGGCATGACGAGGCTACGAGCTCCTCGGCGACGCGAAATCGACGCCCGCGGTTTGCATCGCGGCGCGCACATCGTCGTGGAACTGCGCCGACAATTCTGTGAGCGGCAAGCGGATGCCGGGTCCGATCAAGCCCATCCGGGCCACCGCCCACTTCACGGGCATCGGGTTGCTTTCCACGAACAACTTCTTGTGCAAAGGCTGCAGCTGCGCATCGATGCGCTCTGCTTCCTTGCGGCGGCCGTTGCGTGCCGCGTCGCAAAGCTTGCGCATGCTCGACGGCGCCACATTGCCGGTCACCGAGATCACGCCGTCGCCGCCCCGAAGCATGAACTCGCAGGCCGTAGCGTCGTCGCCGCTCAAGAGTAAAAAATCCCGGCCGCAACTCTCGCGCAGCCGCGTCACGCGATCGAGATCGCCCGTCGCTTCCTTGATCGAGCGAATATTGCCGTGCGCGGCGAGCCGCACGACGGTCTCGGGCTTCAAATCGACAGCGGTGCGCGCGGGAACGTTGTACAGGATGACCGGCTTTTGCACGGCATCGGCGATCGCGCAGAAGTGGCGGTACATGCCTTCCTGCGTCGGCTTGTTGTAGTAAGGAGTCACGACCAAGAACGCCGCGATCGCCAGCCGGTCGACGGCTTTGGACAGCCGCAGAGTCTGTGCAGTCGAGTTCGAACCCGTGCCGGCGATGATCGGGATCCGGCCGTCGGCGAGCTCGCAGGCCCGCGCTATGAGGTCGATGTGCTCCTCGTGCTCGAGCGTGGCCGACTCGCCCGTGGTTCCCGCGACGATGAGCGCCTCGGTGCCCGCCGCCGTGTGGAAATCGAGCAACGGGCCGAGATCGCCGAAGGCCACGGCACCGTCGGCGTCCATCGGTGTGACCAGCGCCACCATGCTACCTGCCAACATCGACTTGACCCACAGGCTAAAAGGCGGACGATAGTACTGGCGCATCCCAGAGCGCGCAACCCGACGAGCATTGCGCGGCCTGCGCTTCGGGGTACACTGATTCACTTGACCTTTTACCGGGCTTAAGGCCGCATGGAACAACTTCTGGTCATCTCCGCCGTCGGCGGACAGTCCACGGCCGTGGTCAACGAGCTCGCGCGCGTGATCCTCGATTGCGGCGGCAACATCAAAGAGAGCCGCATGGCGGCAATGGGCGCCGAATTCGGGATCTTGCTGCTCGTGTCCGGCAACTGGCACACGATCAGTCGACTGGAGCGCGAGCTCAACAAGTACGGCGAAGGCAACGGCATGACAATGCAGTTCAAGCGTACCGAGCCCCGGCGTATGGGCAAGGAATTGCTGCCGTATGCCGTCGACGTCGTCGGGCTCGACCAACCGGGCATGGTTCACAGCCTGAGCGGATTTTTCGCGCAGCGCAAAGTCGAGATCGGCGAGGTATCGACACGCAGCTACACGGCCGCTAATACGGGCGCGCCCATGTTCTCCGTGCAAATGTTCATCAATATTCCGAGCACCGTGCACATTGCGGCCTTGAGAGAAGAGTTCATGGATTTCTGCGATCAGCTCAACGTCGACGCGATCATGGAGCCCGTCAAGCATTCCTAGGAGTTCGAAGACCATGCCGAGCGTCACGGTAGGCAAGAAGATTCCGGCATTCAGCACCGCCGCGACCGGCGGGAATATCATCACGGCCAAGACTTTAGCGGGCCGTGCGTTCGTGCTCTATTTTTACCCGCGTGACGACACGCCCGGCTGTACCATGGAAGGACAAGCTTTCCGCGACCAGCATGCAGGATTCGAGAAGCGTAAAGTCGACGTTTTCGGCGTGTCCAGAGACACTCTCGCGTCGCATGAGAAGTTCAAGGCCAAGTTCGATTTTCCGTTCGAGCTCATTGCCGACCCCGACGAGAAGCTCTGCGCGCTGTTCGACGTCATCAAGGCCAAGAACATGTACGGGAAAAAAGTACGCGGGATAGAGCGCAGCACGTTTCTTTTCGATGCGACGGGCACGCTGCGCAAGGAGTGGCGCAAGGTGAAAGTCGACGGCCACGTGCGGGAAGTGCTCGCGGCGGCCGAAGAGCTTTAGGGAACATAGGCATCGGCACGGAGTCCAAACCAGTAGCCGCATCGCGGAGGTTCGCGTGAGACGTTTGAATCGCAGTCTCGCCGCGTGCATGTCGGCAGCCATCGTGTGGCAGGGGTTGTGCGCAGCCCAGCCCAACGAGCTGCCCGATTTCGGCACGCCGGCGGATTCCGTCCTGAGCAAGAGCCGCGAGGCGCAACTCGGGCGCAGCGTCATGCTGCAGCTTCGCAATGCCGGCGCCGTCGTCGAAGATCCGCAGCTCACGGAATACATCTCGCTGCTCGGCTCACAGCTTGCGAGCCAAGCCAATGACGGCGACTTCGAGTTCGAGTTTTTCGTGGTCGGCGACGATCGCATCAATGCGTTTGCCCTGCCGGGCGGTCACATCGGCGTCAACGCAGGGCTCATCTTGGCGAGCGACAACGAAAGCGAGCTCGCCGGGGTGCTCGCACACGAGGTCTCGCACGTGACGCAACGTCACATCGCGAGATCGCTATACGACAATCAGCGCACGAGCATCATCTCGATGGCCGCGATGCTTGCGGCCGTGCTGCTCGGCGCCGCCGCGGACTTGGGCAGCCAGGCCACGTCGGGGCTGTTGTCGGCCGGACAAGCGGCGATGCTGCAACGGCAAATCAACTTCACGCGCGCCCATGAAGCCGAGGCCGATCGCGTCGGCATGGACGTGCTCGCGGCGGCGGGCTTCGACCCGAGCGGCATGGCCGCGTTTTTCGAAAAGCTGTCGCGCCGCGCGAGCCTCTCGTCGCAATACGTCCCCGAGATGCTGCAAACCCATCCTGTGAGCACGGGGCGCATCGCCGAAGCACGCTCGCGGGCGCGCCAGCTGCCGCGCGCGCCGCACGAGGACAGCGTCGGCTACGCGCTCGCCAAAGCGCGGCTCCGGGTGCTGTCCGCAGATACTCCCGAGCAGGCGCTCGCGTACTTCGAAGCCGAGGGCGACAGCGACGCGGCGGCCGATCGCTACGGCCGCGCCTTGAGCCTCATCGGGCTTGCGCGCGGTGACGAGGCCGATCGGCTGTTCCGCGAGCTCATCGACGAGAATCCGCACATCATCGCGTACCGAATCGGACAAGCCGAGGCGCTGATGAGCACGGGCCTCACCGAGCAGGCCATGGATGTCTATGCCGAAGCGCTCGAGCTGTCCCCGCGCAACGTTCCGCTCGTGATCAGCTACGCCGATGCGCTGATCGCATCGGAGCCGGCTCGCGCTCACGCGATCTTGCTCGACCTGCTCAACAACGTCCGCCCGACGCCCGCGCAGATCGAGCTCATCGCGCGCGCCGCGAACGCCGAGGGCGACGTCGTGAGCGCCTATCACTATATGTCCGAGTACTATGCGTCGATCGGCGACCTGCGGCTCGCGATCGCGCAACTGCGCCTGGCGCTCGAGGCGCCGGAAGCAACGGCCATCGAGCGCGCGCGTTTCGAAGCCCGCATGCGCGAGTTCATCGACTACCTGCCCGAGGAAGAGCGCCCCCGCGCCGCTGCTCACTGATCCGATCCGGCCTCCGTCCTCCCTGCCGTCGTCCTTTGCAGTCGAGCTCAAATCAGTACTAAAATAGTCCTATATTGGCCCGAGGACGGATTCCGCCATGTTAAGAATGAGCAAACTCACGGATTACGGCACGCTCGTGCTCGCGCAGCTCGCTGCGGGGCACGGTGTCGTCGCGTCGGCGGGCCAAGTCGCGGAAGCCACGCATCTCGGCCAGCCCACGGTCAGCAAGCTATTGAAATCCTTGGCGCGAGCAGGCCTCGTCGTATCGGCGCGCGGCGTCCAGGGCGGCTATGTGCTGGCGCGGCCGCCGGAGAGCATCAGCGCCGCCGAGATCCTGGATGCCCTGGAAGGTCCGGTCGCGATCACCGAGTGCAGCGGGGCCAACAGCTGCTGCGACCTCGAGAAGTTCTGCCGCGTGGGCCGCGCGTGGCAGAAGATCAATTCGAGCATCCGCAAAGCGTTGCAGCAGGTCAGCCTCGCGGATTTACAGATGCAGGCACACCCGCTGCCGCCGCCGGATCTCAAGGCCGCGCTCACCGCGGAGGCGGCCCGCTAGGGCTTGAAAACAGGAGTCCGCATGGCAACCACCCCGGATCAGGAGCTTGCGAATCTCGTCGGACGGAAATACCGCCACGGCTTCGTCACGGACATCGAACAGGAGACCGTGCCCCCCGGCCTCGACGAAAACGTCATTCGCCTCATCTCGGCGAAGAAGGGCGAGCCCGAGTTCCTGACGGAATGGCGTCTCAAGGCATTTGCGCACTGGCGGACGATGCAGGAGCCGACCTGGGCGCACGTTCATTACGCGCCGATCGACTACCAATCGATTTCCTATTACTCCGCGCCGAAGCGCAAGGACGACGGGCCGAAAAGCCTCGATGAGGTGGATCCGAAGCTCCTCGAGACGTACGAGAAGCTCGGGATTCCGCTCCACGAGCGCGCGAAGCTCGCGGGCGTCGCTGTCGATGCCGTGTTCGACAGCGTGTCCGTCGCCACCACGTTCAAGGCGAAGCTCGCCGAGGCGGGCGTCATCTTCTGCTCGTTTTCGGAAGCCGTGCGCTCGCACCCCGAGCTCGTGCGGCAATATCTCGGTACCGTCGTGCCCTATCGCGACAACTTTTTCGCCACGTTGAACTCGGCCGTCTTCAGCGACGGGTCTTTCGTCTACGTGCCGAAAGGCGTGCGCTGCCCCATGGAGCTCTCGACGTATTTCCGGATCAACGCCGCAAACACCGGTCAATTCGAGCGCACGCTCGTCATCGCCGACGAAGGCGCATACGTGAGCTATCTGGAGGGCTGCCTGCCCGAATGGGAGGAAGTCAGCTGCGGCGACGAGCTACGCAACATTCGCGACGTCGCGATCGATGACCTCGTGCTGAACGAACGCGGCGAGGAGGCAGGCGTCGGCAAGATCATGCGCCGCGGTTTTCATGGCGAGCTCGTCGACATCACACCGCGCAGCCCCGGCAATCGCTTCCACGTCACCCCCGAGCATCCCGTGCTCGCCATCCGCCGTGACAGCGTGCGCCGCTCGCTGCGCCGCGGGAACCGGTGGCCGGACGTGGACCCCAAGCGACTCGACCGTGCAGTGCCCGATTTCGTGCCGGCGGGCGACCTCAAGGCAGGGGACTTGTTGGTCTTTCCGATCAATCAAGTCGAGCGCGACGACGCGACCTTGAGCGACGACTTTCTGCGCCTGCTGGGCTACTACGTCGCCGAAGGTTGCGCAACCATGTTCAACGGATGCAAGGCCGTCGAAATCTGCTTCGGCGACCACGAACAGGAGCTCGCCGATGACGTCACGGCGCTCATCGAGCGGATCACAGGCAAGCGTCCGCCCCAAACCCATGACCGTAAACGCCACGGCATCTATCTCGTCGTCTATTCCAACGACTTGTGGGACCGGCTCGTCGAGCACGGGGGTAAGTATGCAGCCGGTAAACGCTTCAGCAAGGCCGTCATGGATCTGCCGCCGGCGCGCCAGAAGCTCGCGATCGACACCTATTACCTCGGCGACGGCAGCATTTCGATCGACGGGAGCTTGACACGCGTGCGGGCGATGACTGTTTCGCGCCAGCTCGCGTTCCAATTGCAGGAAATGCTGTCCCGGCAAGGAATCTTCGCTTACATGAACGTGCGCGAAGCGTTCGACGAGGACATAAAAGACGGCCGGACGATTCACCATAGCAAACGGTACACGCTGTTCTACGCGAAGAACACGCGCAGTCGCCGAGCCATTCGGCGTGACCGCTATTTTCTGGTACCCGTGATGAGCGTCGGCAGGCAACCTTATGACGGCTACGTATACAACTTCGAGACGCGTACCGAGCCGCACTCCTATCTCGTCAAGGGCTTCGCCGTGCACAACTGCACGGCCCCAATGCGGGACGAGAACCAGCTGCATGCGGCCGTCGTCGAGCTCGTCGCGCTCAAAGACGCCGAGATCAAGTACTCGACGGTGCAGAATTGGTACCCGGGCGACGAGAACGGCGTCGGCGGCATCTTCAATTTCGTCACCAAGCGCGGCGATTGCCGCGGCGCCAACTCCAAGATCTCCTGGACGCAGGTCGAGACCGGTTCCGCGATCACCTGGAAGTATCCGAGCTGCATCTTGCGCGGCGAAAATTCCGTCGGCGCGTTCTATTCGGTCGCGGTCGCCAACAACTACCAGCAGGCGGACACCGGCACGAAGATGATTCACATCGGCCGCAACACGCGCAGCACGATCATCTCCAAAGGCATTTCCGCCGGGCACGGCCAGAACGCCTACCGCGGGCTCGTGCGCATCATGCCGACGGCGCGCGGCGCCCGTAATTACACGCAATGCGATTCCTTGCTGCTCGGCGACCAGTGCGGCGCCCACACGTTTCCGTATATCGAGTCGCGTGAGCAAAGCGCGCGCGTCGAGCACGAGGCGACGACGTCGAAGATCAGCGAGGACCAGTTGTTCTATTGCCGGCAGCGCGGCCTGTCGGAGGAAGACGCCGTGAACATGATCGTCAACGGCTTTTGCCGCGAAGTATTCAAGGAGCTGCCGATGGAGTTCGCCGTCGAGGCGCAGAACCTGTTGAACGTAAGCTTGGAGGGCGCCGTCGGCTGACGGGCGAGCGAGAAGGAATGCTCAAGATCGACAATCTCCACGTACGCGTCGCGGATCGGGTCATTCTCAACGGCTTGACGCTCGACGTCGGCGCCGGCGAAGTGCACGCGATCATGGGGCCGAACGGCTCGGGCAAGAGCACGCTCGCGCAAGTGCTCGCGGGCCGCGAGAGCTTCGAGATCACGGCCGGCAGCATCGAGTATCTCGGCCGCAACTTGCTCGAATTGGCGCCGGAGGAACGTGCGCGTGCGGGCGTGTTTCTCGCGTTTCAGTATCCGATCGAGATCCCGGGCGTCAACAATGCGTATCTGCTCAAAGCCGCCGTCAATGCACGCCGCCGGGCCGAGGGCAAGCCGCAGATCGACGCGTTCGAGTTCATGCGGCTCATCAAAGGCAAGATGGAGCTCATGCAGATATCAAAAGAGTTCTTGAACCGCAGCATCAACGTCGGATTCTCCGGCGGCGAGAAGAAGCGCAACGAGATTCTGCAGATGCTCATGCTCGAGCCGCGTCTGGCCGTGCTCGACGAGACCGATTCGGGGCTCGACGTCGACGCGCTCAAGATCGTCGCCGCCGGGGTCAACAGCCTGCGCGGCGCGGACCGATCGATGCTCTTGATCACGCACTACCAGCGCCTGCTCGAGCTCATCGTGCCGGACCGCGTGCACGTCTTGGCGGGGGGCAAGATTGCGATGTCGGGCGGCAGCGAGCTTGCCCGCGAGCTCGACGAGCGCGGCTACGACTGGATCGAGACGGCAGCGGCGAGCGCATGACCATGGCCTCGTTGCAGCAACATCTGGAAACGCAGCGGAACGCCCTGCCCCCCGCGGCACGGGCGCAACCGTGGCGCGGCGAGGCGTTCGCGAGCTTCAATGCGCTGGGGCTGCCGACGCGCCGCGACGAGCGGTGGCGCTACACGGACTTGAAGCCGCTCGACAACGAGCGCTTGAGCTTCGTGCCCACGGCGCCCGACGCCGAGCTCCGCGCCCACGTCGCGGCGCTTCTCGAGACACAAGACATCGATCTCGAAGGACCGCGCCTCGTGTTCATCGACGGCCATTTCGACGCGACGCTTTCGCGTCGCGCCGAGCTTCCGGGCGTCACGATCTCAAGCCTCGCCGACGCCTGGGACTCGTTCGTTCCGGAAGGTAGCACCGACGCCGCCCACGCGCGCTCACGGCACCCGCTCGCGGCGCTGAACGCGGCGTTCGTGCAGCAAGGAGCGGTGCTCAAGCTCGCGCGCGGCGTCGTTGCTGCGGCGCCGATCCAGTGCGTCTTCGTAACCGCGGGGCGCGACCAGGCCGCCGTGCAACCTCGCATCGTCATCGAGCTCGCCGAAGCCGCCGCGGCCACCGTCGTGCAGCATTTCGTCGACGCACCCGAGGCCGCGCCTGGGTGGCTCAATGTCGTGACCGAGGTGAGCCAGGGGCCGGGATCGAGCCTCACGGTCTACCGTCTCCAGGAGCACGGCACCGAGCAAGTACATACGTCGCTGCTGCGCGCGCGGCTCGAGCGCGACGCGCGCCTGACCACGGGCTATGTCGATCGCGGCGGTAGGCTCGTCCGTAACGACATCGACGTGACGCTCGCGGAACCGGGCGCGGAGGCCGATTTGTTCGGCATACTGCTCGCCGGCGGCACGCAACACATCGACAACAGCCTGCGCGTCGATCACGCGGCGCCCCGGACTACGAGTCTCGAGTCGTTTCGCGCGATCGTCGACGATCGCGCGCACGGCGTGTTCTGCGGCAAAGTGACCGTCAGGCCCGGCGCGCAGCGCATCGATGCCCGTCAAACGAGCGACAACTTGTTGCTGTCGGCGAAGGCCGAGATCGATACCAAGCCTGAGCTCGAGATCTACGCCGACGACGTCAAATGCACACACGGCGCGACCGTGGGCGAGCTCGACGAGGAGCAGATGTTCTATTTGCGCTCGCGTGGGGTGTCCGCCGATGCGGCGCGCGCCTTGCTTACGTTTGCGTTCGCGCACATCACATTGGAACGGATCGCGCTGCCGGCGCTGCGTGAGCGCGCGATCCGGGAGATCGCCGGCCGCCTTCCCGAAGGCGTCGAATGGGAAAGCCCATGAGAGCCGCAGCCGATCGCGGTACCGCTCCGCGTCTCATCACGGATGTGCACGCCTTGCGCGAGGATTTTCCGGGTTTAAGCCAAAGAGTGCACGGCCACCCGCTCGCGTATCTCGACAGTGCCGCTTCCTCGCAGGTCCCGCAGCCCGTTCTCGACGCCATGCTTGCGCAGCAGGCGATGAATCACGCCAATATCCATCGCGGCGTCCACGAGCTCGCCGAGCGCGCGACGCGCGCCTATGAAGACGCGCGCGAGAAGGTACGCCGGTTTCTCAATGCCGCGGAGCCCGAGGAAATCGTGTTTACGCGCGGCACGACCGAATCCATCAACCTCGTTGCATCGAGCTTGGGAAGCACCTTGCTTCGGCCCGGCGACGAAGTGCTGATCACGTGGATGGAGCACCATTCGAACATCGTGCCGTGGCAGTTGATCTGTGCGCGCACGGGTGCACGGCTCGTCCCCGTGCCGATCACGGCCACGGGCGAGATCGATCTCGACGTTTTCGAGCGGCATCTCAACGAGCGGACGAAAATCGTGTCGATCGTTCATGTGTCGAACGCCCTCGGCACCGTCAATCCCGTCAAAACACTCGCGGCCAAGGCCCACGCGGCCGGCGCCGTCGTGCTCATAGACGGTGCGCAGAGCGCCCCTCGTCAGCGCATCGACGTCGCGGACATCGACTGCGACTTTTACGCGTTCTCCGGGCACAAGATTTATGCGCCGACCGGCATCGGCGCGCTTTACGGCCGGCGCCGAATACTCGAAGCCATGCCGCCGTATCAGGGCGGCGGCGAAATGATCTTGTCCGTCACCTTCGAGGAAACGCGCTACAACGCCGTGCCGCACAAGTTCGAGGCCGGAACGCCCAACATCACGGGCACCGTCGCCCTCGGCGCGGCCATCGACTATCTGTCGAGAATCGACATGGCGGCGATCGAGCGCCATGAGGCCGATTTGCTCGCCTACGCCACCGAGAGGCTCGCCGCCATCCCGGGGTCGCGCGTCATCGGCACGGCGCAGCACAAAGCCGGCTCGCTGTCGTTCGTGCTGCGCGGCATTCACGCCCATGACGTCGGCACGATCGTCGATCAATGCGGAGTCGCCATTCGCACCGGCCACCACTGCGCGATGCCGGTCATGCAGTTTTTCGGCGTGCCGGCGACGGCGCGCGCGTCGTTCGGGCTCTACAGCAATCGCGAAGACGTCGACCAACTCATGCTCGGCCTCGAGAAGGCCGTGGAGATATTTGCTTGAACGAGCTCAGGGAGCTGTATCGTGAGGTCATCCTCGATCACAATCGCGACCCGCGCAATTTCGGCGAGCTCAACGACGCCGATCGCGTCGTCGAAGGTGTCAATCCGCTGTGCGGGGACAAGATGACGCTGTATGTGAAGCTGCACGGCGACGTCATCGAGGATCTGCGCTTCAAAGGCACGGGCTGCGCGATTTCGGTTGCTTCGTCATCGCTGATGACCGAGCGCGTGAAAGGGCGTTCCGTCGGTGCGACGCTCGACTTGTTCGACAAAGTGCACTCGATGCTGACGGGCGCGGACGTCGAGACCGAGGAGATGGACAAGCTCGCCGC
Organism: Gammaproteobacteria bacterium; assembly: GCA_036507635.1. GTDB lineage: Bacteria > Pseudomonadota > Gammaproteobacteria > Steroidobacterales > Rariloculaceae > DATBLZ01. The sequence goes on from DATCIQ010000017.1 coordinate 13,497, forward strand.
GCTCGCGGGCGTTCGCGAGTACCCGAGCCGCGTCAAGTGCGCGAGCCTCGCCTGGCACGCGCTCAAAGCAGCCCTGACCGGAACGGACCGCAAGGTCAGCACGGAGTAAGCCATGCACTTCCATCAGAACGAACCGGTCACGTTGACGCGCGACTGCGACGCCGTTCTGATCCCCGCGGGCGAAAAGGTCAAGCTCCCGGAGGGGACGACGGGGTTCGTGACGCAAGCGCTCGGGGGCAGCTTCACGGTATATGTGGAAGGCAATCTGTTTCGCATCGCGGGCATCGACGCCGACGCGATCGGCGAGGACCCGGTACTGCCTCCGGAGGTGCCGGACGATGCGACGGCCGAGCAATTCGAGTCGGTCGTCTGGGAGCAGCTTAAGACCTGCTTCGACCCGGAGATTCCGATCAATATCGTCGATCTCGGCCTCGTCTACGAATGCCGAGTTGAGCGCACGGAAGCCGGCCGGCGCCGCATCCAAATCAAGATGACGCTTACGGCGCCGGGGTGCGGCATGGGGGATATCTTGACGCAAGACGTGCGCGAGAAGCTCGAGATCATTCCCACCGTGGAAACGGCCGAGGTCGAGCTCGTGTTCAATCCCCCGTGGAGTCAATCGATGATGTCCGAGGAAGCGCGCCTTGAGGCCGGGCTGTTCTAGCGGTTACCGCTGGCAGACTGTTGCAAAATCGTGAAGCGTCTAACCCTGTTCCGCCACGCGAAATCGAGCTGGCGTGACCCGGATCTCGCCGATCACGAGCGGCCGCTGTCGGGACGCGGCGAGAAAGACGCACCTCGCATGGCCGAACGCCTGCGTGTGCGCCGCGCTCGGCCGTCCTTGATCGTCACGAGCACGGCGAAACGGGCGCTCGAGACGGCGCATATCGTCGCCCGCTCGCTCGGCTACCCGCGCGAGTTTCTGCACGTCGAGCCGGCGCTCTACCTCGCCGATCCCGCGACTATTCTCCAAGTGATCGCCGCGCAGGACGAGGGTTTTTCCGATCTCTTGCTCGTCGCGCACAACCCCGGCCTCACGGATCTGGTCAATGAGTTGGTCCCCGACATGCGGCTCAACAATCTCCCGACCGCCGGCGTCGTCGCCATGGAATCCACGGCGGAGCGTTGGGCCGATATCGGCGCGCGCAACACGACGTTGATCTTCTACGACTACCCGAAAAATCCAGAGGTGCTGGTCGTTACGGAATGATCCCGCCGCGCTGACGCTCCCGTATGAGCCGGCGAGTGCGCTTGTCGGGCCGGCCTGCCGTCGGCGGATCGAACCGCTGAGCGCCGGCGCGCCGCTCAGCGCGCAGCCGCCGCCGCTCAAGCGATGCCTCGGTCTCCGCATAGCAGCTCGCCGCTTCGGGCGCGGGTCCGCGGCGCCCGGGGATCGCGGCGACCACGACCTCGCATTCGTCCGAGCCTCGCGCGATCGTCAGCGCGTCGCCGATCTTGATCTCGTGCGCCGGCTTCGCACGTTGACCGTTGACGCGCACGTGACCGGCTGTGACTTGGGTTGCGGCGAGGTTGCGCGCCTTGAAGAAGCGCGCGCACCAGAGCCATCGATCGATGCGCAGCCTTTCCACGGAGCTCTCAGTGCACGTCGCAGAAGCAGTATGCGTAAATGCCGCGTGGATCGTTGAGCTGGTCGAGAAACTCGAGCGGCTCGCTTGCGACCGCGAGCAGCTTCGACAATTCCGGCGGCAGCGGGGGCCTAAATCCCAAAGCGTCCGCAAATGGAGCAGCCGCGGCCCCGAGCTCGAGCATGAGCTCAGCGACGATTCCGAGCTGCGGCTCGAAATATTCGACCTCGTACGCGCCGGACTCGAGATTCGCGAGCTCGGCGGCCGATTCGATTGCGTCGTCGAGGTCGCCGAGCTCGTCGATCAAGCCATTCTCGAGCGCGGCGCTGCCCACCCATACGCGGCCTCTGGCAACCGCGTCGATTTCTTCCACGGCTCGATCGCGGCTCGCCGCAACTTTGCTCACGAACTCGCTGTAAGTGTGGCGGACGGATTGGCCGATGTACTCGCGAATGTCGTCGCCGAGCGCACGCGCCAAATCGTACTGCCCGGCGAGCTCGGTCGTGCCGACGCCGTCGACGTGAATCCCGAGCTGATCGAGGAGCCGCGGGAACGTCGGCAACGTCGCACCGACGCCTATCGATCCCGTGAGCGTCGTCGGGCTCGCCCAGATTTCGTCGGCGCTCATCGCTATCCAATAGCCGCCCGAGGCGGCGACGCTGCCCATCGACACGACGACGGGCCGCCCCGAGTCGCGAAACACCTCGATCTCGCGGCGGATCACCTCGGACGCAAAAGCGCTGCCGCCGGGACTGTCGACACGCAGCACGAGCGCCTCGACGCTCTCGTCGGTCGTTGCCCGGCGGATCAGAAGCGCCGTGGAATCCCCGCCCACGACGCCCGGCGGCTGCGTGCCGTCGAGAATCGTGCCCGCGGCGACGACGACGGCGACCTTGCTCTCGCCGTCGAACGGCAATCGCGTGGACGCTTGCGCCTTCAAATACCCGACATGGTCGATACTCGCATAATCGTCGCCGCCCTCTTCATTCGGGCCGACGATCTCGCGTATGCGGGCGCGCGCTTGATCCTGCGTCAACAGCTCGTCGACGAGGCCGTAGCTTCGCGCAAGCTCCGCGGTATCGCCGTTCGCTTGACGCAGGAGGTCGACGAAATCGTCGGCATAACGCTGCAGACCGTCCGCCGGCAGCGCCCGCGCCGCCGCGACGTCGCCTTGATACGCAGCCCAGAGCGCATCGAGAAACGCCTGGCTCGCAGCGCGGTCCTCGGGCGACATGTCGTCGCGCGTCAAAGGCTCGACGAACGACTTGTACTCGCCGACCGTCCAGACGTTGTAGTCGATGTAGAACTTGTCGAGCGCGGATTTGTAGTACGGCAGATAACGACTGTAGCCTTCGAGGAGCACGAGACCCATCGGATGCATGTAGATGTCGTCGGCATGCGCCGCGAGAAAGTACTGGCTCTGATCGAAGGCGTTGCCGATCGCGATGACGAGCTTACCGCTTGCCTTGAAAAGCTCGAGCTCCTCGGCGAGCTCCTGGAGCTTGCTCAAGCCCCCGCCCCTGAAGCCGTCCAATTGCAGCACCAACGCCTTGATGCGCCGATCTTGCTGTGCGAGGCGTACGGCCTCGATCAAGTCCTTGAGGAGCGTTTCGCTGACTTGAATCCCTTGGGCGCGCGCCAGCGCGCGTTCGAACGGGTCGCCCGATAGCTGATCCACGAGCGCCCCTTGGGGCGAAAGGATCAATGCCGCCGAACCCGGCACTACCGGCAGCTCGGGGGTCAAGATCGCGAGCAATCCGAAGAATAGCGCGAGCAGCAGGATCAAATGGAGCACCCTGCGGGTGCGGTCCAATCCCCGCCAAACCGCGGCCGCTATACGCCCTATCGTCAATCGAGTTTTCATGGCCTAGCGGGCCTCCGCGGATCAGTTCACGAGCCACAATGATAGACCAGGTGCATACGCAATAATCACGACGCAGATGGCCAGCAACAGCAAGAAAGGCAGCGTCGCCAAGCACACCTCGGTAATGTCCTTGTCGAAGCGGTAGCTCGAAATGAAGAGATTGAGGCCCACGGGCGGGGTCAGGTAGCCGAGCTCCATCGCGGCGAGAAACACAATCCCCAAATGAACCGGGTGAACGTCGTACTGCATCGCAACCGGCAATACGAGCGGAACCACGAGAACGATCGCCGAGAAGATATCGAGAATCGCGCCCAAGATGAGCAGAAAGACGAGCAACGCCGCGAAGAAAGTCGCCGGAGTCTCGATAAACTCGCCGATCAACGCGAAAAGCCGCTGCGGAACCTCGCTGTCGATCATGTAGTTGGTGGATGCGAGCGACATCCCGAGTATCACGAGGATCGCGCCGACGAGGACCATCGATTCACGGATGATGTTCGGCAAGTCATGCCACGCGATCTCGCGCAGGATCACGAGCTCGACGATGGCCACATAAAGCGCAGTCACGGCGGCCGCTTCCGATACGGCGAAGTAGCCGCTGTAGATCCCGCCGAGCACGACGATCGGCAGCGGCAACTCCCATTTGGCGTCGAGCAGCGCGTCTTTGATCTCGCCGAGCGACAGCGCGCGAAGATCGCTGCCCACGTGCCGGTTGCTCCAGTACGCGTAGAGCGCGAGGACCACGAGCATGAGCGTCCCCGGAAGGATGCCGGCAAGAAACAGGTCGTCGATCGGCGCCTCCGCGACGACGCCGTACAGAATGAGCGGCAACGAAGGCGCAAAGAGGAGCCCGAGGCTGCCGCCGGCCGTGATGAGTCCCAAGTTGAAGCGCTGCCCGTAGCCCGCCGCGGCGAACGCCGACATGAACAACGCGCCGAGCGCGATGATCGTCACGCCCGATGCACCCGTGAAAGCCGTGAACAAGGCGCAGGTCGCGAGCGCGATGATCGCAAGACCCCCGGGCAGCCAGCCCAACAGCGCTTGCGACAAGCGCACGAGCCGCTGCGGTGCCCGGCCCTCGCTGAGCAGGAAGCCGGCGAACGTAAATAGAGGAATCGCGACCAGAACCGGCGTCTCCGCGATACCGAAGAATTCGATTGCCATGACCGACAGATCGATACCGGACCCGACGAACCCCAGCATCGCGCTCGCCGCGATTACGGCGAACAGCGGCGCTCCCAGGAGCGCAAACAAGAGGAGCGCGGCACCGAGTGCCATCATCGGATCTCTCCGACGATGCGGCCGAACGCGCGCAACAGGTAGCGGTAAGCAACGAGCCCGAAACCGATCGGCAAAACGGCCTGAAAGACCCATGCGGGCCAGTCGCCGAGCATGACGTCGCCGAACGCGCGGGAATCGCGGACGAAAGCCCATGCGTGCCAAGCCATGATTGCGGCCACCACGGCCGTGAACGCCTCGACGACGATCAGCACACGCCGGCCCCAATGCGCGGGGAGCAAACGCGGCGCCAGATTGATCGCGATGTGCTTGCCGTCGCGGCTCGCGGCAACGGCGCCGAGTATCGCGATCCACAAGACGCCGATACGAATCAAGCCGTCCGCCCACGGCAATCCCGCCGACCAGACGTTGCGCAGAGCGATCTGCGTCACGGCCAGCAACATGAGTGCGGCGAACAGCGTCACGAGCAACGCATTCTCGAGCCAACGCCCGATCGCCTCGGCTCGCATCAACCACGGTGGCCGTGCAAGTCGAGTCAAAGCACGGCTCTAATCGGAATGCGTCGGCGCGTCAGGATGAGCCGCGCGGTACTCCGCGAGGACCGCGAGCAACTCGTCGAGCATCGCCACATCGATATCCGACCGCTGTCGCAACTCTGGATATATCGTCTCGATCGTGCGTCGCAGGTTATCTATGTCCGTATCGTTCACCGCAACCGGGTGGACGCCCGCGTTGGTCAAGACCTCGGCTGCGCGCCGATTATCCTCGCGCGAGGTTCGGTCGATACCGAGCATGACGTCGCCCATGACATCGCGTACGACGCGTTGATCCTCCGCGCCGAGTGCTTGCATGGCACGGGCCTCGATTGCGAACACGCCCATCGAGTAGCTCACGGGCAGCTCCGTTCGATACTTGACCTTGGTGTGCCACTGTAGGACGAGCGCCGCGACGGGCGAAGCGGCCACGACGTCGAGCAAGCCGGTCTGCAAGCCCGTCAAGACATCCGTCGCCGGCAGGAAAACGGGCGACAGGCCGAGCGCTTCCATCGCGAGATAGCTGAGCTGATCGCCGTCAGGCACCCAAATTTTCTTGCGCCGCAGGTCGTCGACGCTCCGAATCGGCTCGTTCGCCATGAGGTTCGCGAAACCGCCTTCGCTGAAGCCGACGCTGATGAATCCGGCGTCTGCGAGGCCCGCCGCGAGCTTGGGATCGATACGCGCGCGCACGTAATCGACCTCCTCGAGGGAATTGAAGAGCAACGGAATGCCGTACAAATTGAGCGCCGGATAACGCTCTCCCAGGCCGCCGGCCGTGAACGCACCGCCTTGGAGCTGCCCGATGCGGATCTTGCGCAGCACTTGGGCGTCGTTGCCCATGACGCCGCCCGGGTAGAACTTGAGGACCACGCGGCCTTCAGTCAGGTCCCTCACGCGCTCGCCGCCGGCGCGCATTTCGCGCATCCATTCCGAGCCGTCGGGAGCGATCGAGGCGATTTTGATTTCCGCCGCGAGTGACGGGCCCGCTGCCGCGACGACGAGCAGCGCCGTCATCCATGCGCTGAGATACGGCGCTATGCGATTCCGTGCTTGGCTCATCAGAAGTACTCCTTCGAGCTCCGCAGCAGCTGCTCGGCTTCCTGCTGCGCCAACACGTTGAACAGCGTCAGCCCCGGCACCTCGACGGGGGCTGCGAGCACCTCCGTCAGCAAGCGATCATGCAGGTCCTGCTCGAACATCATGCGTGCATACCGGCGCGCATATTCTACCTTGACCGACAGATTGCGTCCGGCCGAAAGCGCGACAGCGCGCTCGAAGTGCATTTGCGAGACTTCCGGACGGCCCCCGAGCGCCGGAGGCCGCAAAGCGTTGAGAATGCCGAGATACGCATGCAGCTCTCCGTCCTCGTACGCCTCGTCGAGCTGCAAAGCCCGCTCGAGCGCCGCCTCGACCCAGGGCAGCTCGGCGACGGCGGTCCAATCGTCGCTCGTCGCATCGAGATAGCTGAGCCAACTGATCGCATAGGAATACAAATAATCGATCTTCTTGGCCTCCACTACGGCGAGCTGACTCACAAATTCGTCGTAAGGGAGGCCCCGCCACCGGCACGCGGGCTCATGGGCAAGACAAATCGCACGCTCCCCGTACGCACGTGCTTTCGCGGTCAAAAGCACGACACGGTCGGGATCGGGCTCGAAGCGCGAGCCGTAGAGCGCGAAGAGCTCTGCACCGGCGGCCAATAGATCGGCACTGTCGGGACTCTGGCTGATCATGCCGTCGACGAGCAACAGGTACGCGGGAACACCGCTGGCGACGAGCTCGGGATCGTTCTGGTTCAAGATCGCCGCGGATAAGGTATCCGCGGCCATCGAGCCGATGAGGTTCGCGCAGCCCGTCAATGCGAGCGACGCGCACGCCGAGAGCGCGAGAAACGCGCCGGCGGATGCCTGTCGCGGAGCGCCGGGCGAGGTGCGGCGCGTCATGACCCGCTTATACTTTTTCCTTGATGCGAGCCGACTTGCCGCTTCGATCCCGCAGGTAGTACAACTTCGCTCGCCGCACATCGCCACGTCGCTTTATCTTGATATCCGCAACGGCCGGACCGTGTATCGGGAACACGCGCTCGACGCCTTCTCCATGCGAGACTTTGCGGACCGTGAACGATGAGTTTACGCCGCGGTTGCGCTTGGCGATGACGATCCCTTCATAGGCTTGCAGACGCTCTCGGTCGCCCTCCGTGACCCGCACCTGCACGACGACCGTATCGCCGGGAGCGAAATCCGGAACGTCCTGCTTCATTTGTTGCTTGTTTACTTCGTCGATCATTCGAGACATACACGGATCCTCTTCATTCGCCGGTCGTCGCGGCCATCTCAGCTCTAAACTCGGCGAGCAACTCGCGTTCCTCGGCCGTAAAAGTGCGCGTCTCGAGCAACTGCGGCCGACGCAACCACGTTCGGCCGAGAGCCTGCTTGAGCCGCCAGCGGCGAACCGCCTCGTGATCGCCGCGCAGTAACACCTCGGGCACCGACAAGCCGTCGACGTGCTCCGGGCGCGTATATTGCGGGCTGTCGAGCAGCCCGTCCATGTACGAATCCTCGATCGACGAAGCCGCATCGCCGAGAACGCCGGGCAACAACCGCACGACCGCATCGATGACGACGGCGGCCGCCAACTCGCCGCCGCTCAATACGTAATCGCCGAGCGCGATCTCCTCGGCACCGACGCCGGCGACGATGCGCTCATCGATACCTTCGTAGCGTCCCGCGACGAGCAGCATGCCGGCCACGCGCGCGAGCTCGCGAGCCAAAGCCTGGTCGAACCTGCGTCCCTGCGCGCTCAGCACCAACACCATGCTATCCACCGGCAGGCGCCGCTTGAGATGCAAAATAGCGTCGCGCATCGGCTCGTAGCGCAGCACCATCCCCGGCCCGCCGCCATACGGCCGATCGTCGACGGTCCTGTGCCGATCCGTCGTATAGTCGCGCGGCGATGCATGGAGCAGCTCGATGAGCCCGCGCTCGCGCGCGCGGCCGACGACACCGACCTTCGCGACCGGCTCCACCAGCTCCGGGAACAAGCTGACGACGCCGATCCGGTACATGTCGCTAGTCCCAGTAGTCCAAGTCCCAGTCGACGATCACGACGCCTGCCTCGAGGTCGATCCGTCGGACCGTCTTGCCGACGACGAACGGGATCAAACGCGGCTCGTCGCCCTCGAGCACGAGCATGTCGTGCGCGGCCGTCGCGGCCAGGTGATCGATCGTGCCGAGCACCACGCCCGCGGCGTTCCTAACAGTCAACCCTTCCAAATCCGTCCAGTAATACTCGCCCGGAGCACACGCCGGGAGCGCTTTGCGCTCGACGGCGATCGTCGCCCCGATCAGCTCGATGGCGGCATCGCGATCGTCGACGCCGCCGAGCTTGACCAAAACGCCTTGCTCTTGGCGTTTGCTCGCCTCGATCTCGACTCGGCGCCGAGCGCCGCTCTGCTCGAGGATCCAGCGGCCGAAATGCGCGATGTTCTCGCGCGGTTCAGTGTATGACCGAACCTTGACCCAACCTTTGATGCCGTGCACGCCGCTGATCCTCCCGAGCGGCACCAACTTCTCGCCTCTCGCACTCACCGCATACGTGGCTGGGCGCGCCGCGCGTCTCAGGCTGCCGCGGCACCCCGAAATTGCTTGATCAAGTGCGCCACACGAGCGGACGTTTGCGCGCCGTGCGCGAGCCAGTGATCGACGCGAGGCAAATCGATCTTGAGGCTGGGCTCGTCGGGCGTCGCCTTCGGATTGAAAAACCCGATGCGCTCGATGTAGCGGCCATCGCGCTTGGCGCGACTGTCCGTCACGACGATGTGGTAGAACGCGCGCTTATTGGTACCGCCGCGCGACAGTCGAATCGTTACCATAGAATCTGCAATCCTGCGAAAAATTAAAGCGGCCGCGTTGGACCGCTCGCTCGAGGCGCGCAATTCTACTGGTTTTGCAACCGGACTGTAAGGGCCGGGCTCCGGCGCCGCGGGCCCTCGACGCCCGCCCGCCGAGCCCGTGCCGCCGTCAGCGGCGCCGCATCGGCCCCGCCGGACCGCGTCCGGCTGCGGCGAGCATTCGGCTCACGCCCCCGCCTTTGGCCAGGCGCTTCATCGTCTTGGCGAGCTGTTTGTGCTGCTTGAGCAACCGGTTGATGTCTTGCACGGACAGTCCCGCGCCCGCCGAGATGCGCCGTTTGCGCGAGCCGTCGATGATGCCGGGATTGACGCGCTCGCGCCGCGTCATCGAGTCGATGAGCGCGATCTGCCGGCGAATGACGCGTGCGTCGAACCCGGCTTGGGCGGCGGCCCCCGGTTTGATGCCCGGCATCTTCTCGAGCAACGACTCGAGGCCGCCGAGCTTCGTGATCTGCTCGAGCTGTTCCTTGAAATCGTTGAAATTGAGGTCTCGGCCCCGTTTCACCTTGGCCGCCACGCGTTCCATCGCGTCGCGATCCACCTGCGCCTGCACCTGCTCGACGAAGCCCACGACGTCGCCCATGCCGAGAATGCGCGACGCGAAACGCGCCGGCACGAACGGCTCGAGCGCATCGAGCTTCTCGCCGGTGCCGACGAGCTTGATCGGCACGCCCGTAGTCTCGCGCACCGAGAGCGCAGCCCCGCCGCGCGCATCGCCGTCGGTCTTCGTCAGTATGACGCCCGTCAGCTTAAGCGCCCCGCCGAAAGTACGCGCCGAGTTGACGGCGTCCTGGCCGATCATCGAATCGAGCACGAACAAGGTCTCATCGGGCGTAATCGCCGCATGAATCGCGCGCACCTCGGTCATCATCGCATCATCGACATGCAAGCGGCCCGCCGTGTCGACGAGCAGCCATCGGCAACCGCGTCGCTTCGCCTCCGCCAGGGCTTGGACCGCGATCTCGACGGGTTCCGGCGCTGCCGTCTCGAAATAACGCGCGCCGAGCTCGACGGCCAAACGCGCGAGCTGCTCGCGCGCCGCGGGTCGATACACATCGGTGCTCGCGAGCAACACGTCGCCCGGCGCCTGGGGCGCGAGATGGCGCACGAGCTTGCCGGCGGTGGTGGTTTTTCCGGCGCCCTGCAACCCGACGAGCAGCACGACTGCGGGCCGGCCCTTGGCTTCGATCGCGCTTTTCTGACCGCCGAGCACGCGCACGAGCTCGTCATGCACGATCTTGACGAACGCCTGACCCGGGTTGAGGCTGCGCGCGACCTCGTCACCGACGGCGCGCTCGCGCACGCGTTCGATGAAGGCTTTGGCGACGGGCAGCGCAACATCGGCTTCGAGCAGCGCCATACGGATCTCGCGCACGGTATCGCGGACGTTTTCTTCGCTGATGCGCCCGCGGCCCGTCAACTTGCGGACCGTGTCGCTCAAGCGTGTCGTCAAAGTCGTCAGCATGAGAGTCGAGAGTCGTGTCGGCGGCGAGAACGTGCAGCCTAGCACGCGCTATGGGAGCGCGGCGGTTGTCGCGGCGAGAGCCGCGGCGGCGCTCCGCGGCCGTGTCCTTGACACTTCGTTTCGCATTCGGTCAAGCTAGTGGGCTCCCCGAGCCATGGAGTCGAGCTTCATTGAACGACGGCGTTCCCTTAGGCGTGTTGTTCGGCCTGCTAGTCGTCCTTATCGTTCTATCGGCGTTCTTCTCCGGTACCGAAACCGCACTCATGAGCCTCAACCGCTATCGGCTGAGGCACCGCGCGCGCTCCGGACACCGCGCAGCACGCGTCGCGGAGCGGCTCCTGCAACGCCCGGATCGCCTCATCGGCCTGATCTTGATCGGCAACAACGCGGTGAATCTGACCGCGGCGGCTATCGTGACTATTATTTCGCTCCGCCTCGGCGGCGAAGGCGCGATTCTCGCCGGCACCGCCATCTTGACGTTCGTCATTCTGATCTTCGGCGAAGTCGCGCCGAAAACAATCGCGGCGCTGAATCCTTCCAAACTCGCCCTGCCCGCGGCGCTCATCTATTACCCGCTGCTCAAAGTCGCTTACCCGCTCGTGTGGCTCGTCAATCTCTTTGCAAACGGGGTGTTGCGGCTGCTCGGCGTGCGGCCCGATCTCATCGCCTCGCATTCGCTGAGCGCCGAGGAGTTGCGCACCGTCGTTGCGGAGGCCGGGGTCATGATGCCGCGCCGTTATCAGCGCATGCTGCTCAGTATCCTCGACCTCGACGCGATCACCGTCGACGACGTCATGGTGTCGCGGCAAGACATCGTCGGCGTGGATCTCGACCTCGATTGGAAGGATAACCTTGCGACCATTCGCGACAGCGAGTTTCATCGCCTTCCCGTCTTCCGCAGCGACGTCGACAACATCGTCGGCGTCGTGCAAGTGCGTAAGCTGTTGCCCGATCTCGCGAGCGGCACGCTCGATGAGCAACGATTATTGCAGCACACGCGGGAGCCCTACTTCGTTCCGGAAGGCACGCCGCTCAACAAGCAATTGTTGAACTTCCAGCAGGTTCAACGCCGCTCGGCGTTCGTCGTCGACGAATACGGCGACGTGCAAGGCCTCATCACGACCGAAGACGTACTGCGCGAGATCGTCGGCGAGTTCGATCGCTCGTCCGCGCCTGCCGACATGGGCATCACGCAGGAAAATGCGGCGAGCTTCGTCGTCGATGCGGGCGCCAACGTGCGGCAACTCAACCGCTTGATGAACTGGGCCTTGCCCACGGACGGTCCGAAGACTCTGAACGGGCTCATCGTCGAGCAGCTCGAGACGATCCCTAAGAAAGGCGCCAAGGTCACGGTCGCGAACTATCCGATCGAGATCCTCGATACGACCGAGCACGCCATCAAGAGCGTGCGCGTGCGCCTGCCGCAAAACCTCCCCGACGAGCAGCCTCAAGCAGCCAGCAATTTGTAATTCCCGGCGTCCCGCCGATTTAGCGCGATCCGTTTGCCGGCGGTTCGAACGCGCGCTCGAGCGCGGCGTCGAGTCGTTCCACGCCGATGACCTCCAAACCTGCGAATTTCTTCGGGACGTTCGCTCGCGGGATCAACGCGCGGCGAAAGCCGTGCTTCGCGGCCTCAAGGAGTCGTTCCTCGCCGTACGGCACGGGCCGGACTTCGCCCGTGAGGCCGACCTCACCGAATACGACGAGATCCTGGCTCACTGGTCGTTCCCGAAAGCTCGACAGCACCGCGAGCAACAGCGCGAGATCGGCGGCCGTCTCCGTGACGCGCAACCCACCGACGACGTTCGCGAACACGTCGCTGTCGCCGATGGCGATTCCGCAATGCCGGTGCAATGCCGCGAGCAGCAGGCCCAGGCGCTGCGTGTCCAACCCTTGCGCAACGCGGCGCGGCGACTGCGTGAGACTCTGATCGACGAGCGCTTGCACCTCGACGAGCACCGGCCGCGTACCTTCACGCGTCACGAGCGTCACGCTTCCCGCTACCGGCTGAGAACGCCGCGCCAAGAAGATCGCCGAGGGGTTTTTCACTTCCTTGAAGCCGCCCGATTCCATCACGAAAAAACCCATCTCGTTGGCCGCCCCGAAGCGGTTCTTCGCGGTGCGGATGATCCTGAAGCGGCTGCCGGTGTCGCTCTCGAAGTACAGCACCGTGTCGACCATGTGCTCGAGCACTCGCGGCCCGGCCAATGTGCCCTCCTTCGTAACGTGGCCGACGAGCACCGTCGTCACGCCGCGTGTCTTCGCAAAGCGCACGAGCTGGGCGGCGCTTTCGCGTACTTGGCTCACGGATCCCGGCGCGGATTCGAGCGCCTCGCTGTACAGCGTCTGAATCGAGTCGATCACGAGCACGCCGGGAGCGTCGCGTTCGAGGCTCGCAACGATGTTCTCGACGCAGGTCTCCGCGAGCAGTTGCACGGGCGCGCCGGCGATACCGAGCCGCCGCGCCCGCAACGCGATCTGGTCGAGCGATTCCTCGCCGGTCACGTAGCACGTCGCCTGATGAGCCGCGATCTCGGCGAGCGCGCGCAAGAGCAGCGTCGATTTGCCGATGCCTGGATCGCCGCCGATCAATACGACCGAGCCCGGCACCAGGCCGCCGCCGAGAACGCGGTCGAGCTCGATGAGCCCCGTGCTCGATCGCTCGACCTGGTCCACCGCGACCTCATCGAGACGAGTCGTCTCTCGCCGGCTCGAGGCCCGCGTGCGGCGCGCGCGGCCGGTCGTCTGCACGGACTCCGTGAGCGTGTTCCAAGCACCGCAGTCCGGACATTGTCCCTGCCACTTCGGTTGCTCCGATCCGCATGAATTGCAGCTATAGACGGGCTTGTTCTTCGCCATGCCGGCCGAGAATAGCCGAAACGCGCGGCCTTTGTAGCCGCTGGAAAGTGGGTATGAGGTCACAGGGGCCGCCGCAACCCGCATGGCATACTCGATTGGGTCCCACGGCGTGCATCAATGAGCAGTTTGAGCATTCTGAGTCGGCGCTATCGATCGGCCATTCTGCTGGGACTGGCTGCAACGATTGCGTTTCATTTGCCGCCTTTCGACCTCGCAGCACGCGCGAACGGAAAGATCTTCGATCTATGGTCGCGACTCCGCGCGCCCGACGCACCCGCCGACATTCTGATCGTCTCCCTCGAGGATCCCGCATGGTTCCCGACGCTCGCCGACATTGCGCACCGTGGTCACTCGCGCCTCTTGGTCTCGACTTTGGCCCAACCACCTACGCCGCTCGCCAATGAATGGTCGCTCGGGCCGACCGAGCTCGTGCTCGGCAATCAGCTGCTGCGTCGCACGGACTGGCGGAAAGGCGGCCACCTGTGGTTCGAGACGCAGCCGGACGGTGTCGTCCGGCAGGACGCCACGTTCATCGGCGACGTCGATCGCCTCCCCTCGCTCGGGTTCGCCGCGGCGACTACGCTCGCGGCACGGGACGACGAGCCGGACACGGAGCGCTGGGTGCGTTTCTTCGCCGCCGATTCCTTTGCTCGCTTGAGCCCCGATGACGTGCTCGCTGCGCCCGGCCGGCTGGCGCACAGCGTCGTCATCGCGGGCCGCAGCGAGCCGTCCTACGCGACGCCTTTGGGCTCTCTGCCGGCGCACGATCTCCTCGCCCACATCGTGGCCGGTTATCGCGAAGGCATCGAGATTCGCACGAGCCTGATGGGCACAGCTGCCGCTTGGCTGCTCGCCTCATTGGGTCTCGTCGCCACGGCAGCGAGCCCCCGGAGGCTCGCGCGTTGGCGCTCCGCGCTGCCGGCCGCGGGTGCGGGCGGCGTGCTGGCCTTGAGCGCGGCCGCCTTCTACGGGGCGAGCTTGTGGATACCGCCCGCCGCGCCCCTCGTGCTGCTACTCGTCGGCGGTGCATTGATTGCCGTGCGTCCGCGCCGCCAAGGAGGAAAACGCGATGCTGCCGCCAATCTCGACGAGGCGCGCGGCGCGCTCGCCGACGGGGATCTCGATCGCGCCTGGCGGCTTTACCGCGGCATGCCGCCGACTGCGATGCTGCGCGACGAGCTCTACGAGCTCGGGCACGCGCTCCAGCACAGTGACTCATTCGAGCAAGCGGCGGATACTTTCCATCGCATCGCGGTCGTCGATGCCCACTTTCGCGACGTCGCGCAACGACTCGTCGCGGCGACGCGAACCGAATCGCCGCAGGTCCAAGAAGCACCGCAAATTCGAGGCGCGGCGCTCGCGACGATAGGGCGCTACGAGATACTTGCCACGATCGGCCAAGGATCGACGGGAAAAGTGTTCCTCGGCCGCGATCCTAAGATCAATCGACTGCTCGCCATCAAGGTCATCGATCTGACGGCGGAATTCGAGACGGCCGACCTCGTGGACGCCGCTGATCGCTTCCGCCGCGAAGCGGAGACCGCGGGCCGCCTCAACCACCCCAATATCGTGACGGTGTTCGATATCGGCGAAGCACAAGGCCTCGCCTATATCGCCATGGAGTACCTCAAAGGTCGCCACTTGAGCGACTTTGCCGAAGGCGATGCCTTGCTTCCGCCTCAGTTGGTGCTCGAGCTGGCAGCGCAAACGGCCGATGCATTGCACTATGCGCACGCCCAAAACGTCGTGCACAGGGATATCAAGCCGGCCAATATTATGTATGATTCAGTTTCGGGAAGTTTGAAAATCACGGACTTCGGCATAGCGAGGTTAATCGACGTCAGCAGAACTCGAACCGGGATCGTTTTAGGCACCCCGTCGTTTATGGCGCCGGAACAGCTTGAGGGGAGAAACGTGAACGGGCACACGGACTTATTCGCGTTGGGTGTTAGTGTATACCAACTCCTGACCGGCCGTTTGCCCTTCCGCGGAGCATCCATGACCAAGCTCATGTTCGTGATCGCAAACGAACCGCACCAGCCTATAACCAAGGTTCGCCAGGATCTCCCGGAGCAGTCTGACGCGTTGATCGATACCGCGCTGGCAAAAGACCCTGTGAACAGGTTCCAGTCCGGGGCCGAGATGGCCGACGCGTTGCGCGCCGTCGCTGCCCAAATGGGCTAGCTGATCCGCGCAGATTTCGAGTGATATGAGTCTTAAAGGCAAATTTGCCCATGTCGCACTGACGGATGTCGGGAAAGTCAGAGAGCACAATGAAGACAGCATTGGGAGCCAACCGGACATCGGCCTGTGGGTGCTCGCCGACGGCATGGGCGGATACAACGCCGGTGAAGTCGCGAGCGGCATCGCGGTAAAAACAATCATCGACCTCGTGAGCGAAGCCTGCAAACGTGAAAAGCGAAATGAGATCGAGCCGAAGACACGGCTCATGCGCCAGAGCATCGTGCTGCGCGACGCCGTGGCGCGCGCCAACAAAATCATTCATCAAACGGCTCAGTCGCAACCGCAGTGCGAAGGCATGGGCACGACTCTCGTGGCATGCCTGTTCTATGACGACAAGGTCTCCGTGGCGCATGTCGGCGACTCGCGCCTATATCGGATGCGCGAGAATCGCTTCGAGCAGATAACCATGGATCACTCGCTGCTACAGGAGCTCGTCGACCGCGGCTTCTACTCTCAGGAGGAAGCCCAGCGCTCGACCAACCGCAATTACGTCACGCGCGCCCTCGGCGTCGATTTGAACGTCGACGTGGAAGTGCAGGAAGTGGAAGCGCGCAAGGGCGACTATTTCTTGATGTGCTCGGACGGGCTCCCTGACATGGTCGAGGATGAGGACATTCATCTCACCATCAATACGTTCGACACCGATGTGAAAACGATCGGCGAGCAGCTGATCAAGTTGACGAACGACAATGGAGGTCGCGACAACGTTTCTGTAGTTCTTGTCCGTGTGCAGGATGCATTCCCTGCGGACGCAGGGATCCTCTCCAAGTTTCGCAACCTTTTTGGGCAATCGGGATAATAGCCATGGCACGTTTGATTCTTAGTTTGGATGGCCAAACTCTGGCTGAGTACAACATGACCAAGGAGCGTTATACGGTTGGCCGGCTGCCTGACAACGACATCCGTATCGACAACGCCGCCGTGAGTGGCCACCACTCGTTGATCATCAACATCCTGAACGATTCCTTCCTCGAGGACTTGAACAGCACGAACGGCACGTACGTCAACGGCAAGCTCATCAAGAAGCACGCGCTGCAGCACGACGACGTCATCACCGTCGGCCATCACCAGTTGCGTTACGTCGAAGATCAAGCCGAAGAGCCCGAAGACGAGTTCGAGAAGACGATGGTCATCGAGCCGAGCGGCCAGATGGAGAAGCGCGTCGCCCAAGCGGCGAAAGCGGCGGAAGCCGCGGCGATGGGCGGCAGCACCGCCAAGAAAGCCGCTGCCGAGCCTCCGCCCAAGCCTAAGAAGCCGGCGTTCGCGCCGACGTCGACGCAGGACATCGAGGATTCCGCGGTCAGCTTGCCGATTGCGAAGCTGCAGGTGCTGTCGGGCACCTTCGCCGGACGCGAGCTCCTGCTGACGAAAGCGTTGACGACTCTCGGCCGCCCCGGCGTTCAGGTCGCAGCGATCACGCGGCGCGCCGAAGGCTACTACATCGTGCACGTGGAAAGCGGCGAGAAGGACAACTACCCGCTCGTCAACGGCATGAGCATCGGCCCGCAAGCGCGGAGCTTGCACGACAACGACGTGATTCAGCTCGCCGGCGTCAAGATGGGGTTCTTCCTGAGCTGACGCTCGCGCTGCTTGTAGGAGCGAGCTTCGCTCGCGATTCTTAGAAAACGCCCTCGCCGTACGCCTCGGCCACAAGGTTCTCGAACTTCGTAAACTCGCCCAAGAACGTGAGGCGGAACTCGCCGACCGGCCCGTTGCGCTGCTTGCCGATGATGATGTCGGCGACGCCACGGCGCGGTGTATCGGGCTCGTAGACCTCCTCGCGATAGATGAACACGATGAGGTC
>DATCIQ010000018.1:0-21346 GCA_036507635.1 Gammaproteobacteria bacterium
CGATTACGGAAACCCTGACAACGACGGTAACCGACGAGATCAAGCTCATCGAAGGCATCCCCTGCCTCGTAGTGCGCGACGTCGAAGAGAGCAGCGAAGGTTCCGGTGAGGATACGGACGACTGGTTCGCCCAGGACGTCGACGGCAATGTCTGGTACTGCGGCGAGATCTCGCGCGAGCTCGAGACTTTCGACGGCGACGATCCCGAGGAGGCCGAGATCGTGAGCGTCGACGGCTCATGGAAGGCGGGGCGCGACGGCGCCGAGGCGGGCATGCTGATACCGGCGGCACCGAACGTCGGCGACGTCATCCGCCAGGAGCTACTCTACGGCGACGCCGAGGATGTCATCGAGATTCTCGCAATCGATGCAACGGAGTCGGCGCCGGGCGGGTCGTGCGCAGGAACCTGTCTCAAGACGCGCGACTTCTCGCCGCTCGAGCCCGGCAACGAGGAGAACAAATTCTACGCACCCGGCATCGGTCTCATCGTCGAGCTCGATCCGGCCTCCGGAGAGCGCCTCGAGCTCATCGACCTCAACCTGCCCCTGTAGGAGCGAGCTCTGCTCGCGATCTTTCCTAGGATCGCGAGCGAAGCTCGCTCCTACAATTTGGAAATGAGTAAACTGTCCCCCGACTCCGGTTATTCGCTGCCGCGGAAGCGTCCGACGTACGCGGATTTGCCGACGACCTTGCCTTCCATCGCGGCCAGCAATTCCGGACGGCCGGCGGTTTCGGGCAGATCGAGGTTGGCATTGAGCGCGTAGAGCTCGAAAACGTAGTGGTGATAACGCGGTCCAGGAGGCGCGCCGGGTCCGAAGTATGTGGTCCGGCCCATGAGGTTAGTGCCCTGCACGGATCCTTCGGGGAGCCCCCCTTCGGGGATGCCGCCGGCCGACGCCGGAATGTTCCACGCGAGCCAATGCAGTACGTCGCCCGTGCCGCCTTGGAGTCCCACGTCGATGTCGTGGAAAATGATCGCGAAGCTCACCGTGCCTTCGGGCAGATTCGAGAAGCGAAAACCCGGTTGGACGTTCTCGCCGCGACCCGCGTACTTGGGCGGCACGATGCCGCCATCTTCGAACGCATCGGTTTCCATTAACAGCGGCGCGAACCGCGGCGGACCGCCTTGGGCGGTCGCACCCGAGCTGAACATTGACACTGCCGCCATCACGGCGAGCGCGCTCATAACTTTTCTTCGCATTGTTTTGAACTCCCGTTTGCCTCGTCGCAAGACGCCGCAGTATAGCCAAACCGTCGGCTCGATGTTGCGCGTCCGGGCCGCGCACCGAGCGCCTCGACGAGTCCTCGATGTTCCGAAGCCGCGAGCTTGGACGCGATCCAGCCAAGTTTCGCTTGTCTCGCACCCCGTTTGCCGCCGAAGATTAGCGGTCGGAGCCGTAATCCGCTCTCAGGGGGACTAAATTAATGAGTGCTGCGATACCGATCGAGGCCGGCCAGGAAACCGCGCTAACCGCGCGTGCCGAGCTGACTCAGCGATGGCCCATCATGCTCGCGGGGCTTTTGGGCGTCACGTTCGGCGTCGCCGCGCTGTTCTTCTATACCATCGGCGTCTTCATCACGCCGCTCGAGCAGGCGTACGGCTGGAGCCGGACCGCGCTTTCCGCAGGCACGCTCATGACGACGATGACGATGGCCGCGACCTCGCCGTTCATCGGCCTTCTCATAGACCGAGTGAGCTTGAGGCTCGTCGCCGTCGTTTCGATGCTGGGGCTTTCCGCGGGCTACTACGCGCTCAGCAATCTGCCGAATTCGATCGGCGTCTATTTCGCGCTCATGATCACGTTGTCGATCGTCTCGGCCGGCACGACGCCCGTGGTCTTCTCGCGGCTCATCAACCAGTGGTTCGACAAGTCGCGCGGCCTCGCGCTCGGCGTCGCGATGGCGGGTACCGGCGTCGCCGGGGCCATCGCGCCGCGTCTGCTCGCGCCGTATGTCGCGGAGGAGGGTTGGCAGGCGGGTTATCTCGCGCTGTCCATCGCCGTGCTCTGCGCCGTCCCGGTAGTGGGTCTCCTGATCCGCGAACGGCCCAAGGGCCGCGCCAAGGCGGGCGGGGGCGCGATCGCCGCCGAGACCGGCACGGTGTTCCCCGTGGCGGTGCGAACGCCGTTGTTCTGGTTCGTCGCGTCGGTGTTCTTTTTCGCCGCGCTCGGCACGAGCGGTCTCATGGTGCACATCATTCCGATGCTGACCGACGCCGGCCTGACGCCGGCGCGCGCGGGCTCCATCGCGGGAATCATGGGGCTGGCAGTCATTGCGGGGCGCGTCTTGAGCGGCGCGACGATCGACCGCTTCTTCGCGCCTTACGTCGGCGCGATCCTGTTCACGATCACGGCCACCGGGTGCGTCGCGATGGCGTTTGCCGGTGTCGGTCTCGCGCCAGTCGCCGCTTTCCTGCTCGGTTTCGCGATGGGCGCCGAAGTCGATTTGATCGGCTACCTCGTCGCGCGCTACTTCGGCATGCGCTCGTACGGCTCGATCTACGGCACGATCTACGCGATCTTTCTTGCGGGTGCCGCGTTCGGCCAGCTCGGCGCGGGCTGGGTTTTCGACTCGTTCGGCGACTACACGTTCGCATTGCTCGCCGCGGCGGTCGTGCTCGTGCTGAGCGCGGTCATCGCCGCGACGCAGCTCGGGCCGTTCCCGAAGAGACAATAAATAATGAGCGGGACCGCATCCGGCCGCGGTAGCGCCGGATAGGACTCCCGAATAAGGGAAGGGCGCACGCATGGAGCTCATGGCAACGTTCATCGACATGTTCCTGCACGTCGATCGTTATCTGCTCGAGATCGCGATCGATTACGGTGCATGGATTTACGCTCTGCTGTTCGTGATCATTTTCTTCGAGACCGGCGTCGTGGTCACGCCGTTTCTGCCGGGCGATTCGCTGTTGTTCGCCGTGGGTGCGCTCGCTGCCGCGGGCGTGCTCGACATCGGCACCGTTCTCGCAGTGATGACCGCGGCGGCCATCATCGGCGACAACACGAACTACTGGATCGGCCGCGCAATCGGGCCGCGCGTTTTCACGGAGCACGGGCGCTTCATCAAGCACGAGCACCTCGTGCGCACGCAGAATTTCTACGAGCGTCACGGCGGCAAGACCGTCGTTCTCGCGCGGTTCGTGCCGATCGTACGCACCTTCGCGCCGTTCGTCGCGGGCGTCGGACGTATGCGCTATCCGCGATTCCTCGCGTTCGACATCGGCGGCGGCTTCCTTTGGGTCTGGGGCTTCAGCCTGCTCGGGTATTTCTTCGGCAATCAGCCGCTCGTCAAAGAGAACTTCGGTCTTGCGATCATGGCCGTGATCGTGCTGTCGCTCTTGCCCATAGGTTTCGAGGCCTGGAGGGCGCACATCCGGCGGTCCCGTTCCGCCGCATGAGCTTGGGCGCCATCACGCTCGGCGCCTTGGGCGTAGCGGTCGTCTTGAGCTGCACGACGCGCTTGAACGTCGGCCTCTTGGCGATCGCGTTCGCGTGGGTGATCGGCGTCTATATCGGCGATCTGCCGCTGCGCGAGGTCACGGCCGGATTTCCCGTCGATCTCTTTCTCACCCTCGCGGGCGTGACCCTGTTGTTCAGCCAAGCGCGCGTCAATGGGACGCTCGACGTCGTCGCGCACAACGCCCTACGGCTCTGTCGGGGACGCGTGGGTCTCGTGCCGATCATGTACTTCGGGCTCGGCGCGGCGCTTGCCTCCGCAGGCCCCGGCAACATCGCGACGACAGGACTGCTAGCGCCGATGGCGATGGCGACCGCGCTGCGCATGCGGATTTCGCCGTTCCTCATGGCCATCATGGTAGGCAACGGCTGCAACTCGGGCTCGCTGTCGCCGCTCGCGCCGACCGGCATCATCGTGACGGGCATCATGGAGCGGATCGGGTTGGGAGGCCTCGAGCTTCGTACCTGGGCCTACAATCTCGGCGCGCACGCCATCGTCGCGTTCGGCGCATATCTGCTGTTCGGTGGTTGGCGGTTGTTGGTGCGGACGGACCGCGTCGAAGCCGCCGTCGAGGACGGTGCCAAACCGCTGGACCGGCATCAGCGACTCACCTTGCTCCTGATCGGGCTCCTGATCCTCGGCGTGATCCTCTTTGACTTCAACATCGGAATGGCCGCATTTGCCGCGGCGGTCGCGCTGACGCTCGTGCGCGCGGCCGACGATCACGAGGCCATCAAGGGCATGCCGTGGGGCGCGATCCTCATGGTCTGCGGCGTGACCGTGCTCATCGGCTTGCTCGAGCGGACCGGCGGCATGGAGATCTTCACGGGACTCCTCACGAGTGTGGCGACTGAGGCCACGATCATTCCGTTCATCGGCGTCACGGTCGGTCTCATCTCGGCTTACTCGAGCACATCGGGGGTCGTCCTGCCCGCGTTCCTGCCGACCGTGCCCGGCCTCATCGAGAACTTGGGCGGGGGCAGCGCGCTTGCGCTTGCTTCGACGATGAACGTCGCGGGCCATCTCGTCGACGTCTCGCCGCTGTCGACGATCGGCGCGCTGTGCATCGCATCCGTCCCGGCGGGAGACGCGAGCCGGCGGCTCTTCAATCAGCTGCTCGCCTGGGGCTTGTCGATGACGGTGGTCGGCGCCGCGCTCTGCTGGGTGCTGTTTGCGTAGACGCGTTTTGACGCGAAAGCCAGTAGTACGTCCCTGGACTGCCGGCCACGCTGCTTCTAAAAACAACGTAGGCGATGTAGTCCCGATGTGGGCATCGCTGATTCCCGCGCAACTCGCCGGATTGTCGGCGTGATTACGTTCGATTTGGTCGTCCAGAATCCGGCTTTCGAGCAGTCGAGACCGGGATCCAGGTTGTGACGTTCGGCTACAGGGGCGTAAGCTTGATGCCCGTCATGTCGGATGACCCAGGCGACGAATGAACGCAACGATCGCAACCGGAAACCGTGCTCGGCATCTGTCGCCGGCACAATTGCGCGAGCGTTGGCTGCGCATGATTGAAGATCCGCTGCTCGCAAACATTCCGTTCAAACTGGAGCTGAACGAACGAGGCGCGATCGAAGTGAGTCCGGCCACCACGCGCCACGCGTTCCTGCAAGCCTTCGTCGCCAAGGAGCTCGGAAGACTTCGACCCGAAGGCTCGACGTTTACGGAATGCCCCATAGAAACAGCGATAGGCGTTCGCGTTCCGGATGTCGCGTGGGCCTCACCGGAATTCATGGCCCGTCATGGGATGCCGACACCGTTGCCGAATGCTCCGGATCTTTGCATCGAAATCCTGTCGCCGTCGAGCTCGCGCGTGGAGATGGACGAGAAGGTAGCGGCGTATCTTGCCGCGGGTGCGCGCGAGATTTGGCTCGTCGGCGAAGACGGCGATATGCAAATCTTCAGCGAACACGGGCTTGAGTCTTCGAGCCTGCTTGGAATCGAGATTGAGCTGCCGCGTTAATCGCTGCGAGCAGCGCGGCGTTATCGGTAGGGGTCGTACCATGGCTCTCAGCATCAAAACCAAAGAAGCCGATCGCCTCGCACGCGAGCTCAGCAGGCTTACCGGCGAGACGATGACCGAAGCGGTGACAAATCCTTGGCGGAACGTCTCGAGCGGGTACGCAAAGCGCGCGCGGCCCAGAAGGATTTGCCGGGGCGCCTGAGAGGCTTCGCCGAGCGCGTCGCCGGCGACTACGAAACGCGACCGGTGACTAAGCGGGAGTGGAACCAGGCGAATGCGGAGAAGGAGTGATCGTCGTCGACTCTTCAGCGGTCGCCGCGATACTGCTCGATGAGTCTGAAGCGGCGGCTGTGACGGCCGCTCTTGCCGCGCAAGGGGAGCGCGTCCTGTCCGCAGCATCGTGTCTCGAGGTGGGCACGGTCCTCGCCGGACGGCGCAAGACGGCGCCGGAGAGAGCGCAGCAGGACCTCGATGCCCTTCTCCCCGAGGCGGACATCGACATCGCGTCCGTCGACGCGCACCAGGCTCGCCTGGCGCTTCAGGCGCGCATCGAGTATGGCCGCGGCTTCGGCGCGCGCGGCGGTCTCGACTACGGCGATTGCTTCAGTTACGCCCTTGCGAAGTCACTGAACGCGCCGCTGCTTTACGTTGGCGACGATTTCGCGCGTACGGACGTGACGTCCGCTCTTGGCAGCACGAACGCAAAGCCATAGGCTCCTACTCGCGGGCTTGAATCTTCGAGTCTTTTCGTCGGTCCGCAGAAATCAGAGCGCTTGGCCCAAACCGAGCCGTTCCCGCACCCGCTTCAGAATCGCTTCATTGGGCGGCGGGCTCATGCGCAGCGCGTCGCACTCCATCTGTCGCAATAGTGCCTCCACTTTTTCCCGCCCCTCCGCCTCTTTTACGGCATCGATCGGCCGGCGGTCGCCGAGCGCGGGAATCTCGAGCGTGAGCCAGTCTTCGTAGTGAGCGGCGATCATGCGGTTGAGGTGCTCTCGGACCTCCGGCAGCTCGGCGAGTCTCCTGCGCTCTTCGTCGGCGGCGACGTTGTCGGCCGTCGCTGTCTCCTCTACAACTGGAAACTCGGAACCTCGATACCGCGCGCGGTTACCGAGCGCGTCCTCGACGATCTTGCGCAACGCCTCGGCACGCTCGGTCGAGTTGACGTCCGCCACGAGGCGATCCCGCGTGATTTCGAGATGACCGAGGACCGTGTTGTCCCAGCTCGCGTGCATGCGATTGCCGGCCCGCCGCCAATCGAGGCGGACGCGCACGAGCTTGCCGTCCTCGCCGCGCTCCGCGTCGCTCAAGAGATCCTCCTCGGCTTCCCCGACCGCCAGGTGCTCGAGCGCCGCGAATGCGATTTCGGCGCCGTCGATGTCGAAGATCACGCGCTGCGGGAGGATGAGCTCGCCGTCCGTGTTGTGCAGCACGGGCGGAGTCGGGTCCAAGATCTCCGCGACGAGATCGAGGTAGAGCTCGCGGAGCTCGACGGCCCATTCGCGAAGCAGATCCCGCGGGAAAAGCTCTCTGCCCGGCCCCGACGCGATGCGCTTGCGCAGCTCGACGATCGGAATCTTGTCCGCGGGGCGAAGGGCAAACGGCGAGCACGCCTCGAGCAGCACGATCCCGTCGATCGGCACGAGCTGCCCGAACAGGATATCGCCGGCTTGCATCGTCGCGGATGCAGAGCGTTCGAGGACCTCGTGCTCCTCGCCGGTGATGACGTCGCGCGTACGGAATCCATGCCCGCGGTCGCACCGCAGGATCTCGTGGAAACTGAACCGGGCGTCGAGGCACGCCGCGAGGTAGCGCTTGAGCAGCGGATCGACGCGCGCGCCGCGGCGCGCGAGCAGCTCGCTCGTGGGCGTACGACCGTGCAGCGAGGCATCCTCGACCGACGTCTCCGCGTCGGGGTCAGGGGCCCAGCAGTGGTACATCCACGGCAGAAACAGCGCGCCGAGCGGCGACTCCGGATCGAACTCGTCTTCCTCCCAGACCATGAACTCGGCCCAGGCCTCGTCGAGGCCTCCGGCTCCGTAGACTTCGGCGACGAAGCGCATCATCGTCTTCGGAAAACCCTCCGTCGCACGCCTCACGCGACGCCAGGTGAGCTCTTCGGGAGACTCCGGCGTTTGCCGCTCAGGGCCCAAGCAGCAGTATTTGTACTTCTTGCCGCTGCCGCACGGGCAGGGGTCGTTGCGGCCGAGCTTCACGATCGCCTATGCCGATCGCCGCTCACGGCGCAGTCCAGAGTGCCGCGAGCTCGAGCTCGACCGCGTCGAAGGGTTCCGCACGTACCGTCGCATCGCCCGCGTATGTCGTGAGCATAGTCCAGCGTTTCGACTCGAGACGTAGGACCTCGAGCGTCTGCGCGGCGGGATTGATCAGCCACGCGTGGCGGATGCCCTCGCGCGCGTAAACGACGAGCTTCTTGGACCTATCGATGGTCTCCGTCGCCGGCGACAAGATTTCGCAAATCCAATCCGGCGCGAGCGTAAGGTAAGGCATTGCGGGTATCGCGGGCAGCCGCTCCCGGCGCCAGCCCGCGAGGTCGGGGACGACGACGTCTTCGCTAAGGTGCAGCTCCGGCTCGTCCAGCAACCACCATCCACCCGGCCCGCCGCGCCCGCGGTGGAACGGGCCGCCGAGCTCAACACCCAAGACGGACGCCGCGTGGGCATGGGGGAGCGACGGGCGGGGCGTCGCGTAAAGCTCGCCGCCGAAGATCTCACCGACGAGGTGGTCCGGCAGCGCGCACAGATCTTCGTAGGTCGCGCCGCTCTTGAGCGCAGTCGCTCTGCTCATAAGGCGCAAGCCTAGCACACGCGGCGGTATGCCGATGTCGCGGGGGACGACTTCGCGGAAGACCGACGTTTCTACACGACTGGGGCGATTCCATTGGTCCCGCGCGCAGCGAGGTTCAAGAGAATCCAGGAACATGAGCTTTCGCACCGCACCGTTCGCTTTCGGACTCATCAGCTCGCATCTGGGTCTTGTGACGGATAGGTGTATCTTGCGGTGAAGCGTCGTGACCTCGAGAAGCGGCTACGTGCTCTTGGATGGAGACGGGTGTCTGAACTATGAGATTCCGGGGGCAACTCCACAGGGACAGGAAGCATTGGATAGCGGAAGTCCCCGTATTCGACGCGATGACTCAAGGACGAACACGGGAAGAGGCCCTCGACATGATCGCGGATTGGTTCGTCACGATGGTGGACCGCAAGAGCATTGTCGTGCGGATCCATCCGACGAGCCGAGACGAATTCGAGATCGGCAGCGATGATTCGCGCACGATGATTAGCCTTCTGCTACGGAGGCAGCGCCACAAGAGCGGCCTGTCGCTCACACAGGTCGCGCAGCGGCTCGGAGCCCGGTCACGAAACGCTTATGCGCGCTACGAGCAGGGAAGATCCGTCCCCACTGTCGAAAAGCTCGATCAGTTGCTCAAGGCCATCGCGCCGGAGCGCGAGATCGTCGTTCGCGAGAGCGCCGCAGCGTAGCGGGCAACGTGCGGCGCGTGCCTTCTCAAGCACGACGCCCGTGGCCGGCGAGCTTCTACATGTCAGTGTACACGCTTTGCCACGTTGATCGTCCAGCGTCGACAGTCGGTGTGATTACGTTCCAGTCGTACGCCGAGAATCCGACTTTCGAGCGGTCGAGACCGGAACCCAGGTCGTGATGCTCGGTCACGGAGGCGTAAGCGGCGCGGATACCGAGTGTATAGCTTGCGCGCTGCACGGTTTTCCGCGGCGATTCGCCGCGGCCTCATTGAAGCTGCGAGATTCGGGGCATGGCTCACATTCGAAAGTGTACGAATCGCGACGGGACGTCGCTCCCACGGGAATGGCCAAGCGCGCTCCCATAGAAGGGCGCGATAAGCGCCGCATCGTCACGGAAGCAGGGGCGGGACGTAGCTGAGCGTATAGTTCAAGATCCAGACGAGAAACAGCACGAGCGGCACGTGCACGACGAACTGCAGCATCGAGTAGCCGACGATGTCGCGCGCCTTCAAGCCGAGAATGCCGACGAGCGGCAACATCCAGAACGGATGAATCAAGTTCGCGAGCGCCTCGGTGGCGTTGTAGGTCTGCACGACCCAGCCCAAGTGCACTCCGAGCTCCTTGCCGGCTTCGAGCAGATACGGCGCCTCGATGAGCCACTTGCCGCCGGCCGACGGGATGAATAAACCCAGAAACGCGGAGTAGATGCCGACAAACACGGGGAACGTGTGCTCATTCGAGATCGAGACGAAGAAATTGGACATCTGCGTCGCGAGTCCCGAGTCGGTCAGCATCCGCACGATGCCGGCGTACATCGGATATTGAATTAGCACGCCGCCGACCGGCGTGATCGATGCCGCGATCGCCTGCACGAACGACCGCGGGCGCCAGTGCAGCAGCACGCCGACCATGAGAAACAAAAAGACGTAATGGTTGAGCTGCAACAGCGTGCTCGGTCCGCTCGCGAGCACCTCGCTAAGCAGATAGCCGAAACCGAGCACGCAAACGACGATCGTGAGAAGCGGGCTGTATTCGAGCCACTCGCCGGGCTTTTGCCGTTGGCCGAGATCATTGGTGGCCGGCGTATAGGCGACGCCCATGTCGCTCATGCTGCGAGCTTGGCGTGCGCCGGGCGCCGAGTAATAGGCGACGGCCATCGAGACGACCACGAGCAGCGTCGCTATACCCAAGCTCTGCCAAAGCCCGAGCGTTTGGCCGAGCGGGATCACGCCGCTGATGCTCTCGATCGCATCCGGCAACGACGCCGGCGTCGCCATGATGAGCGCCGCCGACGACGACAATCCCAACGCCCACACGCTGCCGACGCCGAGATAGGCCGCGGCGCCGAGCGCGCGGTAATCGGTGCCTCGCACGCGATGGGCAACCTCGCGCGCGAGCAACGCGCTGAAGATGAGGCTGAAGCTCCACGACACGAGAGAGGCGAGCATCGAGAACAAGCCGACATAGGCGGCCGCGCCGCGCCCGGTGCGCGGCACCGCCGCGAGCCGTCGGATGACTGCGTAAACCGGCGGCGAGGTGGCGACTGCGTAGCCCGTCACGACGATCATCGACATCTGCATCGTGAACGTGACGAGATCCCAGAACCCGGACCCGAACCGCTCTGCGGTGTCGAGCACGGAGCTGCCCGCGAGCAGGCTCGCGACGAACACGACCGCCACGGCCGCGAGCGCCAATACGAACGCGTCGGGGAACCACTTCTCGAACCAGTCGGAGAGACGCAGGCCGATCGCTGCGAGCATCGAGTTGTCGCCGGGTTCGCGCTGCTCTGTCATCGGGCCGCGAATATAGCAGATGCGGGGTGCGCTACCACCCCTCGAGCACGCCGCCGTCGAACCAGTCCCACAGCAAATAGAAGACGAGCATCGTCTCACGTTGCGACCGGTCGGTCGCAGGTATACGAACGCCTACGGCCGCCATGACGTGTTGGCGTCGATTCAGCGTGACTTGGAACTGCGGAGCAATGTCCCAGCTCGTGTCTGCGCCGCCCGTCATTTCGCGCGAGCCCAAAAGCTCGATCATCGGCGTCCATGCGCGCCCGTATGGCCCGCCCTGAGTGAAGCTCCTGCCGAACGCGGTGCGCAACACGAGCTCATCCTCGAGTGCGCTGTCGGATGGGAACTCGGCGATTGCTTGCACTTGGACGAAGCTGTCTCTCCGCAGGAGCTTGCCGAAGGCGACGAAGGATTCGAATACCGTCGTGCCGTTGCCGAAGCCGCGATTCTCGTCGCCAGTCGGCAACACGAGCTCGCCGCCGACGCTCAAGATCGATCCGCGCTCGCCGCTGTGGCGAAGCACATGCTTTACGCCGATGGCGAGATCGCCGGCGCCGGTCTCCCAGCCGTCGGGATCGCCGAGATCCACGCGCGTCACCGGAATGCTGATCTCCATCTGATTGCGCGTGCCGAAGCGCTGTTCCCAAAGGAAGTTGTGGCTCAAGGAATCGTCGCCTTCCGTGACGACCGTGGTCTCGATGACGGCTTCGTCCTCGGGATAAGCCTTCTCCGTAAACAAAGCCCGCGGCATGTTGAGCTCGCCGCGGGGCCAATCCGGATTGCGACAGAATTCGCGCACGTAGGAGAGCGTCGCCGCGATTTCCGCGTCGCTCAGCGCCTCGCCGAACGCGGGCATCATCCGGTGGAAGCCGCGCACGGGCCCACCGTCGTGGATGATTGCTGTCCAATCGGAGTCCGGCTCGCGTGCAGCGAAGTCGCAATCCGCGAAATCGGGAATCGGCGTCTCGAACCCGAGCTCGGACCGGGTCCGCCCGCGTCCGTCACTGCCGTGGCAGGCCGCGCACGCCGATTCGTATAGCTCGGCACCGCTTGGATCGGTTTGCGCGATCGATGTGGAGCACGGCGGGAGCAGCGCGAGCAGGAGAAATGCCACGACGTATCGGGCCAACCAGCATTCAGGAATCGACATCGGCGGCGTCGTTGCGAAGAGCTTGTGTCGAAGTATAGTGAGAGGCAGCGACTTCTCAACGACACTCCGTATGCAAACGCGAATCGCTATCAGTTCCATTTGCGTTCTGCTGGCAAGCGTCTCATCCGCATCTGCGCAAGAACTGGACCCTCATCGGAACGACGCGGAGCTTTTTCTGACCTCGGATCAGTGCATCGCCTGCCACAGCAATCTGCGGTCGGCAAACGGGCAAGACATCTCGATCGGATATGCGTGGCGCGCGTCGATGATGGCCAACGCCGCACGCGATCCGTATTGGCACGCGGCCGTACGCCGTGAAGTCATGGATCACCCGGCGGCGCAGGCCGCCATCGAGGACAAATGCTCGACCTGCCACATGCCGATGCACCGGTTCACGGCGGCACAGCGGGGCGGGAAGGGGCAAGTGTTCGCGAACATCGGCACTGCCTTGGTCGTCGCGCCGTACTCGCTTGCCTCGGACGGTGTCTCGTGCACCGTATGCCACCAGATTCGCAGCGAGAACTTCGGCGACCCGATGAGCTTCACGGGAGGATTCGAGATCGAAACGACAGCGCCACCCGGGCAGAGAACGATCTACGGCCCGCACGCGGTCGACGCGGGCCGCCGGCGAATCATGCAATCGGCTGGGCAGTTCGTGCCGACGGAGTCGAATCATCTCCTCGAGTCGGAAATGTGCGCGACTTGCCATACGCTGTACACGCATGCCCTCGACGAGGCCGGCAACGAGGTCGGCGAGCTCGCGGAGCAGGCGCCGTATCTCGAATGGCTGCATAGCGCCTATCGCGTCACGAACAGTTGCCAGAGCTGTCACATGCCGGAGCTGGCCGAGGAGGCGGCGATCAGCTCGGTGCAGGGACAGCCGCGCCCGCGCTTCTCGCAGCACGTGTTTCGCGGCGGCAACGCGTTCATGCTCGGCCTTCTCAACAAGTACCGCGGCGAGCTCGGCGTGCAAGCGCTGCCGCAGGAGTTCGAGCTCACGATTCGTCGCACGCGCGAGTATCTCGCGACTTCAGCCGCGAGACTGTCGGTCGAATCGGCGCAGACGTCCGGTGGAACCCTCGCCGTCGACATCGCCATTTCGAATCTCGCGGGCCACAAGCTGCCGACGGCCTACCCGTCGCGGCGTGCATGGCTCCACGTCAAAGTTACCGATGACGACGGCCGCGTCGTGTTCGAGTCGGGCGCGTTGCGCACTGACGGCTCCATTGCCGGCAACGACAACGACGCCGACGGCTCGCGCTACGAGCCGCACTACGAAGTCGTAGAGCAACCCGGTCAAGTGCAGATCTACGAGTCCGTCATGGTCGATTCGCGCGATTCCGTCACGACGGGCTTGCTACATGGCGTGCGTTACGTCAAAGACAATCGCTTGGTGCCGCTCGGCTTCGATAAGCGCACGGCCGACGATGATGTCGGCGTCTACGGCGCTGCCGCCGGCGACGACGACTTCACGGCGGGCGGCGATCGCGTGCGCTATCGCGTTCCGCTCGATCGCCGCGCGGGTCGATTGACCGTCGAGGCGCGGCTCTTGTTTCAAACCATCGGATTTCGCTGGGCGGAGAATCTCGCGGCGTACGATTCACCGGAGACGAATCGCTTCGTGTCCTACTATCGAGACAATGCCGCAAGCTCGGCTGTCGAGCTTGCGACGGCCGCGGCGACGGTCGACTAGGCGCTCGCCGCGAGTATCTTGTGCAGATTCGCGACGGCGAGCGCTTCGCCGGGCCGGCCTGAGATTTGGCACGGGTGGTCCGCGAGCAGCTTCTCGAACACGGTGCGGTCGGGGCACTCGCGATAGAACTTCGAGAGCGTGCCGTACTGCTCGAGCTTCAAGCGCGTGCCGAAAACGTGGCCCGCGACGGCGAGCTCCTCCCACAGCAGGCAATCCGCGAGCATGACGGGCCGAGTCTTGGCACCGGCGAGCCACTGCCAGTCGGCGAGCGTCGCGTCCAAGCGCTCGAAATGCTTGTGGAGTCGCTCGAGCGTCCGTGTCGTCAGCGCGGGCAAGTCGACGCCGGCATACGCGACGTCGGCCCAGAGCAGCGTGCCCAAAGGAAGCATGACGTCGACGTAGAGGCTCGACGTCAGCATCGCATGACGCAGGTTGTCCTCGGCGGAAAGCCGCGCTTCGTCTCCGGAGGCCCGATGCAGAAAAGCGCCGATGACGAGCGTTTCGGCGACGGTCGATTCTCCCCAGTGCAACACGGGAAGCTTGTGAAACGGGCCGGTTTTCGCGCCGTCGTCGCGGATTGCGACCCACGCGCCGAAATCCGCGCTCAACGGAACGCGCTCGTCGGTGAATGCGACGTTACGGACGCACAAGTAGTAGCGCAGAAATTGCCCGCGACCCCGCGCGTCGAAGTAGCGCAGCGTGACACGAGGATGAGCGGCCATGCCCGAATTGTAACGCGTCGCGACGCGTGGAGCGCTCGCTCGGACTATGGGGCCGGCTCGAGCGCGGCGCCCGCCGTGAGCCACGCGGTCAACAGGCGGATCTGCGTTGCGTCGAGCCGAGTGCCGAAGGCCGGCATGACGCCGTTGCGGCCGTTCGCGATCGACTCGCGCACGGCCTCGCGCGTCCCACCGTAGAGCCAAATGTCGTCGTTCAACGCCGGCGCGCCGAGCAGCGCGTTGCCTTCGCCGTCGACGCCGTGGCACGCCGAGCAAAACTGATCGTAGCGGATCTTGCTTTGCACGAGCTCGGGCGCGCGGTTTCGGCCGGCCGCGAACGCCAGCACGTAATCGGTAACTTCGGCGACGCCGTCCTCGTTCAGTGCCGCGCGCCACGGCGGCATCACGGCACGGCGCCCGAGCAGGATGGTTTGCTCGACCTGCGCCGCGGTCCCGCCCCACTGCCAATCGCCGTCGCCGAGATCGGGGAAGAGCTCCATCTGGCCGCGGGCGCCCGGGCCATGACACGCCGCGCAGTGGTTGTCGAAGATCCGCGCGGCCGAGCGCATCGCCACGGCATCGCTCTGCAACGTGCTAGCGTCGGTCGCGGCAAGCTGCTCGCGCCGGGCGCCGAATTGTTGGTCGTAGTGTGCGGCGCTCGTTGCAATCTCGTGGCCCTGCGACCAGTGCAAAACGCCCGCAAACGCGCCGAGTCCCGGATAGAGAATCAAGTAGACGACGGAAACGGCCATCAAGGCGAGAATCAACCAGAACCACCACATCGGCGCGGCCGTCGTTCCCTCGCGCAACGTTTCATCCCAGGTCTGCGCCGCGATCTCTGCGCCGTCGTCTTTGGAGAAATAGACGCTGAGCACGAGCCAACCGAGCCCGATCAGCGTCGTGACTGTCGCGAGCACGATCCAACCGCCCCAGAATTCGGTCGGCAGATCAGCCATCGAGGTCCTCGTCGTCGAGCGGGAGGCGGGCGGCCGCATCGATTTGCTCGTCTTTCGCATAGAGCGACACCCAGACGACGAGGCCCGTCATGAAGGCCATGACGAGCATGTCGCCGGCGAACAACAGATATGTCATAGGCCGTCCACGCGCGTTCGTGTGAGCCCGAGCGACTGTAAGTACGCGATCAGCGCGTCGAGCTCGGTCATGTCCTCGACGATGCCGGCCGCAGCCGCGATGTCGTCGTCGGAATAGGGATGGCCAAGCCGCTGCAAAGCGCGCAATCGCGGCTCCAAGCTGCCGTCGTCGTTGGCCGGGCGCTCGGCGAGCCACCGATACGCCGGCATGATCGACGCGGGCACGACGGCGCGCGGGTCGAGCAGGTGCACGCGGTGCCACGTGTCCGAGTACTTGCCGCCCAAGCGGTGCAGATCGGGCCCCGTGCGTTTCGATCCCCACAGAAACGGACGGTCGTAGACGAACTCGTCGGCGCGCGAGTACGGCCCGTACCGCTTGACTTCGGCCAACAACGAGCGAATCTGCTGCGAATGACACGCGGCGCAACCCTCGCGTATGTAGACGTCGCGACCGAGCAATTGCAGCGGCGTGTAGGGCGCTAGGTTCTCGGCCGGCGTGCTCAACGATTCCTGGAAAACGCTCGGGATGATTTGCACGAGCCCGCCGATCGAGGACACGAACAGGATGCCGAAGATCAGGAGTCCCGAGTTGCGCTCGAGCTTCTTATGCAGCGTCAGGAGGCTCAACTTGCCACCCCGCGCAACGGACGCACGAGCGGCGGCGCGACGCACACCGTCTGCACGCCTGCGAAGGTGCGCCACAGATTGACCGCCATGAGTGCGGCGCCGCTCAAGAACAAGAGCCCGGCGAGCAGTCGCAACGCGTAGTAGGGCGCCATGGCCGACATGACGTCGGTGAAGCTGTACTGGACCTCGCCGATCTCGTCGAGACTCAACCACAAGAGCCCCTGCGACACGCCGGCTCCCCACATCGCGACCACATACAGCAGGACGCCGGCCAGCGCGAGCCAGAAGTGAGCGTTGGCCATCGCGGCGCTATTGAGCGGTCGGCCGGCAAGCTTCGGCACGAGGTA
Source organism: Gammaproteobacteria bacterium (assembly GCA_036507635.1). Taxonomy (GTDB): domain Bacteria; phylum Pseudomonadota; class Gammaproteobacteria; order Steroidobacterales; family Rariloculaceae; genus DATBLZ01. The sequence goes on from DATCIQ010000018.1 coordinate 16,346, forward strand.
ATAGAATGTGCCGAAAGTAATGAGCGCATTCCAGCCGAGCGCGCCGGAATGCACATGCCCGATCGTCCACTCCGTGAAATGGCTCAGCACGTTGACGCTGCGGATCGCCATCATCGGCCCCTCGAACGTCGCGAGGCCGTAGAACGCCAATGCGAGCACGATGAACTTGAGCGCGGGGTCGGAGCGCAGGCGCCGGTGGGCGCCGCTCACCGTCATGACGCCGTTGATCATCGTCGCCCACGAGGGCGCCAACAGGATCAAGCTCATGACCATGCCGAGCGTCTGCACCCATTCGGGCACGGCGTTGTAGTGCAGATGATGCGGGCCGGCCCAAATGTAGCTGTACACGAATGCCCAGAACGCGACGATGGACAAACGGTAGCTCCAGATCGGGCGTTCCGCCTGCTTCGGCAGGAAGTAGTAGAGCATGCCGAGGAACCCGCCCGTGAGCAGGAAGCCGACGGCGTTGTGCCCGTACCACCATTGCACGATCGCGTCTTGTGCGCCCGGGAAGAGCGAATAGGATTTCGTCAGCGTCGCGGGCAGCGCGAGGCTGTTCACGATATGCAGCATCGCGACGACGATGATGAGCGCCCCGTAGAACCAATTCGAGATATAGATGGGCTCGACCTTGCGGCGCGCGAGCGTGCCGAAGAATACGACGGCATAGCAGATCCAGACGATCGCGATGACGACATCGAACGGCCACTCGAGCTCGGCGTATTCCTTGGATGCATTGACGCCGGCCAAGAGCGAAAGCCCGCCGAGCAACACGGTCGCCTGCCAACCGAAGAACACGAACCAAGCGAGACGCGGCGCGAGCAGCGGCACGTGCGAAGTTCGCTGCACGCTGTAGAACGATGTGCCGATCAGCGCGGACACGCCGAAGCCGAAAATGACCGCGTTCGTGTGCAGGGGGCGCAGGCGTCCGAACGAAAGCCACGATTGGCCGAAGTCGATCGTCGGCCACAAGAGCTCCGCGGCGACGTAAACACCCGCGGCCATGCCGAGGATCGACCAGAAGATCGCCGCCGCCGTGAATGCCGTGACGATTCGATCCTCGTAATGAACAGAGCGTGCGGCCGCGGCGGTAGCGCTCATCGTCTCAAGTCCCGATCACCGGTCCGATGCCGCGGCTCCACAGCACGACCGTGATGCCGAGCAGGCTGACCCAGGCGACGAGCAAATACGCGATCAATGCGGAGGCCATGAGCATGCCGCGGGCAGGGTCCGTATCGAGCACGATCGGCAGGCCGCGATAGAGCAGATACATGCTCCAGATCACGGCCGGGACGAGCACGACGATGTTGATGAACGCGTGCGGATACAGGTGCACGATGCTGCCGACCGCGAGCGGCGTACCGACGAGGGCGATCAGCGCGAAATTGCGGCCGAGCGATGCGTTGGCGCCGTAGGTTGCGGCCATCCACCTGGAAATCACGGCCGTGCTGAAGTATCCGAACAGGAGCAGGCAGAAGTAAGCGATGCTGATCGCAAGTGCAATCGATTGCGGCAAGAGAATCGGCGTGACGCCGAGACGCCAGCCGAAGGTTACCGTGCCGATGTATGCGAACAGCGGCGGAAAGACCAAGAGCCACAGCGCGAACCCGAAGAATACCTTCGCGGCACTCGGCGATTCCTCGGCGAGCGCAGTGAAAATCGTGGACGGTTTGAGCAGGACGTTGCCGAGCCGCAATATCGAGAAGCTCCCCGTCATTGCCGACTATCGGTCAGGCCGCGTTCTCGAGCACGAGCAGCCCCGCCGCGGTATTCGACACCGGGATGTGATAGTGGCTGTGGACTTTGGCCACCTTGCCGGCCAGGGCGCCGCGCATCACGAGCCACATGATCAATTCGACGCCTTGAGTTCCCGCATGCTCGACGAGGTCGTGAATCGAGTACTTCGCGAGCGCGAGCGGATCGGCGACGATCTTATCGAGGCACATGAGGTCGAATTTTTTGTTGATGTAGCCGGCGCGTTCGCCGTCGAGCTGATGCGAAAGCCCTCCGGTCGCGATGACGACGACGCCGAGATCGTCGGGGTACGACTCGATCGCACGCCCGACGGCCTGGCCGAGCTTGTAGCACCGCGACGGGGAGGGTAGCGGATGCTGCACCGTGTTCACCGCGATCGGCAGCATCTTGATGCTCATCTTCGAGCGTTCGGGCCAGAGCAACGACAGCGGTACGGTAAACGCATGATCGACGAGCATCTCCTGGCACGTCGCGATGTCGAATTCGTCGGCAACGAGCGATTCGATGACGTGCCACGAGAATTTCGGGTCGCCCGGATACGGCGCGAGCGTCGGGAGGCCCCAACCTTCATCGGCATTGCGGTATTCAGGCGCCGCGCCGATCGCGAAGGTCGGCAAGTTGTCGAGAAAAAAATTGAGGCCGTGATCGTTGTAGACGACGACCGCGATATCAGGATCGACCTTGCGCAGCCACTCGCGCACGGGCGGGTAGGCCTGGAAGAACGGCTTCCAGTACGGGTCCTCTTGCGTCCCGCGCGCAATGGCGGCGCCGATCGCGGGAATGTGCGAAGTGCAGATGCCGCCGAGAATGCGCGCCACGGTCAGTCCCCGGCGGCTTTGAGCTTGGCCTTGAAGGCCTCGACGCTCATACCCGTCTGTTGGGCGCCGATGTCCTGGACGTTGAGGCCGAAAATGCCGGCGAACTTGGCGAGGTAATACACGTTGCCGCCGGCCTCGATGAGAGCGAGCACGTCGCGGCGCCGGATTGCGTCGCGTTGCTCGGCGTTGAGACTGAACTTCGCGCAGTAAGCGTCTTCGTCCCGCAAGAAGGCGGCGCGATTGTCCGCGTCGTTGAAGGAATAGCACATTTTGTTCAACGCGTAGCCCTTCATCGCGAGCGCGCCGTCAAAAATGTACGTGCCGGGGATGTCGCCTCTCAATTCAATTGCAGCCGTCATGCGCGCGAGTCTAGCGGACTCGCGCACAAGCGCTGCTTGTGGAAAGTACGTACCGGCAGAGCGGTTAGACGGCGCGGAGCGCCGTCGCGACGGGCAAACGCGCGGCGCGGATCGCGGGCGGCAGTCCGCCGAGCAGACCCACCGTGCACGCCCAGGCGATTCCGGTTCCGACGAGCGCCGGCGTCACGTGCAACTCGGTCACGATCGAGCCGAGCGTGCCGCCGAGGCTGATGACGTTGCCGCTGAAGAGCAGCCACGCGACCGTCGCGCCGAGCATGCCGCCGATCACGGCGAGCAAGAGCACTTCGGTCAGAACCGATGCGACGACTCCGGTCGCGCCGAAACCCAGCGCGCGCAGTGTCGCGATCTCGACGCTGCGCGTGCTCACGGCCGAGTACATCGTATTGAGCGCCGCGAAAAACGCACCGACGGCCATGATGGTGGTGACGACGTAAGTCACGAAGAACATCAATTGGGCGATTCTCTCGGATTGCTGCTCGAAGTACTCGGGCTCGCGCAGCACGTCGACGGACAGCGTCGGATTCGTCGTCAATGCGACTTTAAGCTCCTCGAACGAGGCCGTCGTTTCGAGAAGAACCGTGACGCTGTTGACCAGCGTCCTCTGGTATGTCGAGAGCAGCGTGCTCAGGTCCGTGAGCATGCCCGACTCGGCGGCGTCGCCGCTTTCGTACACGCCGACGACGGCCCACTCGCTGTCGCGCAGCGCGACTCGATCGCCGAGCTCGACGCCCGCGATTTGGAGTTGCGCATTCCTGCCGACGATGACTTCGCGCAGACCCGGCGTAAACATGCGGCCGGCGACGAGCCTGATCTCGGGCCGCACCTCGAACGATTGCGGCGACACTCCGCGCACGACCAAAGCCGCGAGCGCCCCGTCTTCCTTACGTGTGAGGTTGATGGGCACGATAAAATCGGCGCTCGCCGCGGGATCTCCGTCGGCGGTTCGTGCGACGCCGGGAGCGTCCATGATCGTCTGCACCGCGGCCGTGTCGAGCAAGCTCGCCATCTCGTAATTGGAGCCGTTGCGTAGAACGATCGCGCGGTTTTCGTCTCCCGTGGAGATGACGGTCTCGGTGAGGCTGCCGGCCATCGTCAGCACGGACACGAGCACGCCGACGACGCCGGCGATCCCGATGACGACGACCAATGAGGGGCCGAGCCGCTGTGGAATGCTGCGCAAGTTGAGGGCGCTGATCGCCGCGACTTGCCGCAACGTGGTCATGGGGCTTCCCTCATCGTCCGCCCAACGCGTCGACGACATTGAGCCGCAGCGCGTGCCAGGTGGGGGGCATGGCGCTTGCGAGCGCGAGCAAAGCGGCGATCGGAACGCCTGCGACGACGACACTCGTCTCGAGCGGCAACGCAGCGATACCCATCGCATCCAATGCGGTCGGAAAGACCACGGCCGCGACGGCGAGTCCCACTACCGCGCCCGTGAGACACAGCAAGAGCGATTCCGCGACGACCAAGAGCGCGATCGTGCCGTTGCCGAACCCGTAGGTCTTGAGAACGGCAAGCTCGGGAATGCGCTCGCGAATGGACTGCATCATCGTGTTGCCGGTAAGAAACAGCAACGCGAACAGCACGGCGCCGACGATCGCGTTGACGATGAAACGGATGTCGCCGACGCGATCCATCTGCGCGCGAATGGCGTCCCGTTCGATCTGTGTCAGCGTTTCGTCCGCGGAATTCCTGAACATGGCGTCGATCGCCGCGGCGACCTGTGGGGCGCGACGCGCATCCGCCGCTTTGACGATATAGAGCGTCACCGTGCCGTTCGCGAAGTCGCGCGCCTCGTCGAAATAGTCGTAGTTGATCCAGAACTCGTCGGTGGCGGGGAACACGCCCTCACGTAGCGTGTAACTGCCCACAATGTCGAACACCCAGTCGTTGGAGCCGTTCTTTTGCCTCCAAAGCGACGACTTGAGCGTCACTCGATCGCCGACGCTCCAACTAAAGCGCTCGAGCAGCTCCGGGCCGACGATCGCGCCGGATCGCGTCTGCCGCATCGCCTCGATGTACTCGGCCGGCACCAAGAAATCGCTGTT
>DATCIQ010000019.1:0-2965 GCA_036507635.1 Gammaproteobacteria bacterium
TATCGTCGCGGTCCCGCCGACACCGGATCGCCCGAGGTGCAAGTCGCCTTGCTATCGGCAAGGATCCATTCGCTCTCGCAGCACTTCGAGGGGCACGTCAAGGACCACCACTCGCGCCGCGGCCTGTTGAAGATGATCAACACGCGCCGCCAGTTGCTCGATTACCTCAAGAAAACGGACCAGAACCGTTATCAGGAGCTCATCGGTCGACTTGGCCTGCGGCGTTGATTCCAACGGCCAGCATTACCCCCCACCGCGACCGTAGGAGCGGCGTCCCGCCGCGACGGTTTTGGAATTACCTTTCTCAGGAATAAACCGCGTGAAAGCAACGAGAACGTTCAAGTACGGCGCCCATGACGTCACGATCGAAACCGGCGTCTTGGCCCGGCAAGCGGACGGCGCCGTCGTCGTCAACATGTCCGATACCGTCGTCTTGGTGACCGCGGTCGGACAAAAGAAGGACGGGGAGGACCGCGATTTCTTCCCGCTCACGGTCAACTACCAGGAAAAGACTTACGCGGCAGGCCGTATCCCGGGCGGATTCTTCAAGCGCGAAGGCCGGCCCTCCGAAAAAGAAACGCTCATTTCCCGTCTCATCGATCGTCCCATCCGACCTTTGTGGCCCGCCGGCTTCCAACGCGAAGTGCAAGTCATCGCCACGGTGCTGTCGATGAACACCGAGGTCGACGCGGATATTCCCGCGATGCTCGGCGCGTCGGCGGCGCTCGCCTTGTCCGGTCTGCCGTTTCTCGGGCCGATCGGCGGCGCACGCGTCGGGTACCGGAGCGGCCGCTACATTCTGAACCCGACGGCCGCCGAGCTCGGCGAGTCGGATCTCGATCTCGTCGTGGCCGGGACGGCAAACGCCGTGCTCATGGTCGAATCCGCGGCGCACTTGCTGTCCGAAGATACGATGCTCGGCGCCGTGATGTTCGGGCACAAGGAAATGCAGGTCGCGATCGATGCGATCAAGTCGCTCGCCAAAGAGGCGGGCAAACCTCCGATCGAGTGGCGCGCCCCGGCCGCCGACGAGGCGCTCGCGAGCGCCGTCGAGCAAGCCGTCGCGGGCCAGCTCTTGGAAGCGTACGGCATCGCGGAAAAGCAAGTCCGCTACACGCGCATCGCCGAGCTTAAAGCTTCGTGCATCGCCGCGCTCGCGGAGCCTCAATCGTCGACGTGGACGCAAGCTCAGGTCGAGGGACAATTCCAGAAGCTCGAGAAACGCATCGTCCGGGGGCGGATTCTCGAAGGCCTGCCCCGCATCGACGGGCGCGATACGCGCACCGTGCGGCCGATCGAGGTAGCTGTCGGCCTTCTGCCTCGAACCCACGGCTCGGCGCTCTTCACGCGCGGCGAGACGCAGGCTTTGGTCGTGACGACGCTAGGCACAGGCAGAGACGCGCAGATCGTCGATGCGCTCGAAGGCGAGCGTCGCGACCCGTTCATGCTCCACTACAACTTCCCGCCGTTCAGTGTCGGCGAGACCGGCTTCATCGGCTCGCCGAAACGCCGCGAGATCGGTCACGGGCGCCTCGCACGCCGCGGCGTCGAGGGCGTGATGCCCGAGATGACGACGTTTCCCTACGTCATCCGCGTCGTTTCCGAGATCACGGAATCGAACGGCTCGAGCTCGATGGCCTCCGTGTGCGGCACGAGCTTGTCGCTCATGGACGCCGGCGTGCCCGTCAAGGCGCCCGTCGCGGGCGTCGCCATGGGGCTCATCAAGGAGGGCGACAAGTTCGTCGTGCTGACCGACATCCTCGGGGACGAGGATCACTTGGGCGACATGGACTTCAAGGTCGCCGGCACTGAGGACGGCGTGACCGCGCTGCAAATGGACATCAAGATCGACGGCATCACGCGCGAGATCATGGCGGCCGCCTTGGCCCAGGCGCGCGACGGCCGTCGTCACATACTCGGCGAGATGAACAAGGTCTTGGCCGCGCCGCGCGAGAAGATGTCGGAATGGGCGCCTACGATCGTCACGATCAAGATCGACCCCGAGAAGATTCGCGACGTCATCGGCAAGGGCGGAGCCGTCATCCGCGCGATTACCGAGGAGACGGGGGCGACCGTCGACATCGAGAACGACGGTACCGTCAAGATCGCGTCGGTCACGGCCGCCGCGGGCCGGGCGGCGCTCGAGCGTATCAAGCTCATCACCGCGGACGTCGAGGTAGGACGGATCTACGAGGGCAAGGTCGCGCGGCTCATGGATTTCGGCGCGTTCGTGACGATCCTGCCGGGCCGCGACGGCCTCGTGCACATCTCGCAGATCTCGAACGAGCGCGTCGAGAAAGTCAGCGACAAGCTCCACGAGGGCGACGTCGTCAAGGTCAAGGTGCTCGAGGTCGACCGGCAGGGCCGCATCCGCCTGAGCATGCGCGACGTCGCGGCGAACTAATGTAGGAGCGAGCTTCGCTCGCGATTCTTACATTCGCGAGCGAAGCTCGCTCCTACTAAGAGTCGCGGGCCTCGTCGGGCAGCGACGCCGTCACCAGCGCGCCGACGTCGTGCGCTTCCTGCCCGCCGTTCCCATGGGCCTTGACGATGCGTATGAGCGTCGCCGTGCTCAAGAAGCCCGGTCCACGCGTCTCCAGGTCCGCGATCATCTGCAACAGCACTTGGCGCGTGACGTCGTTGCCGCTGGTGCTTTCGATGACTGTGAAGGGTGTGTTGTCGGCCGCGAGCCTGCATACATCCTTGAACGCGATGTAACGGCTCTCTGCCGTGTCGTAGAGCCTACGGTTCGGGTATTTCTTGATGATTCGCGCTTGATTCATGCAGGGCCTCGCGACCGGTCCGGTTCTAAACTATGGATGCTGCGGCGTTCGATTAGTTCCGCAATGCGCCAATGCTCGATCGCGAAGCTCCAAAGCTCGGCGGCGCCCGCGCCCGCGAGCGCGCGCGGCGGATCGAGCCCGAGAATGCCAAGCACTTGGGCGGCGATGGCGGCCGAGTAGCG
>DATCIQ010000020.1:0-2492 GCA_036507635.1 Gammaproteobacteria bacterium
ACGGGATCGCGCACGATGTCTTCGAGGGCGGCATCCTCGTCGACGATACGGTTCACGAACGACGTGTTCGCGCCGTTCTCGAGCAAGCGGCGCACCAGATACGGCAGCAAGTCCTCATGTGCCCCGACCGGCGCATAGACGCGACACGGTCGATCGAGCTCGCCGCCGATGACTTCCGCATACAACGCCTCGCCCATGCCGTGCAAGCGCTGGAACTCGAACGTCGCGTGCGCGCCGACCTGCAGCACCCATGCGACCGTGTGCGCATTGTGCGTCGCAAATTGCGGATAAAGATGCGGCGTCGCGCCGAGCAGCGTGCGCGCGCATGCAAGATAGGAGACGTCCGTCGAGGTTTTGCGCGTGAATACGGGGTAGCCGGACAATCCCTGCTCTTGCGCCCGCTTGATCTCCGTATCCCAGTAAGCGCCCTTGACCAACCGCACGGGTATGACGCGCCCCGCTGCTGCCGCCAACTGCTCGAGCCACGCAATGACGTGAATCGCGCGCTTCTGGTACGCCTGCACGGCAATCCCGAAGCCCGGCCAGTCCGCCAAGCCCGGCGCTCCGAGCACCCTGCGGAACACGGCAAGCGTGAGATCGAGCCGATCGGCTTCCTCGGCATCGACGGTCAGCGCGATTCGAGCGTCTCGGGCGAGGCGCGCGAGCGTGAGCAACCGCTCGCCGAGCTCGGGCATAGCGCGCGCGCTTTGCGCGAGCTCGAAGCGGGGGCAGAGCGCCGAGAGCTTGACCGAGACGCTCGGCGCACCGAGCACGTCGTCGCTTAAGGCCGATTCGCGCCCGATGGCGCGGATGGCCTCGGCATAAGCATCGAGATAACGCCTTGCGTCCGCGGCGGTCAGCGCCGCTTCGCCGAGCATGTCGAACGAGTATCGATAAGCGCGCCCTTCGTCACGCCCCGCTCGGCGCAGCGCCTCCTCGATGGTCCGGCCCATGACGAATTGCTGACCGAGGATGCGCATCGCCTGCTTGAGCGCGGCGCGAATCACGGGTTCCCCGAGCCGAACCACAGCGTGCTCGAAGGCCCGCGCAAAACTGCGCTCATCGAGCTCATCGTCCTTGACGAGCCGGCCCGTCAGCATCAAGCCCCACGTCGCGGCGTTGACGAGCAGGGACTCGCTCGTGCCGACATGCCCGTGAAAATCCGCTTCGCCGAGCTTGTCCGCGATGAGTCGATCGGCCGTCTCGGCGTCGGGGATGCGCAGGAGCGCCTCGGCGAGACACATGAGCACGATGCCTTCCCGTGAAGACAGATCGTATTCCTGCATGAACGCGTCGAGCCCGCCCTGCGCGCGGCGCTTGGCGCGCACGCTCTCGACGAGACGTCGTGCAGTCTCGAGAATGCGCTCCGTCGCCTGCGCCGGCAGGCGCGCGTGCGCGGTCAGATCCCTAACGGCCTCGGCTTCGTCCGCGAGGTAATGGCGCGTGAACGGGTCCCCCGCGATCGGGATCTCGGCTGCGGGGTTCGCGAAAATCCAACGGTGCGCGTGCTCGGCGTTCAACCGACCACCCGCCCGCCACCTTCAAGTCATTGCTTCCGCATGGCGACGAGCTCTTCCTTCGCGAATCCGGCGACATCGCGGGTGAAACGAATCTCGTTGTCGGATACGACTTCGCCCGTGTACGTGATGACGAGCTCCATGCCTTGGAAATTGAGCTTCTCGACGAACGATATCGTGTTGCCTTCGACTTTGCCGCTCTCGAGCGCGGATTCACCGTTCGCAGACATCGCCTTGCCCGTGAGCGTCGTGCCGTCGACCTGGAATTCGTAGGTGTAGTTCTGCGTGCCGACCTGGGTCTCGAAGCTCGACGTCCAAGTGCCGCTTACGTCGGCCTGTGCCGCGTAAGGGACGAGCGCGAGAAGCGTCAGACTTACTGACGAAATGAGCTTGTTCATCGTTTCTCCCTGGATCCGAACGGTTTGGTGTTATTGGGCTGGTCGCCGTCGACATTGATTCTTGGCCCGGCCGACCGGGTGCGTCAAGCCGCTCGCGCTGCTCGATCTTGGGGCGCCGGCGAGCGGGACCGCACCAACGGTGAGCAGCCGGCAGCGAGCGTTGCGTCGCCCTCGACGTGCATCTTGCGATACACGCGCACGTCGTCGAAGGACCCGCTCGTGCGGGTGTCTGCGGCGAAAACCAGCCCTTGGTCCACTTCGATGCCGACGCAATACGTCATGAGGTCACCGCCCTGCTGTTCGCAGTGATGATAGGTGGACGCAAGCGCAGGGCGCAATATTGCCTTGCGGTCGATTACCTTCTTAGATTGCGGGCAACGGTGCGGCCTCCCAGCCGCCGCCGAGCGCCTTGTAAATTAGAACTACGGATGTGTTGAGATCGGTTTCGGCCACGGCCACGGCGTCTTCGGCCTCGAGCACGGTGCGCTCGGCATCGAGCAACCGCAGAAAGTCGAGAGCACCCTCGCGGTACTGAACGCGGGCGAGCTCGGCGGCCCGTTGCGAGGCCGTCGCTTGC
>DATCIQ010000021.1:0-4591 GCA_036507635.1 Gammaproteobacteria bacterium
CAGGTATTTCTGTTCCTCTCGAGAGAATGAGGAGGCCATATGCCACCACGCGAACGTAAAACACCAGCGCCGGAGTTCCCGTTGTCCGCGGCGGCAGGTCGTCCCAGACTGCGAGCGCTCGTGCTCTCGGGCGGCGGGGCACGCGGCGGAGCGCACGTCGGCGTGCTCAAGGCGCTCGAAGAATTGCGCGTGCCGATCGACTACATCGCGGGCACGAGCATCGGCGCCGCCGTCGGCGGCATCTATGCGTCGGGACTCAGCGTCGCCGAGCTCGAAGAGTTTCTCGCGAGCATCGATTGGGACGCGGCTTTCGGCAACGTCACGCCGCGGCGCCTGCGCTCGTTTCGGCGCAAGCGCGACGACGATTTGTACCTCGTCGACCAGAAGCCAGGCCTCAACAACGGCGAGCTGCAGCTGCCGGTCGGCCTCGTGCAAGGTCAAGTCATCGACATGATCATGTCGCGTGTCGTGTTTCCGGTCTCGCATGTCGAAGACTTCGACGCCCTTGCGATTCCGTTTCGCGCGGTCGCCGGCGATCTCGCGACCGGGGAGGCCGTTGTGCTCGCCTCGGGCGATCTCGGCCGCGCGCTGCGCGCGAGCATGGCCGTACCGGCCGCGTTGTCGCCGTTGGAGATGGACGGGCGGTTGCTCGTCGACGGCGGCATCGTCATGAACTTGCCCGTCGAAGTCGCGCAGTCCATGGGCGCCGACGTCATCATCGCCGTCGACATCACCGATCAGCTCGCCTCGCGTGAGGACTTGAGGTCGATTCTCGACGTCACGGAGCAGCTCACGAGCATGCTCACGTACCGCGGCACGCTCGATCAGCTCGAGCTGCTCGACGAGAACGACGTGCTGCTCGCGCCGCAGTTCGGGGAGGAGTTCGACTCCGTGAGCTTCAGCCGGATCAACGAGACGATTTCGACGGGTTACGACATCGTCATGGCGCACCGCGCTGATCTCGCACCGCTCGCGCTCGATCCCGCAGCGTACGCGGCTTATAGAGCGGCGCTCCGCAGCCCACGCTTCACCGAAGTGCCGACGATCGATTTCGTGCGCCTCGACAACGACTCGCGCCTCGCCGACAGCGTCATCGAGGCGCGCTTAACCGACATCGAGATCGGTGAGCCGCTCGACGTCGACGCGCTCGAGCGAGCGCTCAACAAAGTCTACGGTCTCGAGCTTTACCAGAACGTGCGTTACGAGCTCATAGAGGAGGGCGGTGCGACGGGACTAGAGATCGGGTTGACGGAGCGCAGCTGGGGGCCCAATTACCTGCAACTCGGTGTCAGCTACAGCTCGGCGTCGGACCAGGATGCCATGTTCGGGCTTGCCGCGAGCTATCTGCGCACGGCCATCACCGACAAGGGCGGAGAGGGGCGCGCGACGTTTTTCTTGGGCGACGAGCCGGGCTTCGTCGCCGATTTGTATCTACCGCTCGGCCCGAAGGCGTTCTATTTCGTCGCGCCCGCGCTCGACTTTCAATCGACGCTGGTGAACGTATTCGACGGCGACGAGCTCGCGGCCGAGCTCCAGTTGCGGCAAGGGCTATTCGAGTTCGCGGGCGGCCGCGAGCTTGCGAGCTGGGGCGAGATTCGCGGAGGCCTGCGCGCGGGGGCCGGCGACACGAAGCTGCGTGTCGGCGATCCCACTTTGTCACCGCCCGATAGCTTTCATCGCGGCGAGTACTTCACGCGTTTCTCGGTAGACACGCTCGACAGCATCACGTATCCGCGCGCGGGCGTTTTTGCATCGATCGAGTGGGTCGCTTCGAACACGGATTGGCTTGCGGCCGACGCGGACTTCGATCAGATGCTGACGAGCGCTCTGTACGCCAAGACCTGGGGCCGCTACACGCTGCTTTCGACGCTGCGCTACGACGCGACGATCAGCGGCGTGAGCCCCGTCAGCAACGTGCCGCGCTTCGGCGGATTTCTCGATCTATCGGGATTGCATCGTGGGCAACTGTCGGGACAGCACGTGGCTCGCTTAGGCTCCGCATACTATCGGCGCATCGGCGACCTTGCGCTGTTCCCGGCCTTCGCGGGCGTGAGCATCGAGGTCGGCAACGCGTGGGAAAGTCGCAGCGACATCTCGCTCGAGGACTCGATTTGGGGCGCCTCGTTCTGGGCGGGCGTGGATACCCCCGTCGGCCCCATCTACATGGGCTACGGCGTGGCCGAGGGCGGCAGCAACGCGTTTTATGTCTCATTGGGAAGGGTCTTCTAGCACGCCCGAACGGCCCTATTTGTGACGGTCGTTACGGCGTGCCGCCGGACCTCGGCGCTAGTATGGCGCCCTTGTCCGCACCTAGACGTCCGATGAGCCCAAGTCGCTGGTTACCGTTGTGCTTCGCGGCCGCCGCAGCCGCCGGCCTCACCGTGCCCGCCTCGGGGCAAACTGTGCGCACCTTCGCGCAGCCCATGCACGAGGGACTGCCCATCAACTACTGCGACGCCGCCGGAGAAGTCTGCGGCGCGCAGGTGGCGACGAGGTGGTGCCGCGCACAAGGCTACGACTACGCGAGCGATTGGGCGGCGACGCCCGGCATCGACGTCACGACAACGACGATCCGTCTCGACGACGGTCGGATCTGTCGCGGCGCGCAATGCGAGGCGTTTGCGTCGATCACGTGCGGCGCGCAAGGGCAGACTTTCCGCATGCCGACGCTCGGGGCCGCCGCTCGCGCGACCGTGATCTCGCCGAGCCGCCGCGGCGTCGAAGCTGCGATTGCGCCGCTCGAGTATCAAGTCTTGATTCCCGGTTGCCACCAGCGCGAGCCCGGCGTGTTCCTCTGCGAGACCGTGCACGAGTATCAGCATTGCCGCACGCTCATGCATGCGGGCAAGGTGTTCGGTTGTCGCGCGGGGCTCGCATTCGACGGCGCATTCGCCGAGCCGATCGCCGCGGCCGCCGACGATTACGAGCTCGAGCTGCGCTCGACGGCGAAGCTGACCGTCGAGCACGGGCAGCGCGGCGCGGGCCAAGTCAAAGGCAATGTGCGCTTCGAAATCAGCTTCGCCGTGCCGTCCGTCGGCGAAAGCACGTGGTGCTTGCAGCGCGATCGCTATTTCTACTATCCGACGGGGCCCAAGGGCGGGCTCGCCGAGATCGGCGACACGACGGATTGCGGCGAGCCGATCACCGGCGAGGTCGTGCCTCATGAGGACGACGTGCTCCAGGCCTACGACATGTGCGACGCGTTCGCCGCGTGGGGCTCGGAGCTCGAGCAACCGATCGAGCTCATGGTCGCGGCGCTATTTCACGTCAGCGGAACGAATCCCACGTTCACGAACGGGTCCCCGTCGACCATCGTCGCGCCGTATGTGACGATCCGCGCGCCGATGCAGGTCAGCTGCGAACAATAACGCGCATTCTGCGCTCCGTTTCCGCGGGTGTATCATGATCGCCTGTCGATTGCGGAGCTCATCCCATGACGGACTTGGAAGCGCTTGATCTCAAGCGGCTGTTTCATCCCAATACGAATCTCGCGGCCTTCCACAAGAGCGGGCCGTTCGTCCTGTCGCGCGCCCAAGGTATCCACGTCTGGGACAACCACGGCAATCAATACATCGAGGGCATGTCGGGCCTGTGGTGCACATCGCTCGGCTATGGCGAAGAGGAGCTCGCCAAGACTGCGTACGAGCAGATCAAGAAGCTCTCGTTCACGCATCTCTTCGCGGGCAAGAGCCATGAACCCGGGATCCTGCTTGCGGACAAGCTCGTGCGCCTAGCGCCGTTCGCGGCGTCGAAGGTGTTCTTCGGGAATTCCGGCTCCGACGGCAACGATACGCAGATCCGGCTCATGTGGTACTACCACAACGTCATCGGCAAGCCGAAAAAGAAGCGCATCATCTCGCGTCACAGGGCCTACCACGGCGTGACCGTGGCAGCGGCTGGCTTGACGGGGCTGCCGCCGTTTCACAAGAACTTCGATGCGCCGCTGCCGTTCGTGCTGTACACGGATTGTCCTTATTACTATCGCAACGCCGAGCCCGGCGAGTCGGAAGACGACTACGCGACGCGGCTCGCCGCGAATCTCGAAAAGCTCATCGTCGCCGAGGACCCGGAGACGATCGCCGCATTCATCGCCGAGCCGCTCATGGGCGTCGGCGGTGTGCTGCTGCCGCCGCTGACGTACTTTCCGAAAGTGCAGAAGGTGCTCGAGAAGTACGACATCTTGCTCATCGACGACGAAGTCATCTGCGGATTCGGCCGCACGGGCAACGTCTGGGGCGCGCAGACTTTCAATATGAAGCCGACGACGTTGACGGCCGCCAAGGGGTTGTCCTCGGCGTATTTGCCGATCAGCGCCGTCATCGTGCCCGAGTTTTTCTACGAGGCGATGGTCGAGCCGAGCGCGCAAGCGGGATTGTTCGGTCACGGATTCACGTACTCGGGTCATCCCGTCGCAGCCGCCGTCGCGCTGCGCACGTTGCAGCTCTACGAAGAGCGCAAGCTCTACGATCACGTGCGCAAGATGACGCCGCGCTTCCAGCAGCGCCTGCATGCACTCGCGGAGCACCCGCTCGTCGGCGAAGCGCGCGGTGTGGGCCTCGTCGGCGCCTGCGAGCTCGTGAAAAATAAGGTG
>DATCIQ010000022.1:0-2559 GCA_036507635.1 Gammaproteobacteria bacterium
CCGAGGCGATGAGACGGATCGATTCGTCCTGCCGCCGGATCTCTTTCCGAATCAGCGTGTAGATTTCTGCATCAGAGGCCTGCAGGGCGGGCATATCCGACATTGGTTCTCCCTCGGCGTGATTGGATCTGCGGCCACGAAGCACCGCCGCCGGCGTATTCTACCTGTTGCCCGGCACCTCCCGAATATCTATCCTGCCGGCATGCATCGCCTCCTTTCGCCAGGCCGTTGCGCCGGTGCCGCTGCGCTCGTGTTGTGGGCCGCGAGCGCGGCTGCCGAAGTGACGCGCATCGAAGTGGATATGCGCGCCGAGGTCGCGAACGGCGCCTCCTTCGGCCTCGCGGGCAGCTATGAGAAGCTCGCCGGCCGAATGTACTTCGCCGTCGACCCGACGCTCGAGGCGAATCGAATTATCCGTGACCTCGAGCATGCCGCCGTCGGCGGTGCAGGTCGCGTCGAGTTTTCGGCGGATTTCTTTCTCATCAAGCCGACCGCGATCGCGCGCGGCAACGGCACTCTGCTCTTCGAAGTCTCGAATCGCGGCAGAAAAGGGATGCTGCCGATGCTTGCGTTTGCTGAGGCGAGCCTCGATCCCGCGACACCCGCCGAGCTCGGCGACGGCTTTCTGCTCGACCAAGGGTTCACGCTGCTCTGGGTCGGATGGCAGTTCGACGTTCCGGATGAGCCCGGCATGCTGCGCGTCGATGCGCCGATCGCGGGAACGGCGGCCGACCCGATCAGGGGCCGCGTGCGCAGCGATTTCGTCGTGCAGAGCCCAACGGCGTTTCAATCGCTCGCCGACCGCGGTCATCGCGCCTATCCCGCGCTGTCGCTCGACAGTCCCGCCGACGCGCTGACCGTGCGCGATGCGCCGAACGATGCGCGCCGGCTCATTCCACGCGACCAGTGGCGGTTCGCGCGCGTCGAATCCGGCGGCGAGGTCGCCGATGCCACATACGTGACGCTCGACGGCGGCTTCGAGCCGCACAAGATCTACGAAGTCATCTACGAATCCGAAAATCCTCCCGTCGCGGGTACCGGGCTCGCCGCTATCCGCGATGCCGTCTCGGCGCTGAAGCACGACGGTGCCGCCGAGCTCGGCATTCCGCAGGGCGCGCTTTCGCGCTCGATCGCCTTCGGCATCTCGCAGAGCGGACGCTTGCTGCGCACCTTTCTCTATGACGGCTTCAACGCGGACGAGCGGCAGCGACGCGTATTCGACGGTGTCTTCGCGCACATCGCAGGCGGCGCGCGCGGCGGCTTCAACCATCGATTCGCGCAGCCGTCGCGCGCGAGCTCGAGCTATCACTACCCGAGCGCAATGTTCCCGTTCGCCGACGAGGCACAAACCGATCCTGTGACCGAAGTCGCCGATGGGCTGCTCGCCGGCATCGCCGCGGAGCACTTGCCGAAGATCATTTACACGAACTCGTCGAACGAATATTGGCGCGGAACCGCCGCGCTGACGCACTTGACCGCCGACGGCAAGACCGACGTCGAGCCGCCCGACAACGTGCGAATCTACTTCTTGGCGGGGACCCAGCACGTGCCCACGGCATTTCCACCCGCGCGCTCGCAAGGTCAACAACCCGGCAATCCGCACCGCTATCAGTGGTTCTTGCGATCCCTCATGCTCGCGCTCGACGACTGGACGCGCGACGGCGCGGAGCCGCCGCCGAGCCGCTATCCGACGCTGGCCGAAGGATCGCTGGTTCCGCGCTCGGCCCTCGAGTTTCCGGAAATCCCCGGCGTTGCCGTTCCCGGCGAAGTAGCGGCCACGCGGCGCATCGACTACGGCCCGGACTTCGCTCGAGCGGGCATCATCGCCGAGCCGCCGCTGCTCGGTGCGCCCTTCCCCGCGCTCGTTCCACGTGTGGATCGCGACGGCAACGAAACGTCGGGGCTCGTCTCACCCGAGCTCGCCGTGCCGCTCGCGACCTACATGGGCTGGAGCTTGTTCGATCCGCGTTACGGACCTCGGCACGAGCTCGTGAGCCTGCAGGGCTCTTACGTGCCGCTCGCAGCAACCGCGGAGCGCCGCGCCGCCATGGGCGACCCGCGTCCCTCCATCGCGGAGCGTTATACGAGCCGAGCGCACTATTCGGGTCTCGTGACGGAGCGAGCGTTCACGCTCATCGAGTCCAAGTACCTGCGCTCGGCCGACTTGTCGCACATCGTGCAGGACGCCGCCGAGCATTGGAACCACGCCGCCGGCGACGTCCGTTGAGGGACCGCGGGGCGCTCATGCTTCGATTTGCGCTTCTTTCTCTCGCGCTGCTCGGCGGCGGTCTCGCGTGGGCTGAGCTTCCGCCGGTTCCCGTGCCCGCGGAGAATCCCATCACGGAGCCCAAACGCGTGCTCGGCAAGATGCTCTTCTGGGACGAGCAATTGTCGAGCGACAACACCGTCGCTTGCGGTACGTGTCATCGACCGGCCGCGGGCGGCGCCGATCCGCGTGCGGGCGTGAATCCGGGCGCCGATGCCGGCACCATCGACGACGTGCGGGGCTCGCCCGGCATGCGGAGCCTCGACGTCAACGGCCGGCCGACGCGCCACCCC
>DATCIQ010000023.1:0-7515 GCA_036507635.1 Gammaproteobacteria bacterium
AAGGCGCATCCGGAAGTGTTCAATCTATTGCTGCAGGTCATGGATCACGGCACGTTGACCGACAACAATGGACGCAAGGCCGATTTCCGCAACGTCACGATTGTCCTGACGACGAATGCGGGTGCGCAGGAGATGAGCCGCGCCTCGGTCGGTTTCACACAGCAGGATCATTCGACGGACGGCATGGAAGTCATCAAGAGGATCTTCTCGCCGGAGTTCCGAAACCGGCTCGACGCCATCATCCAGTTCGCCGCGCTCGACGAGAAGTCGATCGCGCGCGTCGTCGACAAGCTCATCGTCGAGCTCGAGGCGCAGCTCGAGAAGAACGAGGTGACCATCGAGCTCGAGCCCGCGGCTCGGGAGTGGATCGCGGCGAAGGGCTACGACAAGACCATGGGCGCCCGGCCCATGGCGCGCATCATTCAAGAGCACATCAAGCGCCCGCTCGCCGAGGAGCTCTTGTTCGGCAAGCTCAAGACCGGCGGTCACGTGCGCGTGGATCTCGGCGCCGACGGCGAAGGGCTGATTCTGCTCACCGAGCCCACCATCCCGGAGCTCGAGCATCTCTCCTGATTTTGGTAGGAGCGAGCTTCGCTCGCGGTAATCCGTAATCCGGGGACAGTTTACCTATTTCCCGAACCTGCGTGCGCCGCCTCGCGTGCGGAGGAAATAGGTAAACTGTCCCCGGATTACCGCGCGCGGTAGACGATTCGGCCTTTGGTGAGGTCGTACGGCGTGAGCTCGACGGTCACTGTGTCGCCTTTGAGAATACGAATATAGTTCTTGCGCATCTTGCCCGAGATGTGCGCAGTCACGATGTGGCCGTTTTGCAGCTCGACGCGAAAGGTCGTATTCGGCAACGTTTCCATTACCGTTCCTTCCATTTGTATCGCGTCTTCTTTTGCCATCCAGCAACGGGTCTCCGGATCGACGGGCGCCGCATTGTTGCATACACGCCGCGACCCCGCAAACGCCCGTGTACCCTATCTTTCCCCCATGCCGCCGGTCCACGGACCGGGCTCGCCGACGGGCTCGCACAGCTCTTTTAGAAGCTGCAAAAAGCGCTCGCGCGGCAGCGAGCTCGCACCTAAGCTCGCCATGTGGCTCGAGGGGATTTGACAATCGATGAGCGCGTACCCGCGCTCTTTGAGATACGCGACCGCATGCGCGAGGGCGATCTTCGACGCGTCACGCTCGCGCGCGAACATCGACTCGCCGAAGAATACGCGGCCGATCGCAATGCCGTAAACGCCGCCCGCGAGGCGCCCATCTTGCCAGGCTTCGAACGAGTGCGCCCAACCGAGCACATGCATGCGCTTGTAAGCCGCCATCATGTCCGGCGTGATCCAGGTAGCCTCCGTATAACGGCGCGGCGCGGCGCACGCATCGATGACATCCGCAAACGCGCGGTCGGCCGTCACGGTGAAAAGGCGCCGGCGCAGGGTCCGGCGCAGGCGGCGTGAGGTTCGAAAGTCCTCGAGCTCAAGAACGGCGCGCGGGTCGGGGCACCACCACAGAATCGGTTGGCCTTCCTCGTACCACGGAAAGATCCCGTGCCGGTAGGCGGTGAGCAGCCACTGCGGTTGCAAAGAGCCGCCCGCTGCGAGCAGGCCGTTGGGATCGCGGAGCGCGGACGCCGGGCTCGGCAAAGCGTCCGGACCTTCGGAGGGCTTGAGCCAACGCAGGCTGCTCATGACTGCACGTCGCGCGCGAGATCACGCCGGTACGGGACATGCTCCTGCAAGTAATCCATGTACGTATCGACGTGCGCCGTTTCGCGATTCAAGAATTCCTCGATCGCCGAGTAAAAGGCGCTGTTCTTGAGCCAGTGGTACGACCAGGTGGGGCTCGGGCTGAAGCCGCGGCTCAACTTATGCTCCCCTTGAGTTCCGGGCTCGAAGCGCTGCAATCCCTGTGCGATGCAATAGTCGATTCCTTGGTAATAGCAGGCCTCGAAATGCAGGCTGTGAAAGTCCGCAATACTGCCCCAGTAGCGTCCATACAACGTGGTGGCGCTCTGAAAGCAGATGGCCGTCGCGATCGGGCGTCCCTGTGAGCGCGCGAGAATGACCAAGAGGTTGTCCGGCATCGCCGTGGCGATTGCGGCGAAAAACTCGCGATTGAGATAAGGACTGCGGCCGCGACGCCGAAAAGTGCGCGCGTAGAACTCGAAAATGTGGTCCCAGTCGCTCGCGCTCGGCTCGTCCCCGCGCAAGTGCTCGAAGCCGATCGCAGCCTCGGCGATCCGGCGCCGCTCGCGGCGCGCCTTCTTGCGTTTCGCCGAGCTGAAGCGGCTCAGAAAATCGTCGAAGCTCGTGTAGCTCTCATTACGCCAATGAAATTGACAGCCCTTGCGCTCGAGGAATCCGTGCTTTTGGAAATACCGCCCCTCCTCCGCGAGCGGGAATAGGACATGCAAGGACGAGGCGTCGGCGTCTTTGGCGAGCTGCAACGCCGCCGCGATGAGCCGCTCCGCGACTGCGTCCGTTTGCGCGGGATCGGCAACCAGCAGCCGGCTGCTTGTGGCCGGCGTAAACGGAATCGAGCTCACGAGCTTCGGGTAGTAACGGAGGCCCGCGCGCTCGTAGGCGTCGGCCCAGCTCCAATCGAACACGAACTCGCCGAGCGAATCGTGCTTAAAGTAGAGCGGCAGCGCTCCGACCAAGTCCCCGGCGGTGGTTTTCGCGAGCAGGTGGCACGGCTCCCAAGCCGTGCCGCGCCCGACACACCCGGAATCCTCGAGCGCGGCGAGGAACTCATGGCGCATGAACGGATCGCCGCGGCCGATCGCGTTCCATGCCTCGGGCGCGACACCGTGAATGCTCGATACCTGCTCGAGCTTGAAATTGCCGTGGACTTCCGTCATAGCGTGCTCGACGGATATTAAGCCATGCGCCCGCGCGAAACGTACTGAAAGTTACGCTTTGCGCAGGAGCAGTTATCAGTATAATCAGGCTATTAAGGACGTTAATTCCCGTACAACTTAACTGAGTGAAAACGAGCGCCACGCCGCATTCCTTTTTCGTGCCCCGTGTCAGGGGCTTGCGCGAGTCGGCGTTTTGGGTGCTCGCGGGCGTGAGTCTCATCATGCTGCTCGCGCTCATGAGCTACAGTCCTTTGGACCCCGCCTTCAGCGTCGTCGGCGATACCGCGGCCGTCACCAACCGCATGGGTCCGGCCGGTGCGTGGTTTGCGGACATCGCGCTGCTCTTGTTCGGCCAATCGGCGTTCCTATTCCCGATCTTGGTGCTCTTGGCCGGTGTATTCCTGTTTCGTGATCAACGAGTGGCCTCGAGCCGCAGCACTTTGCTCCTGCGCGGCCCCGGGTTCCTGCTGGTCGTGTCGACGAGCTCGGGGCTTGCGACGTTGCACTTCCAAGCCGCTGCGCTGCGCGAGACGGCCGGGGGGCTGCTCGGTCAGGGCGTCGGGTTCGGGCTCGAGTACCTGCTCGGACTGCTCGGTGCGACGGTGCTCATGCTCGTGCTCTGGCTCGCAGCGGTGTCGCTCGCGACGGGCGTGTCGTGGGTCGCGATCATGGACCACACGGGCCGGGCCGTGCTCGCGGGCGTCACCGAGGTCAACATCGCGATCAATCGCGTGCGCATCTGGCTCGAGGGGCGCCGCGCGAAGCAGCAACGGCAGGAGCTCGTGACCAAGAGCCGCAGCAGGCCGAAAATCCTTCCGCGCATCGAGCCGACCCTCGAGAAAGTCGAGGTCAGCGCGCGCTCCGAGCGCGAGCGCCAAGTTCCGTTGTTCGAGCCGCCGGCCTCGAGCGAGCTGCCGACGCTCGCGCTGCTCGACGATGCGCCGCCGAAAGAGGGCGGCTATTCCGCGGAAGCTCTCGAAGCGATGTCGCGGCTCGTCGAGCTCAAGCTCAACGATTTCGGCATCGAGGTCGAGGTCGTCGCGGTTCACCCGGGCCCCGTCGTGACGCGCTTCGAGCTCAAGCCCGCGCCCGGCGTCAAAGTCAGTCAGATCAGCAATCTCGCGAAAGATCTGGCGCGCTCATTGTCGACGGTCAGCGTGCGCGTCGTCGAGGTGATTCCCGGCAAACCATACGTAGGCCTCGAGATCCCGAACGAAGTGCGCGAAATCGTCTCGCTCGGCGAGATCATCAAGTCCGAAGTCTACGACGAGCTCAAATCGCCGCTCACGCTCGCGCTCGGCAAGGACATCAGCGGCAGGCCCGTGGTCGCGGACCTCGCCCGCATGCCGCACTTGCTGATCGCAGGCACGACGGGTTCGGGCAAGTCCGTCGCCCTCAATGCCATGGTGTTGAGCTTGCTGTACAAGGCAAAGCCCGAGCATGTACGCCTCATCATGATCGATCCGAAGATGCTCGAGCTCTCGGTGTACGAAGGCATTCCGCACCTGCTCGCGCCCGTCGTTACGGACATGAAGCAGGCGGCCAACGCGTTGCGGTGGTGCGTCGCGGAGATGGAACGCCGTTATGCCGTGATGGCGACGCTCGGCGTACGGCACATTTCCGGCTTCAACCGCAAAGTCAACGAGGCGCGAGGCAAGGGCAAACCGCTCACGGACCCGATGTTCGAGCCCGGTGTGGACGGCGAGACCGCGCCGGAGCTCAAGCCCCTGCCGTTCGTCGTGGTCATCATCGACGAGCTCGCGGACATGATGATGATGGTCGGGAAGAAGGTCGAAGAGCTCATCGCGCGGCTCGCGCAGAAGGCCCGCGCCTCGGGAATTCACGTGATCATCGCGACGCAACGGCCGTCCGTCGACGTCATCACGGGGCTCATCAAGGCCAACATTCCGTGCCGCATCGCGTTCCAGGTCTCGGCGAAAGTCGATTCGCGGACGATTCTCGATCAGATCGGCGCCGAGCACCTGCTCGGTCACGGCGACATGCTGTACCTGCCGTCCGGCACGTCCATGCCGACGCGCGTCCACGGAGCGTTCGTGTCGGACAACGAGGTCCATGCGGTCGTGAGGGCGTTGCGGGGCAGCGGCCGCCCCGCGTACATCGAGGATATCGTCAACGGCGCCGACGCCGACAGCGACAGTGTAGAATCGCTCGTGAGCGGCGAGCTGGACGGTGAGCGGGATCCCCTTTACGACCAGGCCGTGAGAATCGTCACCGAGACGCGCAAAGCGTCGATCTCGGGGATTCAGCGGCGTTTGAAGATTGGCTACAACCGCGCGGCACGGATGGTCGAGACGATGGAGGAGGCTCAAATCGTTGGGAGCTTGCAGTCGAATGGATTCAGAGAAGTGCTCGCGCCGCCGCCGCCGGGGGATGATTAAGCGCGTCGCCTGCGTGGTTGCGCTGCTCGGCGCTGCCGTCGCTGCGCCGGCGCAACAAGAAGACCAGGATGCCGTCGCGCCGACCGGCGCCGACGTTCTCGACGCGTTTCTCGCTGACGTCGACAAGCTGAGCGCCCAATTCCGCCAAGAGACTTGGACTGCCGACCACGAGCTTTTCGAGACGGCGGTCGGAACGATGGCGCTCAAGAGGCCGAATCGTTTCTATTGGCATCAAGAGCCGCCGCTCGAGACGATCGTCGTCGCCGATGGCGAGGCGTTGTGGACCTATGATGTCGAGCTGGCCCAAGTGGCCGTGACGCGGCTCGACGAGCTCGAGACCGCGAATTTCGCGCTGCTCTTGGCCGGCGACGAGAACCTGTACGAGAGCTTCGAAGTGGTACGGAGCGATCGCATCGACGACCACGATTGGGTCAAGCTCGCGCCGAAAACCGCGAGCGCGGACTTCACCTCAGTGCGGATCGGCTTCAGCGAAGGGCTGCCGTGGCAGCTCGAGCTCGTCGACGGGCTCGAGCAAACGACGCGCATCGAGTTTTCCGACGTCGTCGTGAACGCGGAGCTCGACGAAAGCCTGTTCGAGTTCGACCCGCCGGCCGGCGCCGACGTCATCGGCGATCCTGACTAGCGTGCTGCCGCTTCGCTATCCGTGGCTGTGGTTGACGTTTGGATGGCTCTTGGTCGCGGGAGTCTGCGTCGGGAGCCTCGTCCCGGGCACGGAGCTGCCGAGATTTCTGCTTCCGGACAAGCTCGTGCACGCGGGCTCGTACTTTCTGCTGATGATTTGGTTTTCGGGGTTGTACCAGCGCAAGCGACACCTGGCGATTGCCGTGGCGCTCGTCGCTCTCGGCCTCGGTCTCGATCTCCTTCAGTATCTTGTGGCTACTCGCAACTTCGATATGTTCGACGTGCTTGCGAACGGCGCCGGAGTTCTCACCGGTCTCGTGCTGGCGTGGCTCGCGTTGGCCGGCTGGTGTCAACGCGTCGAGCGTCTCTTGTTCGCCTGATCGGCCGGCGTCCGAGCACGCGAGCCATTTAACGCACCGCGCCGAGCGTTTACTATCTCGCACCATGCTGGACATCAAGCTGTTGCGCACCGACCTCGACCGCGTGGTCGCGAACCTCGCGCGGCGCGGCCATGTATTCGAGCGCGGGCCGTTCGAGGCGCTCGAAGCGGAGCGCAAGCGCGTACAGGTCGAGGTGGAAGCCCAACGCCGGCAACGCAACGAGCGTTCGAAGGCGATCGGACGCGCAAAAGCGGCCGGCAAAGACGTCGAGCCGTTAATGCGCGAAGTCGGCGAGCTCGGGGGCGCGCTTGCCGCGGGCGAGCGGCGCCTTGCCGAGATCGAGCGGGAGCTCGAAGAGCTATTGCCGGGGATTCCGAATCTCTTGCACGAGACCGTGCCCGACGGCGCGGACAGCGCCGCGAACGTGGAAGTGCGGCGCTGGCGTACGCCGCCCGCGTTCGCGTTCGCGGCTCGCGACCACGTCGACATCGGCGAGCAGCTGGGCCTGCTCGATCTCGAAGGCGCGGCGAAAGTAGCCGGGAGCCGCTTCGTCGTTCTCCACGGCGAGCTCGCTCATCTGCATCGGGCCCTGATTCAGTTCATGTTGGATTTGCACACGACCGAGCACGGCTACGAGGAAACGTACGTACCGTATCTCGTCAACGAGGACGCCCTGTTCGGGACTTCCCAGCTGCCGAAGTTCGGGCGCGACCTGTTTGCCGTCGAAGGCGATGCCCGATACTTTTTGATCCCCACGGCCGAGGTGCCGCTCACGAACCTCGTGCGCGAGTCCATCATCGAGGCTGGGCGCTTACCGATCAAGCTCGCGGCGCACACGCCGTGCTTTCGGTCCGAAGCCGGTGCCTACGGCAAGGACACCCGCGGCATGTTCCGCCAGCATCAGTTCGAGAAAGTCGAGCTCGTCCATATCGTCAAGCCCGAGGAATCGTACGCGGCGCTCGAGGCGCTGGTCGGGCACGCCGAGGAAGTTCTGCGTCGTCTTGAGTTGCCGTACCGCATCGTCACGCTTTGCGCCGGCGACACGTCGTTCGGGTCTGCCAAGACCTACGACCTCGAAGTGTGGCTACCGGGCCAAAATACCTATCGGGAAATTTCTTCGTGCAGCAATTTCGAAGGGTTTCAGGCGCGACGCATGCAGGCGCGGTGGCGCAATCCGGCGACCGGTAAACCCGAGGTCGTGCACACGCTCAACGGGTCAGGCGTCGCG
>DATCIQ010000024.1:0-13227 GCA_036507635.1 Gammaproteobacteria bacterium
GAGCCCGTAGATGTTGCCCGGCGCAAGCGTCAAGTCCATGCCGCGGAACAAGGGCTCGCGGCCGTAACCGAAATCGACTTGCTGCATTTGGATCATCGCCCCAGGCCTCATAAGTAGTGTACTAGAACAATAGGACACTAGGCTATGACTTGTCAAGCCCCGGGATGATCTATTTTTTCCTGTGTGGGAGCGGCCTCCGGCCGCGAAGATCGCGAGCGGAGCTCGCTCCTACAAGAATCGCGGCGAGACAACGCTCTTTTGTTTGTAGGAGCGAGCTTCGCTCGCGATTTTTTAGGAATTCGCGAGCGGAGCTCGCTCCTACGGGAGAAGCGCGGCAGGACGCCCGCGCGCGGCGAGCATCAGTTACGCAGTCGGTAACCGGTCTTGAACATCCAGGCGATGGTCATGAGACAGAGCGCGAGGAACACGGCGGTCATGCCGATGCTGATCGCGACGCCGACGTCCGCTTGTCCATAAAAGCTCCAGCGGAACCCGCTGATCAAGTAGACGACGGGGTTGAAGAGCGTCACGGTTTGCCACAATGGCGGCAACATGTTGATCGAATAGAAGCTCCCGCCGAGGAAAGCCAACGGCGTGACGATCAACAGCGGCACGATTTGCAGCTTCTCGAAGCTGTCCGCCCAGATACCGAGAATGAAACCGAACAAGCTGAAGGTCACGCTCGTGAGCACGAGGAACAAGAGCATCGTGAGCGGATGCTCGATCTCGAACGGCACGAACACGCGCGCCGTAATGAGAATGATCGCGCCGAGCAGCACGGATTTGGTGGCCGCGGCGCCGACGTAGCCGAGCACGATCTCCACGTAGGAAATCGGCGCCGACAGGATCTCGAATATCGTCCCCGTGAAGCGCGGAAAGTAGATGCCGAAGGCCGCGTTCGAGATACTTTGCGTGAGCAGCGAAAGCATGACGAGCCCGGGCACGATGAACGCGCCGTAACTAATGCCGTCGATCTGCTCGATGCGCGTGCCGATGGCAGCACCGAACACGACGAAGTAGAGCGACGTCGACAGAACCGGCGCCACGACACTCTGGAGAACGGTGCGAAAAGTCCGCGCCATCTCGAAGTGATAGATCGCGCGTACGCCGTTCCAGTTCATGGCTGTCTCTTGACGAGGCTCACGAAAATCTCCTCGAGCGAGCTTTGCGTCGTATGGATATCCTTGAACTTGATGCCCATGCGATTGAGCTCGCCGAGCAGCGTTGTGATCCCGGTGCGATCGCCCTGTGTATCGTACGTATAGACGACTTGCGTGCGATCCGTCGTGAGATCGAGCCGGTAGCCCGCGAGCTGCTCTGGAATCTCGGGCAACGGCTCGTGCAACTCGAGCGTCATTTGCTTCTTGCCGAGCTTGCGCATGAGCACGCGCTTATCTTCGACGAGCATGATCTCGCCTTTGTTGACGACGCCGACACGGTCGGCCATTTCCTCGGCCTCGTCGATGTAGTGCGTCGTGAGAATGATCGTGACGCCGGAAGCGCGGAGATTCCGGACGACGTTCCACATGTCTTTGCGCAATTCAACGTCGACGCCCGCCGTCGGCTCGTCGAGGAAGAGAACCGTGGGTTCGTGCGACAGCGCCTTCGCGATCAGGACGCGGCGCTTCATGCCGCCGGACAACGTCATGATCTTGTTGTCCTTTTTATCCCATAGCGATAACGCCTTGAGCGTGCGCTCGATGTGGGCTGGATCCGCCGCCTTGCCGAATAGCCCGCGGCTGAACGTCGTCGTCGCCCAGACGGACTCGAAGGCGTCGGTCGTGAGCTCCTGTGGGACCAGGCCGATGCTAGCGCGGGCCGCGCGCGCATCGGTCGCGATATCGTGGCCGTCGACGATCACGGCGCCCTCAGTGGGGTTGACGATGCCGCAAATGATGTTGATCAACGTGGTCTTGCCGGCGCCGTTCGGCCCGAGCAACGCGAAGATCTCGCCGCGCCGGATCTCGAGATCCACGTTCTTGAGCGCCTGAAATCCCGATGCGTAGGTCTTGGAGAGATTCTTGACTGATATCACCGAATGCACGCGCGCGATGGTAACGTATTGCTGCACGGGTTGTGCAAGTGCGGGGAAACACGAATGATGAAATTGTCGCTTATCGTCGCAGCGGCGTGCGTGCATGTACCGGCCGTCCTGGCCGCCGAGGTGGTCGGTGTCGGCAATTTCAGTCACATCGTCGCGGATCTCGAGCGCTCGATCGAGTTCTATGGCGGCGTGCTCGAGCTCGAGCCGAACCTGGCGCCGACCTCGTTCAGCGACAATCCGGCGATCATGCGGCTCGGCAATACGCCTGGAGCCCAGTCACGGATCGCGACGTTT
This sequence comes from Gammaproteobacteria bacterium, assembly GCA_036507635.1. GTDB lineage: Bacteria > Pseudomonadota > Gammaproteobacteria > Steroidobacterales > Rariloculaceae > DATBLZ01. The sequence goes on from DATCIQ010000024.1 coordinate 2,339, forward strand.
CGCATCCAGGGCTCCGAGCTCGGCGTGGAGCTCATCGAATACAAGGATATCGAGCGCGAGCCGGTGCAAACGCGTTTTCAACACCCGGGCGCATCGGTTTTGCAGCTTCGCGTTCGCGACCTCGACGTTGTGCTCGAGCGTCTTGCCGATTCCGCGGGGCAAATTTGGACGCCGACCGGCGAGCCGATCACGCTCGGCGGGAATACGCGCATCATCTTCATTCAGGATCCGGACGGCTTTTTCGTCGAGCTCATCGAGGGAGCGGAGGGCGCGGACGGGACCGTGCCGCCGTCGAGCAACGTGGTCGGCGGAACGTTCGAGCTCATCATCGCCGATACGGACGAGAACGCGCGCTTCTATCGCGCCGGGGCGGCGTTCGACCCGCAGGTTTCGGCCTCTTTCGACGACACGAAGCTCTTGACGGACACTGTCGATACGCCGGGCGCGCGGTTTCGCCGCACGGTGCTCACAATACCGGGGACGAGCGTCACGATGGCATTTCTCGAGTTTCAGGGGATCTATCGCAAACCGTTGACGACGCGCGTCCAGGATCCCGGCACGGCGATCTTGCAGCTTTTCGTCGATGACGTGCCCGCGATGACGACGCAGCTCGCGGCCGCCGGCGGCACCGTGATCTCGAGCGGCGGCGCGCCCGTCGATCTCGGGGAAGGCCGGCTCCTCTCCATCGTCCGCGATCCGAACAATCTCTTTCTCGAGCTGATTCCGCGCCGCGCCGCGCGGTGAAGTTGCTCGGCGCCGAGCGTGCGGGCCCGTGTCTACCTCGAAAACCCGTCGCGGCGACGCGAGGCCGAATTCTTGCGCTCCGTGCGCGTGAGCCGGACCTTGCACCGAGGTTTTGTCAGGCCGCCCGCGACGCCGGAGCGCTATCGCCGCTTCCTCGCGCTCTTGCGCCGCAAGGACCAGGCCGCGTTTCTCGTGACGGTGTGCGGATCCCGCGCCTTGGCGGGGGTCGTCACGATCGACGACATCGCGCGCGGCTCGTATCAGTCCGCGAACTTGGGCTACTACGCGTTCATGCCGTACGCGGGGCAGGGCTACATACGCGAGGGCCTGATTCTCGCGATCACGCATTCGTTTCGCGCCCTCAAGTTGCATAGGCTCGAAGCCAACATCGAGCCCGTCAACCGCCGCTCGATCGAGCTCGTCGCGAGCCTCGGCTTTCGCAAGGAAGGCGTTGCATTGCGCTTTGCCAAGCTCGGAGGCCGTTGGCGCGATCTCGAGCGCTGGGCCATGCTCGCCGACGAGTGGAATGCGGCGCGGGCGGCGTGGGCGGCGCGCGGCACGCGCCGCGCGAACCGAACGCGCGGAGCCGTATCGCGCTAGACGCATGCCGGGCGCAAAGCCTAACTCAGGTCGTTGCTTTGCAACACCCGCATGGGAACCTGCGTATGTAGAAATACGGATTCCAGGCCGAGCGCGGCCGAGCGTATGGTCGTTTCCAATGTCAGGGAGGGCATTCCCATGCCGTCGCCGCGGCTTCCAAGCGAAAGTGAGCTCAGCCAACGGACCTTGGCGATCGTCATGGCGGGCGGCAACGGATCGCGGCTCGGCGACCTGACGCGTTCGGAATGTAAGCCTGCGCTGCCTTTCGGCGGCCAATACCGCAACATCGATTTTCCGCTGTCCAATTGCGTCAACTCCGGCATTCGCCGCATCGCTCTTGCGACGCAATACAAGGCGCATTCGTTGATACAGCACGTGCACCGCGGCTGGATGATCTCGCGCCCCGAGGCCGGGGAATTCATCGAAGTGTGGCCGGCGCAACAGCGTTGCGGCGCCGGCTGGTACTCGGGCACGGCGGATGCGATCTATCAGAACCTCGATCTCATCGGGCAGCAAGCGGCCGACTACGTGCTGATTCTCGCGGGCGACCACATCTACAAGATGGACTACCGGCTCATGCTGGCCGAGCACGCCGCGAGCCGCGCCGATGTCACGATCGGCTGCATTGAAGTGCCGCTCGAAAGCGCCGGCGCGTTCGGCATCATAGACACGGACGAGCGTCATTGGGTGACGCGATTCGATGAGAAACCCGCCGTGCCGCCGCCGTCGCGGGCCAATCCCGGCGTCGCCCTGGCATCGATGGGCATCTACGTGTTCAACGCAGCGTTTCTCGCCGAGTGCCTGCGGACGGACGCGGCCGATCCGGGCTCGCGTCACGACTTCGGTCGTAATGTCTTGCCGGCCGCGATTGCCCGCGCGGCGCGCGTGCGCGCGTACGCGTTCCGCGACGCCGCCGGGGGTCCCGCCTACTGGCGTGACGTCGGCACGATCGACAGCTATTGGCGCGCCCATATGGAGCTCCTCGCTGACCGGCCGGGGTTCAATCTTCACGACGCCTGTTGGCCGATCTGGACCCATCAAACGCAATGCCCGCCACCCATCTTCACGGGCCAAGGCTTCGCATCCCGCTCGATTGTCGCCGGCGGATGCGGCATTGCCGGCACCGTCGAGCATTCGGTGCTATCGCAGCGCTGCGTCGTCGGGTCGGGCTCGGTCGTCGAGTCTTCCGTCGTGTTGCCGGACGTGACGATCGGCCGGGATTGCCGTATTCGCCGGGCGATCATCGAGGCCGGGTGCGCGATACCGGATGGAGTGGAGCTCGGCGGCGACGGCTATGACGACGACGAGTCGCGCCGGTACTCGGGGGAAGGGATCGCCGTCGTCACGAGCGCGGTCGTCACGCGAGCCATGGCGCACGCCGCGCCGCCCAAGGTCGCCTATTTGATCCGGCGCTGAGCGGCCGTCATTGGATGACGATAAGGATCTCTGCCGATCCGCGCAGCACGTTGAGCACGAGCACGGAAGCGGCGTCCCGAACGGCCTGCTCGAGCTCCTCGACCGACGTCACGAGCCTTCTGTTCACGGCCAGGATCACGTCGTCCGGGCGCAAGCCGTAAGCCCAAGCCGGGCTGTCGGTCGCGACGGTGACGACGCGCACGCCACGTCGGCCGCCGTCCCTGAAATCCTCGAATTGCGCTCCGGCCAGCCGGTCAGTGATCTCCGCGCGCTGGCCGCGCGTCGCGGGCGCCTCGGCGGTCGCCGCAATCTCGGCCGTGAATTCCCGGCTCCGGCCGTCGCGCAAGGCCATGATGAGCGCGGTGTCGCCGACCCGCATGAGCGCGACGCGATTGCGAAGATCCGTCGAGCCCCTGATCGCCCGACCGTTGAGCGCCGTGATGACATCGCCGGCCGCGAGCCCCGCGGCTTCTGCCGCGGAGCCCGGCTCCACGGAGGTCACGACGGCGCCGGCATCCGCGTCGACATCGAGCGCGTCGGCAACGTCGGGCGTCAAGTCGTCGATCGTGATGCCGAGCCTGCCGCGGTTCACGGCGCCGTATTCCACCAGCTGCTCCATGACGGCGCGCGCCATGTTGGTCGGAATCGCGAAGCCGATGCCGATGTTGCCGCCGGCGGCCGAAAGGATCGCCGCGTTGATGCCGACGAGCTTGCCGTCGAGATCGACCAGAGCGCCGCCGGAGTTGCCGGGATTGATCGAGGCGTCGGTCTGAATGAAATCCTCGTAGCCCTCGATGCCGAGACCGGCGCGGCCCAGGGCGCTCACGATCCCCGAGGTCACGCTCTGGCCGAGGCCGAACGGATTGCCGATCGCGACGACGAAATCGCCGACCTCGAGGTCATCGGAGTCGCCGAGCTCGATCGCGATCAACCCTTCCGCGTCGACCTCGAGCACGGCGATATCGGTCCCCTCGTCGCTGCCTAATACCCTGGCTTTGAGTTGACGCCGGTCCGCAAGCGTCACGGTGATTTCGTCGGCGTGCTCGACGAGATGGAAGTTGGTTAAGATGTAACCCGAGTCGGCGTCGACGATGACGCCGGAGCCCAAGTTTTGCTGCGGGACTTCGTCGGGTTGATCGGGAATGTCGAAGAAACGGCGAAAAAACGGGTCGTCGAGCAACGGGTTGTGCTCGGCCCGGCGAGTGCCGGCGACGGCGATGTTGACGACTGCCGGCGTGACTTCGCGTAACAGCGGCGCGAGGCTCGGCTTGTCCGAGTTTTGGACGACCGGCAGTTGCGCGATGGCGGCCGGCGAAAAAGGGATGAGGGAGAGCAGCGCGCTTGCGCCCATGCAGGCTTTGGCGACGCTCGTCCTCATGTGAGCTTCCCTATCGATCGGGCGGGAATTCGGCGAGAATCGCCCGCACGGCCTCGTTGATGGTCGGCGCGGGGTCCTCGACGTCGCTCTCCGTGATGCGCTTGCGCGCCCATCCATGCCAAACGGGTTGGCGCGTCGCGTTGTCGAAAATGTCGAGCGCCAACGTACCTTCCGTATAGACGGTCACGTCGACGTTGGCCCCATAGTAAGGACCCCGCCAGGCCCATGGGCCGCGGTAAAACGCCGGGTAGTCGTTGACGTCGATCATGTCGCGCGCGCCGACCGTGAAAGATACGGCGAAGTCCGCTGTTTCGCGGGCCGCAATCTGAGTGAACCCCTTCGCGGTAAGCTCGCGCTCGATTGCTTCGCGAATACGGCGCACCGACAGCGGGCTGATTTGAATCCTGCTGGCCGTGGGCCGGATCAAAGGCGACTCGTCGAGCCAGGCAAAGCTCAAGTAGCCCGAAAAGTCGGCTTCCGCGTAGTAATCGCTGCCGGCGCGAATCGTCGCACAAGACACCGAGAACATGAACGGTAGAAGGATCCCCAAACCGAGAACCGTCCGCAACGACAGGCGCATAGGCCCAATCCTTAGCTCCGCTGTAGCTCGTCTGCAATGAGCGCAAGATACGGTCTAAACCGCGGCCTGTTCGATACGGACATCTACGTAGGCGTACGGGCTAGTACTTATATGCCGGCGCCGCGGAATTTCTGAAAATGCAGCCGGATTGGTCAAGTCATAGCAAGGAGAGTGAAAATGGAATTCTTACAGAGCACCGACTCCGACGAGCGCCGCCAGCGCATCGCCGAGGCGGCCTATCTTCGCGCCGAGAAGCGAGGGTTCAAAGACGGTGATCCGATCGCGGACTGGATCGACGCCGAGCACGAGGTGGACGCGGAATTGCAGCTGAGCGAGCACCGCCGGCTGCTCGAGCAGCTCGAATCTCAGCTCGCGACCGCCGGCAAGAGGCTCGGCGCGCTCAAGAAAAAGGTCTCGAGCCTGACCGCGGACGCACGCAAAGAGGTCGAGCAAGACGTCAAGAAGCTCGCCGACATGCGCGCCGCTTTCGCAGCGCGGCTCGAGGAGATTCGCGAGCAGGGCGCGGACGCGAGCCACAAAGCCAAGCAACAGGCGGAGAAGCTCTGGGCCGAGATGACCGCGACCATGAACCGCCTCGGCGCGCGCAAGAGCAAGAGATAGCGGTCCCGCCGGCGCGGCGATGGAGCGGCGCACTCAGATCAGCATTTTGTACTTCATCCTGGCCTTCTTGGCCGTGGTGTGGCTGCGCGATATTTGGGTGGCGTCGCAGAACATCGAGGAGATCACTTACGACCAATTCCAAGAAGCCCTGGAGCAAGGTCGCATCGAGGAAGTTCGGGTCTACGGGGATCTCTTGCGCGGCACCTACCGCGACGCCGGAGAGGACGGTCCGCGCGCATTCGTGACGCCGCGCGTCGATCCCGATCTCGCTCGAAGCCTCGAGCAGTACGACGTGCGCTTCACGGGCGTCGTCGAGAGCACGCTGTTCCGCGACATTCTCTCATGGGTGCTCCCGGCCATCGTCTTCATCGGGTTCTGGATGTTCGTGTTGCGTCGCGTCGCCGACAAGCAGGGCTTGGGCGGCATGATGGCGATCGGCAAGAGCAAGGCCAAGGTCTTCATGGAGACCGACACGAAGGTCACCTTCGAGGACGTCGCGGGCGTTGACGAAGCGAAGGCGGAGCTTCAGGAGATCGTCGAGTTTCTCAAGGATCGCGAGCGCTACGGGCGTCTTGGCGCACGCGCGCCGAAAGGCATCTTGCTCGTCGGCCCCCCGGGCACCGGCAAGACGCTGCTCGCGCGCGCCGTGGCCGGCGAAGCCGGCGTGCCGTTCTACTCGATCAACGGCTCCGAGTTCGTGGAGCTGTTCGTCGGCGTCGGCGCGGCGCGCGTACGCGATCTGTTCGAGCAGGCGCGGCAACGGGCGCCGGCCATCATCTTTATCGACGAGCTCGATGCGCTGGGCCGCGTGCGCGGCGTGAGCCCTGTCGGCGGCCATGATGAGAAGGAGCAAACCTTGAATCAGCTCCTCGCGGAGCTCGACGGCTTCGACCCGAGCGCGGGACTCATATTGCTCGCGGCCACGAATCGTCCGGAGATTCTCGACCCGGCGCTGCTTCGGGCCGGCCGCTTCGACCGCCAGGTGCTCGTCGACCGCCCCGAGAAGACCGGCCGCGTGCAGATACTCGACGTGCACTTGAAGAAGATTCGCCTCGCGCCCGATGTCGACCGTGAGCAGATCGCCGAATTGACGCCGGGTTTCTCGGGCGCCGATCTCGCCAATCTGGTCAACGAGGCGGCGCTGCTTGCGACGCGGCGGAATGCGGACGCGGTAGCGCTCGCAGATTTCACCGAAGCCGTGGAGCGCATCGTCGCGGGCCTCGAGAAGCGCAATCGCCTATTGAATCCGCGCGAGCGGCGCATCGTGGCGCACCATGAGATGGGTCACGCGCTCGTTGCGATGGCGCTCACGGGTATCGATCCCGTGCACAAAGTCTCGATCATCCCGCGCGGCATCGGCTCCCTCGGCTACACGATACAACGGCCGACCGAAGACCGTTTTCTCATGACGCGCGAGGAGCTCGAGAACAAGCTCACGGTGTTGCTTGCAGGACGAGCGGCCGAACACCTCGTATTCGGGCATCTGTCGACGGGCGCCGCCGACGATCTCGCGAAAGCCACGGACATCGCGCGCAGCATGGTCGCGCGTTACGGCATGGACGAAGGCCTGGGCCATGCCACCTATGAGGTGGAACGCCCGACCTTTCTCGGCATGCCGCAAGTCGGCGAGACGCGCAGTTTTAGTGAGGACACGACGCGACGCATCGACGCCGCGGTTCGCCTCATCGTCAACGAAGCCTTCGAGCGTGCCTCGCGCCTGCTCGAGCGGCACCGTGCAGTGCTCGAGGCGGGCGCAGAGAAGCTGCTCGAGCAAGAGACGCTCGACCAATCGGACCTGGCCGCGCTCAAGAACCAACTCGCGATCGCCGCGGCCGCTGTTATGCTTCGCGAGCATCCCTGATGCGAAGGTTTGGCCATGCTCACCATAGAGGTCGCGGTCGTCGGCTTGCTGATTCTCGTCAACGGCTTTCTCGCGATGTCCGAGCTCGCGGTCGTATCCTCGCGGCGCAGCCGGCTGCAGAGCCTCGCGCGCGGCGGCAACCGCGGCGCGCGGGCGGCCCTTCGGCTCGTCGATGATCCCACTCACTTCCTCTCGACCGTTCAAGTCGGCATCACGCTCGTCGGCATTCTCGCCGGCGCATTCAGCGGCGCGCTGTTAGCCGAGCCGTTCGCGAGTTGGCTCCGGAACTGGGAGCTCTTTGCGCGCCATGCGGAAACGATCGCGATCGGTCTCATGGTGCTCGCCATCACTTACGTTTCGCTGATCGTCGGCGAGTTGGCTCCGAAGCGTATCGCGCTCGGCCACCCCGAGCGCATCGCCGTCGCCGTTGCGCCGCTCATGCAGCGACTGGCGCAGCTGACGGGCCCGCTGACCTGGCTGCTGAAATCCTCCACGGACATGCTCTTGCGTCCATTCGGTTTGGGTGGGAAGCGCGATGCGGCGATCACGGAGGACGAAGTGCGGGCATTGATCGCGGAAGGAACGCGCGCGGGCGTGTTCGTGCCGAAGGAGCGCGAGATGATCGACGGCGTGTTGCGGCTCGCGGACCGCAGGGTCAGCGCGCTCATGACGCCGCGTCAGGAGGTCGTGTGGCTCGATGAGCAGGCGGGTCCGCGGGAGATCGCCGCGGAGATCGCCGCGGGACGCTACTCGCGGTTGCCCGTGTGCCGGGGAACGCTCGACGATCCGGTCGGCATCGTGCATACGAAGGACCTCCTGCGCCATACGTTGCTTGGCGAGCCCGTCAACCTGACCGAGGCGATGCTGCCGCCGCTCGTCGTGCCGGAGACACTGTCGGCTGTCCGCCTTCTCGACATGTTCCGGCGCGAGGGCGTGCATCTCGCCATCGTCGTCGACGAGTATGGATCGACGGAAGGCGTCGTCACGCTCGCCGACATTCTGCAATCGATCACCGGTAGCTTGCCCGAGCTCGGCGAGGAGCCCGCGAACGGTCTCTTTCGCCGCCAGGACGGCACTTGGCTCGTGGACGGCAGCCTGCTCGTCGACCTCTTCGAGGCCGGCGTCGGTGTGCATGGCCTGCGTGAGCAAGGCGATTTCGACACGATGGCAGGGTTCGTGCTGCACCACTTCGGCCGCCTGCCGTCCGTCGGCGACAGCTTCGAAGCCTGCGGCGGACGTTTCGAGGTCGTCGATATGGACGGCCGTCGCGTAGACACGATTCTCTACGAGCCGCTCAACCCTTGACGCAAACGAGCGGCTCGAGCCGCGCGACCTTCTTGGAGATGCCCGCATCGTGCGCAGCTTGAACGACGGCGGTGACGTCCTTGTAGGCGCCCGGCGCCTCCTCGGCGATGCCGCGCATCGAGTTGCTGCGCACGATGATGCCGCGCTCGGCGAGGCTCGTTATGACGTCCCTGCCGCGCCAGGTGCGCTTGGCCTGATGGCGGCTCATCGCGCGGCCCGCGCCGTGACATGAGGAGCTGAAGGATAGCGCTTCACCGCGGGGCGTGCCCGCGAGCACGTACGATGCCGTGCCCATCGACCCGCCGATGAGCACGGGTTGGCCGGCCGGACGGAGCGCCTCCGGCAAGTCCGCGTGGCCCGCGCCGAACGCGCGCGTCGCGCCTTTGCGGTGCACGAACAGACGCTTCGGTTTGCCGTCGACGAGATGCTGCTCGACCTTGCAGGTATTGTGCGAGACGTCATAGACGAGTGTGAGGTGCGCTCGCGGCAGAACGCGCGCGAACGCCTCGCGCGTGAGATGCGTGATGATTTGCCGGTTCGCCAAGGCGCAGTTGATGGCCGCACGCATCGCACCCAAGTAAGACTGACCGAGCGGCGACTCGATCGGCGCGCATGCGAGCTCGCGATCGGGTAAGCGAATGCCGTATTGGTGCGCGGCGATCACCATGCTGCGCAGAAACTCGGTCCCGATCTGGTGACCGAGACCTCGAGACCCGCAGTGGATCGTCGCGAGGATGTCGCCTTGCTCGAGTCCGAACGCTCCGGCCGTTGCGGCGTCGAAGATCTCCACCACGTGCTGAATCTCGAGATAGTGATTACCGGATCCGAGCGTGCCCATCTCCTCGCGCTGCCGTCTCTTCGCGTGCTCCGAGACCTCCGCCGGCTCCGCGCCTTGCATGCAGCCGTGCTCCTCGATGCGCTCGAGATCCCCGGATTCACCGTAGCCTTGCCGAACGGCCCACTTCGCCCCGCCCGCGAGCATGGCGTCCATCTCGTCCGCGTCGAGCGCAATCGCGCCCGTGCTCCCGACACCGGCGGGGATGGCCCGATACAGCGCATCACTGAGCCGCTGCTTGAGCGCGTCGATGTCCGCAAGCTTGAGACCGGTATGCAGGCTCCGTACGCCGCAGGAAATGTCGAATCCGACACCGCCCGCGGAGATGACTCCCCCTTGGTCCGCATCGAATGCGGCGACGCCGCCGATCGGAAAACCGTAACCCCAGTGCGCATCCGGCATGGCATACGCGGCGTTGACGATTCCGGGCAGCGTGGCCACGTTTCTGACCTGCTCGTAGACTTTCGTATCCATGGCACGGACCAAAGCCTCATCGGCATAGATAATGCCCGGCACGCGCATGTCGCCGTGCGGCTCGAGACGCCAAACGAGCTCGGATTCACGTTTCAGGAGGGTCAAGTCCATCGCTTTCTCAAACGTCGATGACGCACTGCGCAATCCACGTGCCGCCGGGCTCCTCGCCAACACGTAGGCTCGTGTAGGTCGCTCCTTTGACCTCGACGATCGGCCTGTGCTTCTCGATGTCGACGCGCTCTCCCCAAGCGCGGCCCTCGAGACGGCCCTCGTGGATGTGGACCTCGAAGCGTGAAAAAAGCATCCTACGGGTCCCCATTTCGTAGACGAGCGCGTTGAGCCAATCGGCGAGCAGCAATTCGTCGTCCGGTGCCGCGCAGTGGATCTCGATCGCTTCGCGAGGGTCCACGCTTTCCAAATCCGTGACCGCGGCCGTCATTGCGAGTGCCGCGTGTTCAAAGGCCTCCGCGCGAGAACGACCGAAGCCGCGAATCCCGACGTCGGCGTCATGCGGAAAGTGTTCCCAACGGTTGTCGCTCACGACCGCGCCTGTGGTGCTCGCGGGCCAGTGTAGACACTCTCTTAAGGTATGGGCGTAGGTATAAGTACCGACGGCGCTCGCGCCCGCTCGTGTATATAGTGACTCCGGAAACAACAAAATGGGGGATCCCATGCAGAGCAATCCTCTATCAGCGCTTCCGCCTCCCCCGGATGCCATACTTGCGGTTCGCGTCGTTCGCCCCCCGGCCCAAGGGACGCTGCGCCGGGCCATCCCCGCATCCGCATGGCGGGACCCGGCCTACGGTTGCGTCGACTGGTACGGATACCAGGCTGCCGACGAGAAGCGCGCGAAAAACGACTCCGGCGGTTGAATACGCTGCGCGCCCATCGGTTCGAGGGTTAGCCCGGCGCGCGTGGCGACACTTTTCCTGACCGGTGATGTGATGACCGGGCGCGGCATCGATCAGGTGCTTAAGCGCCCCAGCGATCCGGTTCTGCATGAGTCGTATGTTCGCGACGCGCGTGAGTACGTCGCGCTCGCCGAGCGCGTGAACGGGCCGATCGCAAGACCCGT
>DATCIQ010000025.1:0-2238 GCA_036507635.1 Gammaproteobacteria bacterium
TGTCGCCCACGTGATCATCGACGGCCAGATTCGGTCTGAACGGTATGAACACCTGCTCGGCGAGCGTGGGCCCGATTCACTACTGGAGCCCGATGCGATCGCTCGAGCCTATTTGACGCTGCACCGGCAGCACCGAAGCGCGTGGACCCACGAGCTTGATCTGCGACCTTGGAGTGAGAGATTCTAGCGGCCATGGCTGACGAGCTCGTCTTGTATACGAATCCGATGTCGCGCGGGCGGATCGCGCGTTGGATGCTCGAAGAGGCCGGCGCCCCTTACCGCACCGAAATTCTCGAGTTCGGCACGACGATGAAAGCGCCGGCGTATCTCGCGATCAACCCCATGGGCAAGGTCCCCGCCATTCGGCACGGCAACACCGTCGTCACCGAATGCGCAGCCATCTGCGCGTACCTTGCCGACGCGTTTCCCAATGCCGAACTGGCGCCGCCGCCCACGCAGCGCGGTGCGTATTATCGTTGGTTGTTCTTCGCTGCGGGCCCCATGGAAGCATGCGTCACGAACCGATCGCTTGGGCTCGAAGCGCCCGCCGACAAACAAAGGGTGATCGGCTACGGCAACTTCGCGGCCGTCATGGACACGCTCGAGAGAGCTCTGGCCGGGCGCGACTATATCGCCGGCGAGCGATTTTCGGCCGCCGACGTGTATGTCGGCTCCCACATCGGCTGGGGCTTGCAGTTCGGTTCGATCGAGCAACGTCCGGGTTTCGTCGAATACTGGTCGCGCGTCAGCGACCGCGACGCGCACCGGCGCGCGAACAAATTGGACGACGCCGCCATGCCGGCCAAGCGGTGATTTCCCGTCGGGCGCATAGCAGCCTCGCGCTCGCGAGCCGCGCGCAGGACGCGGTTTGGAAGCTTCGTGGCAGCGATAGCACCGAGGGCAGGTGCTTGCTGAACGAAGTTAATGTAACTCAGTGAGGTAAGCCCCCGGCTGTGCCGGGGGCTTACCTCACTGAGTTAGAGGTTCAGGTACTCGACCGGTCCTTTGACCTCGCGCAGCAGGTTGGTGGCGACATGGCTGTAACGCATGGTGTTGGTGATCTTCTTGTGTCCCAACAGCACCTGAATCACGCGGATATCGGCGTGCTGTTCGAGCAAGTGGGTGGCGAAGGCATGCCGACTATGTCGCTGAAGACATAGGCGTCACACGATCGCCACCGAGCTACGCCGTCGCGGGGTTCCGGAATGGGAGTGCCGAGGATTCATGGGCCACCGTTCAGGCGGCGTCACGGAGCGCTATGCGAAGTTCCAGCCCGACCACTTGGGCGCCGCAATCAAGGCGATCGATGCGTACTGCGCGGAGCTCGACGCCATCGCCCGCATCCCGATCGTCCTCGAGCCGCAAGTCGCGCGCCAGCAAAACCGGCCGGAGACGCGCCACTTGGTACGAGATGCGCGCCAGTTACGCGCCAGTCGGAAAAGAGCCCCTGCTAACTTGTTGAATTCTGGTAGGCGCGAGTGGGATCGAACCACCGACCCCCACCATGTCAAGGTGGTGCTCTACCACTGAGCTACGCGCCTAGCGAGGCGCCACGATACCTATTTCCTGCCCTCGGACTCAATAGCGGCCGGCATGGAGTTTCGTCAGCCCGACTCGATCCGCTCTTGAATGTCGTCCGCCCGCTGACTGGCCCGGAACTCGATGATGCGAAAGTCGGCGAGGCCGCGTGTGCAGAAGGGATCTTGTCTCACGATCCCTTCAATCTCCTGCCGGCTCGCGCCGACCGCCAGAATGATCCCGCCGTCTCGCGGTATCTTGCGGCCCGACACCAAGAAATTGCCGGTGGCGTAGTACTTTTTGAGATACACCATGTGCGCCTTCATATGCGCGTCGATCTCCGCAAGGTCCGCTTTGTAGATGAGCTCGATGACGAACATGAGTCCCTCGTGACGTTACGAGCCAGTTTGGAAAATCTGGATCAGGTTACCGCACGTATCCGAGAACACAGCCATCGTCACTGGTCCGGCTTCGGTGGGCTCCATCGTGAAAGCGACACCGCGCTCTTTGAGCCGGCCACACTCCGCCCGGATGTCGTAGCTCTGAAAAGCAGTGACCGGTATGCCGTCTTTGAACAGGGCCTCCTGGAACGCGCGCGCCGCCGGATGGCCGTTCGGCTCGAGCACGAGCTCGAGGTCATTGGGGCCCTCCGGCGAGACGACCGTGATCCAGCGAGCCCCGCCTGCGGGCATGTCGTGCTTCTTCACGAATCCCACCACA
>DATCIQ010000026.1:0-12640 GCA_036507635.1 Gammaproteobacteria bacterium
CGTGCGGCGGTATTGGCTCAATAGCTCCGCGTGTCGGTCGAGCTCTTTGAGGACGTCGGCCCGCACGTCCCCGCGCCCGACGATCGTGAGGATCTCGAGCAGGCTCCCTACCGCCGCGCGGGCGCCGAAATCCGTGGAATCCCCGGCGTGAAACGTCGCCTGTCGATAAAGGAACTCGAGGCGCAGGAAAGTCCGCATGCGCTCGTTGAGCGGCTGCTCGAACGTAATCGAATCCGCATTGAGTTGCGGATGCGCGACCTCTGCGGGGTACTCGATCATCTCGCTATTCTGCGCGACCTCGCGGGCTCGGGCAATCGCGCCCCATGGCGGAGTATCGTTCGTGCAGCACCACGACCTGGGCGCGTGTTGCCTCGAGCGCCCCGCCATTGTCGATGACGTCATCGGCGGCATTGCGGCGCGTTGCTCGATCGATCTGAGCGCCGAGAATGGCTTCGGCCTCGGGGCGACTCAAAGCATCGCGTTGCATCACGCGCGCGATTTGCACCTCCGGGGGGCAATCGACGACCAGAATGTGGTCGACGAGCGCTGCGAAATCGGTCTCGAGCAACAGCGGCACGACGATCACGACATAGTCGGCGCGAATCTCCTCGAGCCTTGCGAGCAGGCGCCGACGAATCAACGGATGCAGGATCGCTTCCAATCGCGCGCGGAGCGCCGCGTCCGCGAAAACGAGGTTGCGGACCTTACGCCGGTCGAGTGTGCCGTCGGCGGCAAGCACCCTGTCTCCGAAGGCATCGCGGACGGCTGAGAGCCCCGGGGATCCGGGCGCGACGATCTCGCGCGCGATGAGATCGCTATCGACAATCGGCGTGCCGAGCGCGGCGAACATATCCGCGACGCTCGATTTGCCGCTTGCGATGCCGCCCGTGAGCCCGATGCGCAACACGGCTAGAAGAAGAGCCCCTCGTACCACGCCACGAGCTCGTGGCCGGCCAGCAACGCGATCCAGCCGGCGGCGGCGAGATACGGCCCGAAGGGAATCGTTGCGTGCCGCGAGCGGCCGCCGAAAACGATGAGGCCGATGCCGACGAGCGAGCCGACGGCGGCCGAGAGCAGTATCACGACAGGTAGCATCTGCCAACCGAGCCACGCACCGATCGCGGCCAGCAGCTTGAAATCCCCGTAGCCCATGCCCTCCTTACCGGTGACCAGCTTGAACAGTTGGTAGACCGTCCAGAGACTCAGGTATCCGGCTGCCGCGCCGATGACGCTCGAGCGCACGTCAGTAAAAAGGGGCATCCCGTCGAACCGGATGAGACTCAGGATCAGGCCGGCCCACATGAGCGGCAGCGTCAATGAATCCGGCAAGAGCTTCGTGTCGAAATCGATGAGCGCGAGCGAGATGAGGGTCCACGTAAAGAATAGCGCCGCGACCGTTTGCCAAGTGGGGCCGAAGACCCAGGCAGCGACGAGGCTCGACACGGCGACCGCGCCCTCGATCACCGGATAACGCTTCGAGACCGGTGCGGCGCAGGCTGCGCAACGACCGCGGAGCCACAAGTAGCTCAAGATCGGAACGTTATGGCGCGCGGCGATCGGTGCGCCGCATTTTGGGCAGGCCGAAGGCGGCCACCATAAATCGAAGCGCGAGCCCGATGCGTGCGGCGGCGGCGTGAACGGCTCCGCCTCGAGCTCGGCGAGCTGTCGGCGCCACGCGCGTTCCATCATGATCGGAATTCGATAAGCGACGACGTTCAAGAAACTGCCGACCACGAGGCCGACGAGGCCGCATACCACGAACAACGCGGCCGGCCAGATCGCGAAAATCTCCACGTGGAGGGGTTTAGACGACTTGGCCCATCTTGAAGATCGGCAAGTACATGGCGATGACGAGGCCGCCGACGAGCACGCCCAAGATGGCCATGATCAAAGGCTCGAGCAAGCTCGACATGCTGTCCACCGCGTTGTCGACTTCTTCTTCATAGAAATCCGCGACCTTCGCGGTCATCGCGTCGAGCGATCCCGACTCTTCGCCGACCGCGACCATCTGGTTCACCATGTTCGGGAAGAGCTCGGTGTTCTCCATGGCGCGCTGCAAGCGTTGCCCGGTCGCGACCTCGTCGCGCATGCGGAGCACGGCCGTCTCGTAGACGATGTTGCCCGTGGCGCCGGCGACCGAATCGAGGGCTTCCACGAGCGGCACGCCGGCCGCGAACGTTGTCGATAGCGTGCGCGCATAGCGCGCGATCGCGGACTTGTTGAGAATAGGCCCGATGATGGGCACTTTGAGAATCACGCGATCGAGAAAATGCCGGAGCGCGCGCGAGCGCTTCTTCATGTGCATGAATCCGACGAAGCCAATCACGCCGACGATGACGATGAGCCATCCCGAATCGCGCACGAAGTTCGAAATATCGATGACGAAGCGCGTGAACGCCGGCAGGTCGGCGCCAAAGCCTTGGAACAAGTTCTCGAACTCGGGGATCACGTAGATCAAGAGAATGGCCGTGACGATGAAGGCGACGACGACGACGGCGGCCGGATAGAAGAGCGCTTTCTTGACCTTTTTCTTGATCGCCTCCGTTTTTTCCTTGTAGGTCGCGATCTTGTCGAGCAGGGTCTCGAGCGCGCCCGCTTGCTCGCCGGCTTCGACGAGGTTCACGAACAAGTCGTCGAAGTGCAGCGGATGCTTCGACAGCGCGTTCGCGAGCGATGTGCCGCCTTCCACGTCGCCCTTGATCGCGAGGATGAGCTTTTGCATCGCGGGGTTCTCGTGCCCGGCGCCGACAATGTCGAACGATTGCACGAGCGGAATGCCGGCGGCCATCATCGTGGCCAACTGCCGCGAGAAAATCGAGATGTCGGCGGGCGTGACGCGGCCCCGGGACTTGAACAGGTTGCTCTGCTTGCGCACGCGCGTCGCGACGACGCCTTGGCGGCGCAACTCGGTGCGCACGGCGGCTTCGCTCGCAGCAACGATCTTGCCTTTGACCTTCTTGCCGGCGCGGTCCGTGCCCTCCCACGAGAAGGGCGCCTGTTTTATCGCTGCGGTTGCCATGAGTCAGCGTCTCCCGTGGGGCTTGCCGGGCATCGACATCAGTCGATTGTAACCCGGTTGATTTCCTCCAAACTCGTAACCCCGCCCTTGACTTTCTTGAGTCCCGAGGCGCGGAGATCCGCAACGCCGTCGCGCTTGGCTTGCTCGGCAATCTGTATCGCATTGCCGCCTTCCATGATGATGCGACCGATCGTTTCCGTGACCTGCATGACTTGGTAGATGCCGACGCGGCCCTTGTAACCGTTGGTGCATTGGCCGCAGCCCTTCGCGTGATACACCGTGATGCCCTCGGCGACGTCCGCTTGCGTAAAGCCTTCCTTGAGCAGGGCTTCCGCCGGCACCTCGATCGCCTCTTTGCAGTTCTCGCAGAGGCGGCGCGCGAGGCGCTGCGCAATGATCAAGCTCACTGAGCTCGCGATCGCGTACGGCTTGACGCCCATGTCGACGAGGCGCGTCAAGGTCTTCGGCGCGTCGTTCGTATGCAGCGTCGAGAGCACGAGGTGTCCGGTCTGTGCGGCCTTGATCGCGATCTCGGCCGTCTCGAGGTCGCGGACTTCGCCGACCATGATGATGTCCGGATCCTGGCGGAGGAACGCGCGCAGTGCGGCCGCGAACGTCAGCCCGACTTTGGGGTTGACGTTGACTTGATTGATCCCCGGGACGTTGATTTCGGCGGGGTCCTCGGCGGTGGAGATGTTCCGATCGGCGGTATTGAGAATGTTGAGACCCGTATAAAGCGAGACGGTCTTGCCGCTTCCGGTCGGCCCCGTCACGAGAATCATGCCGTACGGCTTGTTGAGATTCCGCAAGTAGAGCTCTTTTTGATGCTCCTCGTAGCCCAGCGCGTCGATACCGAGCTGTGCGCTCGAAGGATCGAGCAAACGGCAGACGACCTTCTCGCCGAACAGCGTCGGGCAGGTGTTGACGCGGAAATCGATGGCGCGGTTTTTCGACAGGCGCATCTTGATGCGCCCGTCCTGCGGCACGCGGCGCTCCGCGATGTCGAGGCGCGCCATGACCTTCAGGCGAGCGGCGACCTTCATGGTCAAGGCCACGGGCGGCTTCGCATATTCGGCCAGCACGCCGTCTTGGCGCAAGCGGATGCGGAAGTACTTTTCGTACGGTTCGAAATGGATGTCGGACGCGCCGCGCTTGATGGCGTCGATCATGACCTTGTTGACGAAGCGCACGACCGGCGCGTCGTCGACGTCGGCGCTCGTGATCTCGGGACCGAGGTCGTCGTCGCCGCCGCCCGAAACTTCGAGGTTGTCCATGTCGAAGTCGTCGTTGTCGAAGCTCGCCATCGACGTATCGACGGCCTCGATCGCGCGCGAGACGCGGATCTCGAGCTTGTTCTGCTCGACGACGATGGGCTCGACGCGCAACGTCGTCTGAAACTTGATGTCGTCGAGGGCCTGCATGTTCGTGGGATCGCAGACGCCGACGTAGAGCCTCTTGCCGCGCTGCAGCAGCGGCAGGATTCGGTGCTTGGCGAGGAGCTTGTCGTCGACGAGGCGCACGACGTCGAGGTCGAGCTCGACCGCGTCCAGATCGAGCAGCGGCACGCCGAACTCGTGTGCGGCGGCGATCGCGATCTGCCGTGCATCGCCTAGCTGTTTCGTGACCAGGTAGGGAACGAGGCTCGCGGCCTTGCCTTTGAGCTCGTCGAGCGCCTGGAGGAGGCTCGCTTCGGAGATGATGCCGTCTTGAACCAGCCGCCTCGGCAGTCCAGTCAGGGGACCTTGGGTTGCAGTCGCGGCCATGAAATTTCCGGGCTAGGGTCTCGTTGGGCGGGTTGCTTTGACAATAAGCCTGATACTTTCACCGGTACCCCCCGAAACTGTCAACAGCGCGGTTCTCCTTTTGTGACAGAGATTTACCTCGCGCCCGGCCCATTCGGGCGGGCCCCTCAGCGGCAACTCGGCGGCAGGTATCGCGCCTCGATCGTCGTCGCGGTCTGCACGGGCTGGCGCCCGCCGGCCGAGAAGCCGAGCGGCTTCAGGCCCGGCCCGGGGATCCGGTTGCCGCAGATCCAGACGATCTCGAGATCCGCCGTCTCATACGGCGTCAGCGACAGGGAGCGGCCGGCAATGGCCGGGTCGGCCCCGCCGCCGTAGCGGAGGTCGATACGGCCGTCGACGACACTGACCACGGAGATGACGTTGCTCGCGTTATCCCAACCGCCGGGTCGCTCCGGAAGATCGCGCACACTTCGCGGAGTGCTGCGCTCGGTCAAGTAGGCCCGTGCGACGGCTGCCTTGAGATTCTCGCTGCCGGCAATGCCCGCCGTGACTTCGGCACGAATCGAATAGGTTTGGTACGCAGAGACCGCAACGGAAACGATGACGGCGGTCACTAAGAGCACGAGCGTGAGCTCGGTCAACGTGAAGCCGAGCGCGGTATCGATCCTGTCGGCTCGGCGCATCGCCTACCCAGCCAATAATGTGTCGGCTCCAAAACGAAGCCGGGTCCCGCCGCCCGTTGCGGAAGGACCCGGCCCAGTCACGCCTGCGTTACGTGACCGTCACATTACACACGGCAGTTCGAAGGCAGATACTTCGGCAACACCGTATTGATCAGAGGACCTGCAGCCCCGCCAACCGGATCGACGGCGCCGGCAGGGGCCGCCTTATAGCCGCAAATCCAAATGACGTCCTGGTTCGCGCTCACCATCGGGCGGAGGCTCAACTGGTTCTGCGCCGGGGCCAGGGCACTTGCGTTGGCCTGAAGGCCGTAAGCGATGGTAATCGTGCCGGCCGTAATATCGATGTCGGCCACGTACTTGCCGGTCTTGGTGCCTTCCAGCACGCCGAGCGCGACTTCGGTGGCGGGCCAGATTCCGGTGTTGGCAAACTCCTCGGCCACGGCGGCCTTCAGGTCCGACGCCAGATTGAGGCCTTCGGTGACCTGCGCACGGACTGTGTAATCCTGATACGCCGGAATCGCGATCGCGGCGAGAATGCCGATAATGGCCACCACGATCATCAATTCGATGAGCGTGAAGCCCTGTTGCACTTTCTTAAGCATTTGAGAAGCTCCTCTAAGCGGTTTTTCGATATACGACTGATAGCGACCAATATGGTCTGCACGTACTTCTGCAATCCCTATGCCAACTGCGGTCGCCCTATGTCAAAAACGCGGTAGCGAGTGGCTTTCGCGCAAGGTGTCGGGGATCGGGAACAAAACGTTCGACATATTGCGCGCCTTGGCGCCCGTCATGAAGCCGAATTTGAGTCACAAAGTGACCAAAATTGGCAGCGCGGGGCGCTACTCGATCTCGAGCTTCTTGATGCGGTACCGCAGCGCGCGAAAGCTGATGCCGAGAAGCTTCGCGGCCGCGGTCTTGTTGTAACGCGTCTGCTCGAGCGCCTTGAGGATGGCGTCGCGCTCGATGTGCTCGAGCGGCGAGCCGAGCGTCGCACCTTGATCGACGACGGCGCCGTCGCCGTCCTGCGGGGCGCGCAATTGCAGGTCATCGACGTCGATCGCGTCGCCGGCGCAGAGCGTGAAGGCGCGCTCGAGCACGTTCTCGAGCTCACGGACGTTGCCCGGAAACCGATAGGCGAGCAATGCCGCCTGCGCGCTCTTCGTGAGGCTCGGGACCGACAGATTTTGACCGGCGGCAAGACGGGTGAGAATGTGGTGGGCCAGCAAAAGCACGTCGTCGCCGCGCTCGCGAAGCGGCGGCACGTTGAGCTCGATGACGTTGATCCGGTAGTAAAGGTCCTCGCGGAAGCTGGCTTGAGCGACGCGCTCGCTTAAGTCTCTGTGAGTCGCGCTCAAGATGCGCACGTCGACCGGTAGCTCGGCGGTTTGCCCGACCGGGCGGATCGCTTTCTCCTGGATGACGCGCAAGAGCTTGACCTGCATGTGCAGAGGCAAGTCCGCAATCTCGTCGAGAAACAGCGTGCCGCCTTCGGCGGTCTGCACCAAGCCGATCTTATCGCCGACGGCCCCCGTGAAGCTGCCTTTCTTGTGACCGAAGAACTCGCTTTCCATGAGCTCCGTCGGAATCGCCCCGCAGTTGATCGCGACGAAGGGCGCGTCGCGGCGCGGCCCCCCCTCGTGGATCATGCGCGCCACGAGCTCCTTGCCCGTGCCGGATTCTCCCGAGATGTGCACCGGCGCCTGACTGCGCGCGACTTTGGCGACGAGCGCCCGCACCTCGTCGATGGCCTGCGACCGCCCGATGAGGCCGTGATGCGCTTCGATGCGCGGCGATGCGACGCCCTTGAGCTTGAGCGCCGCCGTCACGAGCTTGCGCAGATCGTTGAGATCGAGCGGTTTTGAAACGAAGTCGAACGCGCCGAGCTTGAGCGCCTTGACGGCCGTCTCGACACTGCCGTGCGCCGTGATGACCGCGACGGGCGTGCCGGGAGCTTCCGTTTGAATCCATTCGACGAGCTCGAGGCCGTCGCCGTCGGGTAAGCGCATGTCGGTGAGGCAAAGGTCGTAAGGCTCTTTGCCGAGAGCGCGTTTCGCACTGACGATATCGCCGCAAGCGCGCGTGCTGATGTCCATTCGCTCGAGCGTAATCGACAACAGCTCGCAGATGTCCGGTTCGTCATCGACGAGCAAAGCAGTCGGTTTCATCAATCACCTGCATGCCAACGCTTCGGGTCGGCGAATATGATGCGAAACAGACTACCGCCGTCGGGCCGTGCCTGATAGCGGAGCGTCGCACCGTTTCGCTCGCAGAGCTCGCGCGAAATGTACAACCCGAGACCCGTGCCGCCAGGCTGGCCCGTGTAGAAGGGCTCGAAGATTTCCTCGACCTTGTCGGCGGGAATGCCGGCGCCGCGATCGGCGACCTCGAGATAGGGCCGGCCGCTCGTTTCTACGCGGCCGCAACCGAGCTCGACGGCGATCGCGCCCGCTGTCTTGCTCGCATACTTGACGGCATTGTCGCAGAGGTTCCATACGACCTGATGCAGGTGCGTGCGGTCCATCTCGACCTCGAGATCCTCCGCGTCGGAACGCACCGCAACCGCACCCTCGTATAGCTCTTGTGTCTGCGTAAACTCGCTCGCGAAATCGTGTGCCCATTCCTTGAGATGCAAGCGCTCGGGTTGTGTCTTGTCGCGCTTCGAGAGCGCCAAGACGCTGTCGACGATCTGACTCACGCGCCTCGAGTTGACGCGGATGATGTCCGTGAGCCGGCGGTCGTCGGGAGCGATGCTCGCCGATTCGGCGAGCAACTGCCCGGCATGACTCAACGCGCCCAAAGGGTTCCGAATCTCGTGCGCGATGCTCGCGCTCAAACGCCCGAGGGCGGCGAGCTTCGTCTGTTGGACGCGCTCGGCGATCAACGAAGTATCCTCGAGAAAAACGACGACGCCCTCGTTGCGGCCGGTTCCGAGCGGTGCGAAGTGCGGGTGAATTTCGAGGCTTCCGTCCTCGCCACCCATGACGATCGTTGACTCGTGAGCATCCTCGCCGCGCGCGCGCCAACGGCCCAGGCGCGCGGTCAACTCTGCCGAGAGACTAGCGAGCGCTACGCCGCCCGGCGCCGGCTTAGCGTGGAGCAGCTTGCCCGCGGACTCGTTCATCAGGTGGACTCGATCATGGCTGTCGACGACCACGATGCTTTCGCGCAAGTGCTGAATGATGTACTCGTTGAGCTCGACCAGGTTCTGCAGGTCGACACCTCGTTGCTCGGCCAGGGCCTCGGTTTCCACGATGCGCCGCCGCAGGAGTTGCACCACACCGGTAATGGCGAAAATCACCGCGCCGAGAATGCCCGTCGGCACGAATTGGGCGCTGCCCGTGGTGCCCTGTAGGTACGCAAAAGTCTGCTGTACGAGTAACGCAAGCGTTGCCAAGGACGCGAGCAGAAACGCTCGATCCGCTGAGATCAGGAGCGCCAGGCTGCCGACGGGCACGATCAAGAGGCCGCCGAGCCCGCTCGAGATGCCGCCGCTCGCATGCAGCAACGCGATCATCGTGACGAGATCGAGCGCAAACTGCATGTACGTGTGAATCGGCGCCAGCCACTTTCGCCCGCGCAGCAAGACGAGCTCCGCAGCGGCGAATCCAAGCATCGCAAGGAGCGCCGTTCGCGCGAGATCGGGATTCTGCTCGCCGATGATGCGGGGCTCGGTGATGAACAAGAACGTGAGCAACAAAATGACGCCGAGAATGGCTCGGAACAGATTCACGAGCGCGAGCACGCGCCAAGAGAAATCGGCCGTCTCGTCGGCGTGTTCACGCAGCCGCGGAATTGCGGTCGAGGTTTCGGGCGCGGCGGCGAGCGACATGCCGCGGAATTCTACCTGATTGACCGTCTCCGCACGTGCGGGCTCGGCTTGCCCCGCCGCTTTACGAGCCGAAGCGCTTTCGACGAGAATAGCGCGCTCAAACGCGGCCGCGAAGGAACCTCCGTTGAACCTCCATGAATATCAGTCCAAAGCACTGTTCGCTGAGTACGGAATTCCGGTTCCTCGGGGCACGATAGCGGCGACTCCGGCCGAAGCGAGACGAGCCGCCGAGACGCTCGGCGGCAAGCTCTGGGTCGTCAAGGCCCAAGTTCACGCGGGCGGCCGCGGCAAAGCCGGTGGCGTCAAGCTCGCGCGCTCCGTCGCAGAGGTGGAGCGCCATGCGCAGGCCATGCTCGGTCAGCGGCTCGTCACACACCAGAGCGGCGCCGAGGGTTTACCCATAAATAAGGTGTACGTCGAGACCGGCTCGGCGATTGCCCGGGAGCTTTACTTGAGCTTGGCTATTGACCGCACCGCCGAGCGCGTTGCGATCATCGCCTCCGCCGCAGGCGGCATGGACATCGAGCAGGTCGCCCACACGACGCCCGAGAAGATATTGACGACCACGGTGCACCCGGCCGCGGGGCTGCAGGATTACCAGGCGCGCAGGCTCGGCTTCGGCTTGGGGCTCGGGAAGCAGCAACAGGCCGAGTTGCGGGACATCCTCCGCAAGCTCGTCAAGCTCCTGCACGATTGCGATGCGAGCCTTGTCGAGATCAACCCGTTGATCGTCACCGACGACGGCGCGGTCGTCGCATTGGATGCCAAGATCAACGTCGAGGACAACGCGTTGTTCCGGCAACCGAAGCTCGCGGCCTTGCGCGACGTCGCGCAGGAAGACGACAAGGAGCGGCGCGCGCGCGAGCATGATTTGAGCTACGTGTCGCTCGACGGCAATATCGCTTGCCTCGTGAACGGCGCAGGTCTCGCGATGGCCACCATGGATCTCATCAAGCTCCACGGCGGGGAGCCCGCGAATTTTCTCGATGTCGGCGGCGGCGCCACGGCCGAACGCGTCGAGGAAGCCTTCAACATCATTCTGACCAACCGGCAGGTCAAGGCGATTCTCGTCAATATTTTCGGCGGCATCGTCCGTTGCGATCTCATCGCCGAGGGAGTCATCGCGGCCGTCAGGAAGGCGGACGTGCGCGTGCCCGTCGTCGTGCGGCTCGAGGGAACCAACGTAGAAAAGGGCAGGGAGCTCCTCGTGCAAAGCGGCCTGGCGATCGTCGCGGCGGTCGGATTGACCGATGCGGCCTCCAAAGCGGTCGCGCTCGCGGGGGCGCATCAGTGAGCATTCTCGTCGGAGCGCAAACAAAGGTCATTTGCCAGGGACTGACAGGACGCCAGGGCACGTTCCATACCGAGCAGTGCCTTGCTTACGGCACGAAAGTCGTCGCCGGCGTGACGCCGGGACGCGGCGGAGAGCAACATTTAGAGCTGCCGGTATTCGATACCGTAGCCCAAGCGCGCGCGGCAACCGGCGCGACGGTCAGCATGATCTACGTGCCGGCGCCGTACGCAGCCGACGCCATTCTCGAAGCCGCTGATGCCGGCATCGAGCTCGTCGTGTGCATCACCGAAGGCGTGCCGGTGCTCGACATGGTGCGCGTCAAAGCCGTGCTTGCCGACACCGACTGCCGCCTCATCGGCCCCAATTGCCCCGGCATCATTACGCCGGGCGCGTGCAAGATCGGCATCATGCCGGGGGCCATTCACAAACCCGGACGCGTCGGCATCGTGTCGCGCTCGGGCACGCTGACTTACGAGGCCGTCTCGCAGACGACGCTCAAAGGGCTCGGCCAAAGCACTTGCGTCGGCATCGGCGGCGATCCGGTTCGCGGCATGAACTTCGTCGACTGTCTCATGTTGTTCGAGGCGGACGACCGGACGGACGGCATCATCATGGTCGGCGAGATCGGCGGGGCCGACGAAGAAGCGGCCGCCGAGTTCATTGCGGAGTACGTCTCGAAGCCCGTGGTCGCGTACATCGCCGGTGTGACTGCGCCGCCCGGTAAGCGCATGGGACACGCTGGCGCCATCATCGCGGGAGGCAAGGGGACGGCGGCGGATAAATATGCGGCGCTCGAGCGGGCCGGCGTGCGCACGGTACGGTCGCTCGCGGACCTCGGCGAGACGATGGTCAAGGCACTTGGGTGAGAATCGGGCTGGCCCAGCTCAACACGCGCGTCGGCGCGATTGACGCCAACACCAACGGCGTCATCGAGGCCGCAGTCGATGCACGCGACCGGCTCGGCTGCGATCTGGTGCTCTATCCCGAGCTCGCGCTGTGCGGCTATCCGCCGGAAGACCTGCTGCTGCATCGGGGGCTCAAGAGCCGCGTCACTGCAGCGTTCGAGACGGTGCGCCGTGAAGTCTCCGGCATTGCGTTCCTGCTCGGCTACCCCGAGTACACGGGCGAGTCGATCTACAACAGCGCCGCGCTGATCCGCGACGGCCGGATCCTTGCGAATCACCGCAAGCAAATCCTGCCGAACTACGCAGTCTTCGACGAGAAGCGCTATTTTCAACCCGGCGGCGGCCCGACCGTCGTCGAGATCGCCGGCCAGCAGTGCGGAATCATTGTCTGCGAGGATGCCTGGGAGCCTCCACCGTGCCGCGCGAGCGTCGCCGCCGGCGCCCGCCTCGTGCTCGTCATCAATGGCTCGCCGTACCACATGCATCAACAGCGCATCCGCGAAAGCATCCTCGCCAAGCGCGCTCGAGAGAACGACGTGCCGATCGTCTACCTCAACATGATGGGCGGGCAGGACGAGCTCGTCTTCGACGGGGCATCGTTCGCCGTCGCCGCCGACGGCACGGTCGTCTTCCGCGCGCCGTCTTTCGAGATGGGAATCTATGTCGTCGAAGCGCAAAGCGCGCGTGGTGCAACGGTGATTCCGCCGCAATCCGTGGCCGCGACCTTGCCGTTGACGGAGAGCGTCTATCGCGCGCTCGTGCTCGGGACTCGCGACTACGTCGAGAAGAACGGCTTTCCGGGCGTCGTGCTGGGGCTCTCGGGCGGCGTCGATTCGGCGCTCACGCTCACGCTCGCCGTGGACGCGCTCGGCGCGGACCGCGTGCATGCCGTGATGATGCCCTCGCGCTACACGTCGGCGATGAGCCGCGAGGACGCGGCCGAGCAAGCGCGGCTTCTCGGCGTGCGCTTCGACACGTTGTCCATCGAAGGCATGGTTGCCGCGATCAATGAGGTGCTGGCCGACCTTTTTGCGGGACGTGTGCCGGACGCGACCGAGGAGAATATCCAGTCGCGCTGCCGCGGAATTCTGTTGATGGGGATCTCGAACAAGCTCGGCGAAATGCTGCTATCGACCGGCAACAAGAGCGAGATGGCCGTCGGGTA
>DATCIQ010000027.1:0-5320 GCA_036507635.1 Gammaproteobacteria bacterium
ACGTCGTTGTAGCCGTTATAAAGGTCGTGCAGGTTCATTGCCGTCACGGCGGCGTCGGCGTTGCCGACCAAGCCGGCCTCATCGAGCCGAATGTGCACGGCTTCGACGTTGCCGAGCCGCTCGTGCAACGCTGCCTCGGCTTCCAGCTGCACGAGGAACGGCGGGTTCTGCGCGTACACCTTGCCGCTCGGACCGACGGCCGCCGAGAGCACTTCGGTGAACCAGCCGCCCGTCGCGACCATGTCGATGACCGTGTCGCCGCTCTCGATGCCGAAGAACTGGACGCTCTCGATCGGCTTCCGTGATGCGTCCCGCGCTTTGTTCTCGGCCGAGCGTTCGGGCGCCGCGAGCGCAGCCTCCATCCTCGCGACCCGCTCGTCTTGGTCTTGTCCGCACGCATTGAGTAGGAGAGCGCCCACGAGCGCTAACGCGAGCATCGGCTGTGGATTGCGACGGTTCATCGGGGTGGCTCCTTGGTTGTTGGTTGTCAGAGCGACGTTCGTAGTCTACTTTGCCGCGGCCAATCGGCAAGGCTCGAGCTCAGAAGCTCCTCAACTCGAGCGATGGAGCTTCGGAGCACCGATGCAGTAGACTGGCAGGCGCCGGCAATCTCGAAGCCCGTATGAACACCAACAACAAGACCTGGGTCGCTGGACTGCTCGCGACCGCTCTCGGCGGAATGCTTGCTTCATGCGCTCCGGACGCCCCCAGACACGGCCGACACGAGCAGCGCGCTTGCCGCGCTGACGTCCTACACCACCTGGCGCACCTACGCGGGCGGCGCGCACGCGTCGCAGTACTCGTCGCTCGATCAGATCGACAAGTCCAACGTCGGCGAGCTCGAGGTCGTGTGGACCTTCCCGGCCGGCGAGGGAACGTTCGTGTTCAATCCCATCGTCGTCGACCAAGTCATGTACGTGCTCGCGCGCGACAACGCGATCATCGCGCTCGACGCGGAAACGGGACGGGAGCTCTGGGCGCACCCGCACGAGGGTCCCGTGACGGCGCGCGGCATCAACTATCGGCAGAGCGCCGACGGCTCCGACAAGAGGCTCTTGTACTTGAATGCCGGCATGTTGACGGCGCTCGACGCCGAGACGGGCGAGACGATCGCGAGCTTCGGCGAGAACGGCCGCGTCGATCTGCGCACGGCGCTCGGGGCCGGCGGCCGAGACATCACGAACGTCGGACCTCTGCACACGAGCAATCCCGGGCGCGTGTTCGACAACTTGATGATCGTGTCGCTGCCCGCGCAAGGCGGAGGTTATCGCGCGACGCCGGGCGACGTGCACGCGTACGACGTCGTCACGGGCGAGGCCCGCTGGGTGTTCCACAGCATTCCGCTCGAAGGCGAGTTCGGCTCTGACACCTGGCCCGAAGGCGCGTGGAAGACCGCCGGCGGCGTGCACAACTGGAGCGAGCTCACGGTCGACGAGGTGAATGGCATCGCGTTCATCCCGTTCGGCAGCCCACGCTACGACTTCTACGGCGGCGACCGCGAAGGGGATAACTTGTTCGGCAACTCGCTCGTTGCGCTCGATGCGCGTACGGGCGAGCGCCGCTGGCATCAGCAGCTCGTGCATCACGATCTCTGGGACTACGACCTGCCGCAGGCGCCAAAGCTCTTGGCGATTCAGCACGAGGGACGCGCGGTCGACGTCGTCGCGCAAGCGACGAAGCATGGATTCTTGTTCGTGTTCGACCGCATGACGGGCGAGCCGATCTGGCCGATCGAGGAGCGTCCCGTACCTGTGTCGGATCTACCGGGCGAGCATGCATCGCCGACCCAGCCGTTTCCGACGACGCCGGCGCCCTTCGCCGTGCAGTCGTTCACGGAGAGCGACATCAATCCGTTTCTGCCCGAGGACGAACAAGAGATCATGCGCGAGAGACTACGAACCTCGCGTAACGACGGCTTGTTCACGCCGCCGAGTTTCGCGGGCTCGATCTCGATGCCGGGCCACAATGGCGGCGCGAACTGGGGCGGCTCGGCCGTCGATCCGATGAACGGCGAGCTTTACGTCGTCTCGAAGAACCTGCCCGTGATGCTCCGCGCCGAGCTCACCGAGGAGGATCCGGGCGTGCGCGTCGTGAACGGCTCGGTCGTGCCTCCGGAGCAGGCCGCCGAGGCACTGGCCGCCGCGACGGCCGCGGCGGCGCAAGGCCCCGTGCGTTACGCGGTGCCGTACGACTTCATGCGCAGCCCAACGAACGGGATGGGCGCGTACGGCCTGCCGTGGGCGCATCTCACTGCGTACGATCTCAACACTGGCGAGATCAAATGGCGCGTACCGCACGGGAGCACGCCGGGGCCGGGAATTCCCGAGGATTCGGGCGCGCACTTTCCGCGCGGGGCACCGCTCGCGACGGCGGGCGGCCTCGTGTTCGTGGCGACGGCGCAGGGTCGGACGTTGCGCGCGCACGACCGGGAGACAGGGGAGGTGCTCTGGGCGGAAAAGTTGCCGGGCGGATCGGAGGGGATTCCTGCGATGTACCAGATCGACGGGCGGCAATATCTGGCCGTACCGGTCGCGGCTGGTAGTGGGTTGTTTGCGCCGACGGTTGAGCCGATCGCAGAGTCCGAGCGAGCGTACCTAGTGTTTGCGCTCCCGAGGCACTAGTGGCCTGTAACAGCTGATGTGGCAGTGATCCGTCGGGACGGATCGAAATACTTCCATTTCACGGTTCGCGGTGCCTTGTTGTAGTGACGGATGTAGCGCATGAGCTTTCTCTTCAGATCGGTCACCGAAGCGAAGACGCCGCGGGCAATGACATCTCGTTCGATCTTCGCGAACCACAACTCGACCTGGTTTAGCCACGACGAGTAGGTCGGAATGAAGTGCATATGTACGTTCGGGTGTCGCTCGAGAAAGTCGCTCACCAGGGCGGTCTTGTGCGCCGACAGATTGTCAGCGATCACGTGGATCTCCTTGCCGCGCGGCTGGTTGACGACGATATCGGTGAGAAAGGCGACGAACTCGGCCGAAGTGTGCCGCGGCGCCGTCTTGCCGAGCACCTTGCCGGTGCGGGTGTTGAAGGCGGCGTACAGCGAGAGCGTGCCGTGGCCGTAGTACTCGAAACCGTGGCGCTCGGCGCGCCCCGGAGAGAGCGGCAATACCGGATCCAACCGATCAAGGGCCTGGATAGCGGTCTTCTCGTCGACACAGAACACCGCCGCGTGCTGCGGCGGGTTGAGGTACAGCCCCAGGATGTCGGCGGCTTTGCTCTCGAAGTCCGGGTCATCGGAGGCCATGTAGCGCTCGAGTCGCTGCGGTTGCAGTCCGTGCTTACGCCACACTCGAGCCACCATCATGTGCGAAATGCTGAGCTGCTCAGCGAGCTTGCGCGAGCTCCACTGCGTCGAACCGTCGGCCGGCTTGCGCTTGACGGTCCACTCGAGGATGCGCGCCTCAAGCTTCGGCGTGAGCCGGCTCGCGCCCTGGCCGGCGTGTCGCGAGAACAGCCCCGCCAGTCGCTCCGCGGCAAAGCGCTTGCTCCAGCGGTCGATGAAGGCATCGTTGCAATCGAGCTTGTCGCGAATCTGCGCCCAGGTATGACTGGCAGCGAGCAACAGGATCAGCCGCGCGCGTCGTGCATCGTCGGCGCGCCCCGCGCGACTTGCGGCCCGTTGACTCAGTTCCATACGTTCGGCATCCGACAGGGTGATCGTGCTCATGGGCACGATTATACTACTGTTTCAGTTGTTACAGGCCACTAGTACTACTGTGTCACTACTTCCGACCGCGACTCAGCACTCCGCAGCACGGACATCGAGCGAGACGTTGTGCGAGCGCGCGCGCGATGAGAAAGCGTAGCGTCGCGATCGAATCCGGTACGTGACGCTGAGCCCGTCCCGCTGCCGCGCGGTGTGTAATCGTCGGGTAAGCGAGGCATTTTTGGTCGAGCAGAGTTTTTTTTGCCGCCGCTGCGTTTGAGGCGGTGAGCCAACAGGAATCCGTAGGCCGCTATGCACAGCGTCGCGTGATGATGGAAGCCGCGCCAGCCTCGTCCCTCGTAGTGGTTAAGCCCAAACTCCTGTTTGAGCTCCTGATAGTCGCGCTCGATGCGCCAGCGCATTTTGGCGGTGTGCACGAGCTCCGTCAGCGGCGTAGCGGCCGGCAACGTCGCCAACCAATACTTCAGCGGCTCGGCATCGCCGTTCGGCCACTCGATCAACGCCCATTGTTCCGCATGCGGGGTGCGGCGCAGGTAATCGCGGTGCGCCGGGCGCACGCGTACGGCCGCGAAGCGCGAACGCAACCTCTTGTTCGTGCCCTCGCGCCAGCTCACCGTCTGCCAGGCTTGCGCGGGCAGCGCCAGCGCGAGTTCCTTCAGCGACAGCGGTGGATGACGGGGATCGCGACGCAAACGTTCTGCCTGACGCCCCCGACCCTCGGTCTTCGCTTTCGCCGGCAGCGGTCCACGGCCTGGTTCCCACACCGTCGTGCTCGATTGCACCCCCACGCAGTAGCTCAACTCGAGCGCGCTCAACGCCTCGCGAAAACCGCTGTCGTTGCCATACGCGGGATCGGCCAGCACGACGCCCACGGGAACACCGGTGTTCTTCGCCGCGCGAATCTGCTTAAGCGCAATTTGCGGTTTGGTCGCAAACTTGATCTCCTCAGGCACTCCGCCACATCGTCGACGCTCAGCATCGTTCGCCCACGACTCCGGCAGATACAGCCGCCACGCGATCGGAATACTGCCACGCCGCGAAGCCAACGACAGGCTCACCGCCACCTGGCAGTTCGCCTGCTTGCCCAGTTGCCCGCAGTACTGATGCGCTACCCCCACCGAGTGCTGGCCCTTCTTCGGAAAGCCCGTGTCGTCGAGGATCCAGTAGCACCCGTCCTCAAGCCCCATCCCCAGCGTCACCCACTCACGGACTCGCCCGATCACCGCCTCATCCGACCACGCCGAATCCGCCACGAAGTGATGCAGCGACTGGTGCTTGGAGCTCACGTGCCACGGATCGGTATGCGCCGCCAACGGTTCCACGCTCTTGCGCTCGATCGGCAACATCAGTCCGCGGCTGTAGTCCATGAACGGCGCATGCCGATCGGCATGTCCCAGACCTTCACACAGATGCTTGAGGTAGCGATCAAACTCGGACAGCTTCGGCTTCGACATGGTTGTTCAGCCCTCTTGTAAACTTCCATGCATAATGCCATGATTCGTAACACAGTAGTACTAGCACAGAGTCTCGATGCAGAGATCGCGTTGATGAGCTGCGTCGTCGAATCGCCGTTGACGTCCGGTCTCGCTTGGGCCGACCCCGCTACGGTCACCGATCTGCAAATCGAATCGTTCGACAAAGGAC
>DATCIQ010000028.1:0-6696 GCA_036507635.1 Gammaproteobacteria bacterium
CGCGAAGCTCCTCCGATGCGCTGAAATCGGGCCCCAAGCGCCAGACGATCTCGCCGTCCCTCGCGATGATGGCGACGATGCTCGCCTGCCGGCTGCTCACGATCACGTTCTCCGGTGCGAATCGCGAGTCGCCTCCGTCGAACCACTGGTTGGGGCCGACGTACGTGGCCGAGTTCAAGTGCAGCCAGTCGAATCCTGCGCCGCGTTCGGCGTTGAAGCCGGGCGCGGCTCGAATCACGTCGCGCGCCGCCGCGTCGAAGCCGAGCTCGTCGATGTGCTCACCGGCGACCCACTCCCAGACGATCTCGCCATTTGAGGTGACCTCGATGATCCGGTCGTCCTCGAGCAGGACGTCGGCCACGTCGGCCAGCACGTGGCTCGTATGAGTGAGGATCAAGGTGTTGCGGCCCACGGCCGCGGGCTCGGCTCCGGGCGAATAGTAGCCCGCAGGGAAATCGTCGCGCTGCCAGTCGTGGTGCTGGCGCAAGGCCCAGATCGTTTCGCCGTCGCGCGTCTCGACTTGCTCGTTGCGCGCGAAGCGCCAGATCACGTTGCCGTCGAAATCGCGCTCGACGAGCTCCAAAGACTCCTGATGCGGCGGCCGCGCCCCGCTGGCCGCGATGACGCTCCCGCCCGGCAGCACGCGCGCCGGGCCGCCCGCGGAATGGCTGTAACCGTCCCAACGCTTGACGACCCTGCCGTTCATATCGATGACGAGCGCGGCCTCAGTGCCGAGCGGCGAGAGCACGGTGTATCCGTTCCAGGCGTGCGCCGGATCGTAGATCGTCGTGCCGGTCGGATAGACGGAGGGCGCCGCGACGGCCGGCGTCGACGCGAGGGACAAAACGCTAGCGGTGGCCGCGAGCGCGACGGATAAACGGGTCAAGCGTGTCTCCTATCGGCGAAGGTCGTCAGGGGCGCGGTTGCGATCGCGCGCATTATGCCAGGCGCACGACCTCGGGCGACCCCGGGCGGCGAAGAGCGACAAAGCGGCGAGGGAGACATCGCGGCGTTACGCTGGAGTTTTTCAAGAAGAGTGGCTTACTCTAGACGCGAAGCCATCCAAGCGAGGCAAGCTCCGGGTCCGATTTCAAGGGGGATCAAAATATGAACAAATCCGTGAAGCGAATGCACACGCTCTTGGTGCTCGCGGCAGCCTTGCAGGCCTTGCTGGCAGCCGAAGCTCAAGCCCAGGTTCGGATCCTGCAGACCAACTCGCTCGACACGATGGTCCACCTGATCGATCCCGCGACGAACGAGATCGTCGCGGAAATCCCCGGCATCCCCGTGGCCCACGGGATCGCCGCTGCGCCGGACGGCAGCCGGATCTATGTGAGCGGTGAAGCGGAGACGGCACTGAAGGTCATCGACGCGCACACGCTCGAGATCATCAAGACGATCCCGCTGTCGGCGCGGCCGAACAACATCTCCATCACGCCGGACGGCAGGAAAGTCTATGTCGGCATCATCGCATCGCCTGGGGCCATAGACGTCATCGACACGACGACGCTCGAGAACGTGAAGACCATCGACGTGCCAGGCGGCATCCACAACATTTACGTCACGCCCGACGGCAAGAACGTCGTCGCGGGCTCGATCGGCGGGCGCCGCTTGACGGTGCTCGACACCGCCACCGACAGCGAAGTCTGGGCCTGGGAAGGCGAAGCCATTCGGCCGATGACGATCAGCGCCAAGCCGGACGGTTCGACCGACAAGCTGTTCGTCCAGGTATCCGGCCACCACGGGTTCGTGGTGCTCGATTGGGACACGCGCACGGAAGTCGCCAGCATCACGCAGCCCGACGTGCCTCCCGAGCAACGCTACGACAGCACCTACAACGGCGCGCCGGCGCACGGCATCGGCGTCGCGCCGGACGGCAAAACTTTGTGGTCGACGAGCCGCATGAACAGTCACGTCTATGTGTACTCGCTGCCGGAGCTCGAGCTCCTGGGCGGAATTCCTACGGGCACGGACCCCGATTGGATCACGTTCACGCCGGACAGCACGCGCGCGTACGTCGCCAATGCCGTTTCGGGCACGGTTTCGGTCATCGACATGCAGACGCTGCGCGAGGTGACGCAGATTCCGGTGGGCAAGTCACCGAAGCGCAATGGCATCATCCGGCTGGGCGCGCACTAGGAAGCCCGCACTTCTCCTCGGGCTCGCGGCTTGCGGCGCCTGCACGACGACGACCCGGCCGCCCGAACCCGCGGCGGCACCGGCTTTCGAAGCCGGCGTCGCGCTGCCCGAGGGCCCGGGGCGCGAAATACTCGTCGCGGCGTGCCTGAGCTGTCATGAGCTCGCGGCGCTTGCATTGTTCAAGGGCTTTTATACACGCGAGAGCTGGCGGGCTCTCGTGCTGACGATGCAAGAGCACGGCGCCCCGGTCGACGACACCGAGATCGAGGTGCTCGCCGATTACCTCGCGCAGCACTTCGGGCCGACCACGCCGTAGCCTTTGCACAGGCCGTCCCGCGCCCGGGACGCACGGCGCGATTTTGGGACGTGACGTCTGCTCGACAGCACGCGGGAGAGCAGGGCATTCGAACTAAATCAACAGGTTAGTCGCGCCCGCCCTTTGGCACGACTGTTGCGTCACGCTGTTCGATCGTCGCATTCTCTTAAGCATAGGAGACCCATCCAATGCGCGCCGCCGGCTCTCTCGACTCACTCAAGCACGACCTCCGCTACGCCCTCCGCGGCCTCGGGCGCCGTCCGACGTTCACGCTCGCCGCCGTGCTCACGCTCGCGCTCGGGATCGGCGCGACGACGGCGATCTTCAGCGTCGTCAACGCAGTGCTGCTCCGGCCGCTCGCGTATCCGAACGCGGACGCGCTCGTGAGCTTCCGGTATACCGCTCCCGGGCTCAATTCGGCTGAGCCCTTCATGTCGGCGACGATGTACTTCACCTATCGCGAGGAAAGCCGCACGTTCGCGAACATCGGACTGTGGCAGGCCGGCGGTCAAACCATCACAGGCGTAGGCGAGCCGGAGCAGGCGCGCGCGCTCTGGGTCACTTACGGGACGCTCCAGGCGCTCGGGGTCCAGCCCATGCTCGGACGTTGGTTCTCAGAAGCCGACGATACCGCGGGAGCGGACGGCCCGCTGCCCGTCATCTTGACCCACCCCTACTGGCAGCGGCGCTTCGGCGGCGAGGAAGCCGTGCTCGGAAAGACGCTCACGATCGACTCGCGCCCGGCGGAAGTCATCGGCGTGATGCCGCGAGGATTCGCGTTTCTCAATATGATTCCTCAAGCCGAGGTGATCCTGCCCATGCGCCTCGATCCGAGTCGGGCTGTCCTCGCCAACTTTGGCTTGCGAGGCGTAGCTGAGCTCAAGAGCGGCGTGACGCTCGCCGAGGCCAACGCCGACGTCGCGCGCATGCTGCCGATTTGGCTCAACGCCTGGCCGCCTGCGCCGAACGGGCTATCGCGCGAAGCGATCGCGAGCTGGCGAATCGCGCCGGCTCTCAAGCCGCTCAAGGAAGAGCTGGTCGGCGGCGTCGCGAGCATGCTCTGGGTGCTCATGGGAACCATCGGCGGGGTGCTCTTGATCGCTTGCGCCAACGTCGCGAACCTCATGCTCGTGCGGGCCGAGGCGCGCCGGCAAGAGTTCTCGGTGCGCGCCGCACTCGGCGCCGGACCGGGACGGATCGCCAAGTCGCTATTGCTCGAGAGCTTGGTGCTCGGCGTTGCGGGGGGCGTGCTCGGCCTCGTGCTCGCGCAGGCCGGGCTCGAGCTGCTCGTCGCGATGGGTCCGGCGGATCTGCCGCGCCTTGCGGAGATCTCCGTCGATCCCGTCGTGCTCGCGTTCGCAGTGCTCGCATCGCTCGTCTCGAGCGTCTTGTTCGGCTCGATCCCGGCGTTCAAGCATGCCGCCAACGTCGACGCTCTCTCGAGCGCCGGCGCCCGCGGCGCGAGCTTAAGCCGCGAGCGCCATCGGGCGCGCAACACGTTGATCGTCGTGCAGGTCGCGCTCGCGCTCGTGCTGATCGTGAGCTCCGGCCTCATGCTTCGCACGTTCGAGGCGCTGCGCAACGTCGATGCGGGATTCACGAACCCGGCCGAGATTCAGACGGCGCGGATTTGGATGGGCGCCGGGCCCTTGAGCCGTGAAACGCCGGAACGTTACACGCAGATCCAGCACGAGTTGCTCGACAAGGTCGCGGCACTCCCCGGCGTGACCTCGGCCGCCTTTGCGGCCTCTATTCCGATGGAAGGCCGCGTCCAGAGCTCGATGATCTATGTCGAAGGTGAGCCGTACTCGGCCGGCGCAACGCCGCCCATGCGCAGATTCAAGTTCGTCTCGCCGGGCTATTTCGAGGCGCTCGGCACGCGCATGATCGCGGGCCGCGACATCACTTGGACCGAGGTCGAGGGCTTACGGCCCGTGGGCGTGATTTCCGAAAGCTTGGCGCGCGAGCTCTGGGGAACGCCCGCGGCCGCGATCGGCAAGCGCATCAGCGAATCGACGCCCGACACTGCCGCACACTGGCGCGAGATCGTCGGCGTCGTGCAAGACGTGCACGAGGACGCGTTGCACCAGTCGCCTCCGACGATGGTGTACTGGCCCGTGCTCATGGATCAGTTCTGGGGCAACGAGAGCTTCGGCTCGCAGGCCATCGTGTTCGTGATCCGGAGCGGCCGCGCGGGCACCGAGAGCTTGATGAATGAGGTCCGGCAAGCCGTGTGGTCGGTCAACGCGGATCTACCGATATTCCTGGTGCGCACGATGCAGGATCTCTACGCGGCCTCACTCGCGCGGACGTCGTTCACGCTCGTGATGCTCGGCATCGCGGGCGCGATGGCGCTCGGGCTCGGGATCATCGGCATCTACGGCGTCATCGCGTACGTCGTCTCGCAGCGCGCGCGCGAGATCGGCATCCGGCTCGCGCTCGGCGCGCAACCCGCGGCGCTCTCGCGAATGTTCGTGAGGCACGGGCTCGTGCTGGCGTTGGCCGGTGTAGCGGCCGGCGTGGCGGCGGCCGTTGGGCTGACGCGGTTGATGGCGTCGCTGTTGTTCGGCGTCGCGCCGCTCGATGCGGCGACCTACGCGGGCGCCGTCTTGGTGATCCTCGCGGCCGCGGCGCTCGCGAGCTACGTGCCGGCGCGGCGCGCGGCGGCAATCGATCCGGTGGAGACGCTCAGGACGGAATAGCGGGTCGCCGGACGTACAATGGGCGTCAGCGCATTACCCGAGGGTGTGCGTCACTCCGCGGCGTTGATGTCGACCGCCGCGCTCGCGTCGGGCGGCTCATAGATACTGAGCCCTTCGCCGCCCGACCCCGGCCGCTCGGGAATCGGCTCGCCCTTCTCGCGCGCTTCGGCTACGCGCCGCTGGTAGTTCTTCTCGGCTCGAAGCGCATTGGCGACGAAGAAGTTGCCTTCATGGCACGAGTACTCGAGCACCTCGTAGCCGGGCTGAGTCGTGAGCGTCAGACGGAACGTCCACGGCCGCTCGAACGTGCGCGGATCGTCGATGGTCACGACGTAGTCGATCATCTCGGGGTCGATGCGCGTGAAACGCTCCGTGAGCTTCAAGCCCTCGCTGTGCGGCATCCGGCCCTCGGCGAGCTCGTCATTGAAGTTCGTCGTCTCGACGACGAGCGTGTCGCCTTCGAAGCGGCCGACGGAGGAGCCCATGTACTGGCGCACGTTCGCGTCGGCCTGCGGGCGGCCGTCGAGCGGGATGATGCGCGTGTCGTGGAGCATCTCGTAGCTGATCGCGACCGCCGTCGGGGACTGCACGATGCGCATCGCATCGCCGTAGAGCGACGGCAGGATCGAGCCGGTCACGCCGCGCGAGATGCAGCGGTCGTAGTACGAGAAATCCTCGGTCGTGTAGAACGGCCCGTTCGCCTGACCTTGGGAACGCGCCGACTGGCGTCGCCGGCCCTCCTCCGTGAGCGCCGGCATGCGGCCGTCCTCGGGATCGATGATGTACGAGGTGTAGCCGAAGACGCGCGTGCCGGTCTCGGCCGAATCGAGCGCGGAAAGCTGCAGGCGATCCTCGTTGTTCTGGCTCTCCGCGAGCGCGAACAACCCGCCCTCGCCGCCCTCGACGCGCTGCTTGAGCTCCTCGGCCGTCAAATGCGTGCGCGTGCCGAACTGCACGGGCCGGGCCATCTGGATCCGGGCCATGTCGCGGCTCGTGAAGGTGCCCTCGAGATTCGGGTCGCCCCAGGAGAAGCGCGGCACGCTCCACTCGGGATCGACGACGGCTGCCGCGGTTTGCTCGGCGGGGACGAGGTCTTGCGGCGTCGCGGCCGCCTCCTGCGCGCCGGATTCGGTCGTGACGGCGAGCCCCGCCGCTAGGCCTAAGCTCGCGAGCGCGACGGCCGAAAGCCTCGCGGGCGCACGTCGGGCGAAACATGACAGGCATCGGAACATCGGCTGGTATATTAATGCCCATGCAAGGTCTGCTTCCACCTGCCCTCGTGGGGGCCCTCGCCGTCGCGGCGGCGGCCCTCGGTCCCGGCGCGCTTGCGCAGGAACGCGGGCGCCCGGAGCGCATCGCCGGGAAGCCCAACTTGAACGGCCTCTGGCAAGCCGCCAGCACGGCCTACTGGAACCTCGAGGCCCACTCCGCCGAGCGTCTCGAGGAGTTTTGGCAGCTCGGCTCCCTCGCCGCAATCCCCGCGGGCGAGAGCGTCGTCGTCGAGGGCGAGATCCCGTATCGGCCCGAGGCGCTCGCGAA
>DATCIQ010000029.1:0-9560 GCA_036507635.1 Gammaproteobacteria bacterium
CGTTCGGCGCCATCGTGATCGAGTAAAACTCTGCCGCGTCGGCGACGACGGTGTCCCACAGGAGCTTGCCGCTCTTCGCGTCGATCGCGAGCAGGTGCGCGTCGATCGTGCCCATATATAAGGTGTCGCCCAAGATCGCGACGCCGCGATTCACGCGTCCGCAGCAGAGACGCGCTTCGGGCGCCGGCTCGTGGTGATAGGTCCAGAAGATTCGCCCGGTCGCAGCATCGAGCGCAACGACGTCGTTCGGCGCCTGCACGGTGTAGAGAATCCCGTCGACGACGAGCGCCGTCGCTTCGAACTTCTCGAGCGAGCGCGTCTGCCATACCCACTGGAGCTCGAGCGCGTCGACGGTGCTCGTGTTGACCTGGTCGAGCAGGCTGTGGCGCTGATTCGTGAGCGTGCCCGAGTAGCTCAACCAGTTCTCGGGCTCACGCTCCGCGTTCAGGATTTGCTCGAAGGTGACTTGCGCCTGAAGCGGACTGCACACCACGAGCGCCCCAAACGCGAGCCGGCTCAATATCATCATGGCGTTGCCTCGCCGCGTAGAGAAGAAAGATAGCTCACGACGTCCGCGATCTCCTGCGCCGAGAGCTTGTCGCGCACCGAAGGCATCGGCGTCTCTTGGAAGCCGTGGTCGCGCAAATCCGCGACTTGGAATAGGCGCAACCGCTCGTCCGTATCGATGAGCTGCACGGTGAACGTGTCGCGATTGAGCAGCCGGCCCGTCACCGGCTCACCGTTCTTCGGCGTGACTTTGTAGAAGCGGTTTTCGGGCTGCACTTCGGCAGCCGGATCGAGCAGCGAGCGCTCGAGCTCGCCCGCGCGGCGCAAGAGCCCGATACGCGTGAGATCCGGGCCGACGCGTGAGCCCAAGCCGTCGACGCGATGACAATCGAGGCATTCGCCCTTCCCTTCGAAGACGGCGCGGCCGCGTCGCGGGTCGCCCTCCGCCGCCGCGACGCGGCCCGTAGGCATCGACCGCAAATACTCGACGACGCGGAACGCCTGCTCCCGGCTCATGCCGGGAGCAGGCGGCATCGGCGTGCTCGGAATGCCGGCGACGATGATGTCCGCGAGCTCTTCGTTCGAAAACGGCCGGCGGTACACGCCGTGCCCGAAGTCTATCCCTGCGATGACGTTGCCGTCGGGGCCGTGACAGTTCGCGCAAGAAGCCTCGTAGACGCGCCGCCCATCCTCGATGT
This sequence comes from Gammaproteobacteria bacterium, assembly GCA_036507635.1. GTDB lineage: Bacteria > Pseudomonadota > Gammaproteobacteria > Steroidobacterales > Rariloculaceae > DATBLZ01. Next base: position 1,206 of record DATCIQ010000029.1, read on the forward strand.
CGAAAGCCGTCGAATGCTGCGCGAGCGCGTGCGGCGCGAGACCTACGGCCAGCACGAGCAACACTATGGGTATGATCCCCTTCAAGTCCGCTCCCATCGCACCGGAAAACGGGCGGAGTATAAGCGTAAGCATACCCATGCGGCTTCGGAGCCGAATTCGGAAGCCGAGTTCAGTGGTGTCGGTGCTGCGGCTATGTCGCCGCCACGACGGTAAACGCTTACCAATCATAGCCAATCCTATTATTAGCTCCAACGGCTGCGATTACGTTGCAGGTTCGCTAAGCTGGTGCGTAGTCGAGCCTCGCCGCCGCCCGCTTGAGGCTGCTCGAGGCTTCGCCAAGAAAATCGAACAACATTGGGGGGAAACCACATGTCGATCCGTCGCACGCTGTCGCGAAACCAAGCGTCTTGTCGCGTCGTCCTACGTTCGTCCGCTCTGCTCGCGATCGTGGCAAGCGGACCGCAACTCGCAATAGCTCAAGACACTGCGCCAAGCGAAGAGATCATCGTCACCGGCTCGCGCGTCAGCCGCACCGGATTCGATTCGCCTCAGCCGCTGACCACCATCGATTCCGAGCAGATCGAGAATCTCGGCCTCGTCAACGTAGGCGACGTCGTGCGAACGATGCCGCAGAACACTCCGTTCTTCACGGAGACGAATGTCGGCATCGGCAACTTCAACGTCGGCGCACAGCTCGCGAACTTGCGCGGCCTGAATCCGTTCTTCGGCACGCGCACGCTCACGCTCATCGACACAAAACGCGTCGTTCCGACGACCGAAGGTGGCGCCGTCGACCTGACGTTGATCCCGTCGATGCTCGTCGCCCGCACGGAGGTCGTAACGGGCGGCGCGTCCGCCGCATACGGCTCCGACGCGATCGCGGGCGTCGTCAACGTGATTCTCAACACGGACCTCGAAGGGATCAGAGCGCAAATCGACTACGGTCAAACGGGCGAGAGCGACGGCGATGATACGCACGCGTCGTTTGCCTTCGGCACGGCGTTCGCCGACGAAGGCCGCGGTCACCTGCTCGTCGGCGTCGAGTATCAGCAGCAGGACCCGATCGGGCCGTGCTCGCAGAATCGCGACTGGTGCAGGGAAGCATGGGGCACCGGCACGAATTCGGCGTTCAATACTCCCGCGGGCGTCGGCAACGGGTTTCCGAATTTCGTCGTGGGGCCGGACGCGAAGTTTCCGACCACGGAGAACGGCATCATCTCGCCGTGCCTCACCGCGGCGTGCATAGCGGCGCTGGGGGGCGTCGGCGTTCCACAGCAGTTCAACGCGGACGGCACGGCGCTCGGCGCGTACGATCCCGGTAGATTCCCCGGGCTCTTCGCGCGCTTCGGCGGCGACGGCGCGCTGCTCGGGTACGACACCTCGAACATCCGGCCGGACGTCGAGCGCTATTCCGTGCTCGGCCATGTGAGCTACGACGTGAGCGACCGGCTCGAATTCTTCGCCGAAGTCGCTTACGCGAGCAGCGACGCGGTGAGCTTCCCGGCGAACGGAGGTCTCGGTCCGGCGACCGGGCGGATCCAGGCCGACAATGCGTTCTTGACCCCGGCCGTCCAAGCGGCGCTGCCGCTCGGCGGCAACTTGTCGCGCATCTTCATGCCGGACGTGATCAGCGCGCGCAACACGACGGAAAACGAGACCACGCGCTTCGTGACCGGGCTCGAAGGGGAGCTCGCGACGAAGTGGACCTGGGACGCGTATTACCAGCACGGCGAGAATGAAAATCATCAACGGCTCTTCAATAACTTGGTCGGGAGCCTCGTCGGCGCGCCGGTGCAGTACAACTTCCTCGGCTGGGCGCTCGACGCGGTACGGTCGATTCCGGGCGACCCCACGAGCCCGATCGTCTGCCGCGCGACCCTACCCGGGTCGCCCACGTTCAACCCGCTCGCGGCAGGTTGCGTGCCGCTCAACCTCTTCGGCGTCGGCAACGCGAGCCCGCAGGCGCTCGAGTACGTGTATCGGACGCTCAAGGAAGACAACGACTACCAGCAGGACGCGATCGGCGTGAATTTCCGGAGCACGCTCGCCGAGGGCTGGGCGGGCCCGATCGCATTCGCGACCGGCCTCGAATGGCGGAAAGACGAAGCCGACACGACGCACGACCTCGCGAATACACCGTGGTACACGTCCAACGCGCTGTCGTACGGTCTCGACCGCGGCGGCGAGATCGACGTGCTGGAGGTCTACGGCGAGGTCGATGTGCCGCTAGCCGAAAAGTTGCTGACCAACTTCTCGGCACGGCGGACGCGAAACGAAGCGACGAGCTCGACGGGATCGGTCGCCCCGGATGCTCATACGTTCACGAGCTGGAAAGCGGCCGCGATCTACGATCCGCTCGAGTGGCTGCGCTTCCGTACGACCGTGTCCCGCGACGTCCGAGCAGCGGGATTCCGCGAGCTCTTCCTGCCGAGAGTAAACGCGCAGGGCGTACCCGGCGGATTCCCGGGCGGCGTCAACAATCCTTGGAACAACAACGCCGCCGAAGCATTTCTGAGCACTACGGGCGGCAACCCGAATCTCGAGCCCGAGGAAGCCGATACGAAGACGTTCGGCGCCGTTCTAACGTTCGATCGCTTGCGCTTTTCGGCAGACTGGTTCGAGATCGACTTGAGCGGCGCAATCGCACAGAACGCCGGGGCGCAGGCGCTCACGAACGCGTGTTTCATGAGCGGCGGCACCGGCGCCGTCTGCAACCGGGTGACCGGCTTTGGCACCACCGACATCACCGCCATCGATGCGAGCGCGATCAACGTCGGCAAGTTTCTGACGAGAGGTTACGACTATGAAGTCGGCTATACCATGCCGATGCGCGAGGGTGGTGACTTGAACGTACGCGTGATCGCGACTTATCTCTACGACTTGATCGTCGACACCGGCCTCGGCAGCCCGCCGATCGATTATCGCGGTCAGAGCGGTCCGGTCGCATCGTTCGGCGGATTCAATACGTCGCCCGATTGGCAGGCGACAGCGTGGGTGACCTACGCACACGACCGATTCACGACGACGTTCGAGACGAAGTACATCGGGTCGGGCAAGCTCAACGTGCTCTGGACCGAAAGCCCGCCGGGGTCGCCGACGAACACGCTGCCATTCACGGTCACGGACAACAGCGTCGACGACCGCTACTACTTGACTTGGTCGGGATCGTACGATTTCCCGCGGTCGAACGAGGATAGCGGGCTGCAAGTGTTTTGGGTCGTGAACAACCTGCTCGACGAGGATCCGCCGGTTGCGCCCGGAGGCAATTTGTATCCGACGAACCCGGTGTTCTTCGACACGATCGGCCGGCGCTTCCGCGCCGGCGTGCGCCTCAATTTTTGAGCGCGAGAAAGCCGGGGAGCGGTCTCGGTCGAGTCCGCTCCCCCGGGCGCGCTGTCGACGATGATGCACCAGACATGCGGGGCCCATGCTGTTCAAGACACGCTTTCACGAAGGGATACGCAGCGGGCAAATCAGCTGCACCGTGCGCGTCTGGAAACGCCCGCACGTCAAGCTGGGCGGCCGCTACGCGCTCGGCGACGGCGCCGTCGTGGTCGACCGCATTCACGAGACGCGCCTGGACGACATCACGCCCGCGCTCGCGCGCCGGTCGGGGTTTACGTCCGTCATCGACCTTCTAAAAACCGCGAAGCACGGAGCCGGCGAGCGCGTTTTCGTCATCGACTTCCACTATGACGCCGCGAGGGCACGGAAGCCGCCCGCGACGGGCGTAGTCCGCGGGGAGGATCTCGCGAAGGTCGCGCGCCGCCTCGACGCGATGGATCGGCGCGCGCGGAACGGCGCGTGGACGCGCGAAACGCTGCGTTTGATTCGAGCCCGTCCCGGCGTGCGTGCGGCCGATCTCGCGGGCGACCTCGGCCGCGCCCGCGACGAATTCAAGCGGGACGTTCGCAAGCTCAAAGGACTTGGCCTGACGCTCAGCCTGGAGATTGGCTACCGGTTGACGCCGTGGGGCGCGGCTTTGCTATCAGCGCGGTTTAGATGAGCTCACGAGCTTGACGATAAGCATTAGATACATATACTTCCTGTCTTTAATGTACTAAATGAGATGAATGATTTATGCCCAAGGACCAGCTCATTTCGAATCTCGACGAGGCAAAGGCCAACATCGATCGCTACGAGCATCAGCTCGCAAAGAGCCCGGAGCTTCAAGCGATCATGTCGTATGCGAGGTCATGGCATGGCTATCTCGCGTCGGACGGCAACTGGCGGGTCGCGCCGAGCAAATTCGTCGGATACGAGAACAACAATGCGGCGGCTTATCTACGCTTGCACCGCGAGCGCGACGGCCGTAGGACGGAAAGAGCTCTATCAACCTGGTTCGACATCGTCGAGCCCGGCAGCGCTGCATACGAAGACATCACTGCGGCAGTGCTACGCCTCTTTGCCAAGTACGGCAGGGCGCCAAACAAGCTCCTGCGTGTGAACGTTCCTAGGCTGGAACGGAGTTCTGTAGGGCAGACAAAGAGCGTAGAGAAACCGAATCGGGCACTAGTTCGATCCAGAATTACGTTTGATGCGAGAATTTGCGGCGGCCGACCCTGCATCAGAGGCATGCGCATTCGCGTCACCGATATCCTGGATATGCTGTCCGCGGGCGCAACCCGGCGGGAGATCCTCGCCGATTACCCCTACCTTGAAGACGACGACATCAGAGCTGCACTCGAATATGCCGCTGAGTCTGCCGACCACCGTATCGTCAGCGCCGCCTGAACGTGCGCTTTCTCATAGATGCGCAGTTGCCGCCCGGTTTGGCGCGGCTATTCATCACGGCGAGCCAAGAAGCTGTTCATGTCACCGATGTGGGGTTGCTCACCGAAAACGATGTCGAAATCGGGGCGTACGCCGCGAAGGCTCAAATGATCATTGTGACCAAGGATGAAGACTTCGTGACGATGCGGCGGCTTTCATCCCGTGCGCCTAAAGTCGTCTGGGTGCGGATCGGCAATGCTACGAGTCGCGCGCTCACAATGCGGATGCAGCCTCTCATGGTAGAAATACTTGCCGCGCTGGCCGCGGGAGAAGAGGTCGTCGAGGTTCGCTAACCCGGCCGCCGCTTACAACTGGATTCTCTCGAGGAACGCCGTCAGCAGGCGGTTGAACTCCTCCGGCTTCTCCATCATCAGGAAGTGGCCAGTGCCGGCAACCTGCGTTGATTCGTAGTTCGGGAAGATCTCCTTCGTCGCTTGGGCGTCGGGAACGCGCGCCGTTCCCGCGTAGATAGCGAGCGCAGGGGCTTGTACGACGTCGGCCGATCGGATCGATGGATCGAACATGGCGGCCATGGCTCCCGCGGCCGTAGTTTCCGGCGCCCCCAGCATCATCGACAGAATCTGCTCTTGCAGCGCAACGGGCGTCTCTGGCACGAACATCGTGCGGATCAGACTTTCTCGCGTCGCCAGACCCTCGGGCCCGGTCATCGGGGGCGGACCCTGACTGAGCTGCGACGGCGGAGGCCCACGCATATCGAGCGGACCATCCACTGCGACGAGCCCCGCGACACGATCTGGATATGAAAGCGCGTACCGCCGAATGACCGGCACGCCCATGCTATGACCGACCAGAACGATACGCTCTGCGTTGGCATCGGCGCGCACCGCTTCGACGGCACGCGCGAACAGGTCCATCGAGAACTTCCCGTCCCTTGGGGATTGGCTCTGACCGTGCCCCGGCAAATCGAGCGTGATGACTCGATATTCGCTTGCAAAAGCCGGAACCTGCCCCACCCACGAGGAGCTGTCGCATGTCCAGCCGTGGACGAACACGATGGTCGGACCCGTTCCGACCGCCGACGAGTGAATCGCGATTCCGTCGACCGAAGCCGCCGAAAGCGGCGCCGCGAACGTGAAACTGATGATGAAGGCGAACAGCAATCCTCGCATGTCTTTCTCCGTTGGGTTGTGCGCGTCGACAATGGCGTGCGGATGCATCATGCCTCTTTCTCCAAGAGCGCCGTGTAGCGACGTTGCATCTCGTCGGGCGTCAGCTTTTCGATCTCGCCGCCGAGCAGCCATTCGTGCCCGAACGGATCGCGGACCAGGCCCAAGCGCTCGCCATGAAATGCGTCGGCAAGAGGGTGCACGACGGTCGCGCCGGCCGCCACGGCCTGCGCGAACAGGCGGTCGACATCGTTCACGTGAACGTGGAGGGTCACCGTCGTGGCGCCGACCGAGCGCGGCCCGTGGATGCCGCGGTCAGGATACTCATCGGAGATCAAGACTGTCGCGGGACCGATGCGGATCTCCGCGTGGCCTATCCTTCCGCTCGGATCGGCGAGACGAAACAGCTCCTGCGCACCGAACGCACGGGAGTAGAAGTCCAACGCCTGCGCCGAGTCATGCACGCGAAGGTACGCGAATACCTCGTAGATCTGAAGGGCGTCGTCATGGCTCATCAGATGACTCCGTGGCTACCTGACATTCCCGCAGACTACCTCGCCGCGCACGTCCGTCTTGAATTTTTCTTACCCGGCGACGTGGTGGTTCGGGCTGTCGGGTGCCCTCGGCCGATAGGCCGTCGGAGACACGCCGCAAAGCTCCCGAAACTCCCTCGTGAAGTGGGCCTGATCGGCGTAGCCCATGCGTGCTGCCAGATCAGCGAGGCTCCCCTGCTGCCTTGCGAGCTGACGCGCGGCTTCGGAAAACCGGCGGACGCGGAAGAAATGCTTGGGCGTGAGGCCAACAGCGGAGCGGAACAGCGCAACGAAGTGGCGGTGACTGTAGCCCGTCTGCTTGCGCATGCGCTCGATGGGCTGCGTATGACTTTCGCGCAGCGCATGAGCGACCGCGGGATGCACCAACAACGGTGTCTTTAGCCGGGCGATGAGTGCTTGCTCGAGGAGCCGCAGCGCCGAGCTCGCATCCGGACTCGACGCAAGCCGCTCGTGCAGCTCGCGCCCGCTCGCGCCCCAGAGCTCGTCGAGCGTGACGTGGCCGTCGAGCAATTCGGTAGCGGGCACCCCGAGAATCGCCCCGGCGGCACCGGGCCGGAAAGCTGCCCCGATGACGGCGCCGGCAGGTTTCGGCCCGGCGCGGTAAAACGTCGACTGCGGTCCATGCAAAATGCCGCCCGTCCATCGATGCCAGCCGGCTCTACCGTCGCCATCGGCCCAAGCGATAGGCTGTTCGTGAAGTGCGATGACGAGCTGGGGGCTGCCGCCGGGCAGCAGATGCTCACAGGTAGTGTACGACGTCGCCCGACGGCTCCACCACAGCACTGCGACGATCGCATCGAGGGGAGCGGCAGGGATCCGGTGAACGATGTTCATGGCGAGAGGCATCATACCCTCGTCGCTCCGAAACTCGCGACTTGAGCAACGCAAGCGGGCGCGCTTGAATCTACGGCGGAATCCCGAGCGGGGCTCGCGCCTACGATCGCGAGACAACGAAAAGGAACAATCGTGCACCACTGTGCTGCGAAATCCCTCCGCGGAGGGATTTCGACCTCGGCGCACCAAGCTGTACTACGGAACGAGCCGCTCGTCCGGCACCCTGTACGCAATGAGCTCGCCGGGATAGTCGTTGCCGCTCACGGCGATCACGAGATACTGCCGCCCGTCGACCATGTAGGTCATCGGCGAGCCGCTCTGCGGCGCAGGCAATTGCAGTGCCGCTAGATCGCGCCCCGTCCTCTTGTCGTAGGCGCGGAGCATCGAGCCGCGGCTGCCGTCGGGCGTCGGTCCGTAACCGGGCTCGGCTACGATCAACAGCGTCTTCGTCGCGAGCGCGCCGGGCGGTTGGCCGGCCCGGCCCGTGCGGCCGAGCTCGACGCCGGCGAGCGCCGGGTGGTTACGGATCGCATCGGGCGTCTCGCCGTTCGGAATCTCCCAGAGCACCTTAGCCGTAGTGAGATCGATTGCGGCGATCGTACCGTACGGCGGTTTCAGGAGCGGCAGACCCTGCACGGCGAGGTTGCGCAAGCCCCCGAAAGCGCCGGCATCGGGCCCCGTGCAGACGCCGTGCGGCATCACCGAGCCCTCGGCGTAGCGGCAGATCGTCATGCTGTTCACGCCGATGCTCGCGGTCATGTAGACGATGTGCGTCTCGGGATCGTAAGCGCCGCCCGGCCAGTTGCTGCCGCCCATGACCATGAGCGTGCTGATCGGCCCATTCGGGTTGTACGGCACGGCCGGCGTATAGATCGGGCCGATCCTATGCTCGGCGACGATGCGCTCGGCCTCGGCGCGAAGCTCCGGCGTGAAATCGATGAGATCGTCGATCTCGATTCCCTGGTGGCCGTAGCGGATCGTCGGTATCGGTTGCGTCGGCGAGTACCACTCGCCCGGCACGTTGCCCTGCGGCACGGGCGTCTCTTCGATCGGCCAAACGGGTTCT
>DATCIQ010000030.1:0-2993 GCA_036507635.1 Gammaproteobacteria bacterium
CTCGTACCCGTGTCGGGCAAGCAAGTTACGGATACGCCCGAGGTGTTGTACAAGTCTCAGTTCGCGTATGACAACGGGTCGTTCTTCGCGCGTCTCGACGTGAATTTCACGGACGACCGGTTCTACACCTACTTGAACGACCGCGGCGTCGATTCGTACACGTTGTTCAACTTGGGGCTGGGCTATCGTTGGACGAACATGAGCGCAATCGAGGAGCTCGTGCTGCAGGCCGACGCCATGAACCTCACCGACGAAGAGTACTTCAGCACGATCAATTCCAACGGCTTCGTGACGTCCGACTTGACCGGCACGGCACAGACGCTGCAGCTCGGCGCGCCGCGCCAATTCTTCGTGTCGTTGAAGGCGCGCTTCTAGCCGCCTCGTTTTTCAGGGGGGCCGCGCCGGTCGCGTTGGCGCGGCCCCCGGCGGGCAGGTGGCGCGGCCGCCCATTTGCGCCGTTCGGCGCCGCTCAAGTACGCTCTGGCAGAAAGTTGGCGGAAAATCCGCGATCGCGCGTATTAGAGCGGTAACGACAACTGAAGCGCCGCCCGCGGGCGGCCGAGCACTTTGGATGGCCGAGCCGCAATCTTCGTCGCCGCCGTGCACCTCCCACGCGTCCGGCGCATGCGACGGCCAGTCAACGGTGCCGGCGCCCGCGGGCGAGCATGCGCTCTTCGTACGGCGGCTCTTCGAATGCTATCGGCACGCGCTCATGCGCTACCTTTTGGGCCTGCTCAAGCGTCGCGCCGACGCCGAGGATGTGCTTCAAGAAACGTATACGCGTCTGCTCGGCGTCGCCGGTCTCGACCGCAGCGGAAGCCGGGCGCGTGCCTATCTATTCAAGGTCGCGACGAACTTGGCGCGCGATCGGTTTCGCCGGCGCGCCGAGCAGAGCGCGGGCACGGCGCTCGCCGAGGACGACCTCGCGAGCAGCGACGATTCGCCCGAGCTCATCGTCGACTTTTCGCAAGGTCTTGCGATCGTCAAGAGAACGCTGCTCGAGCTCAAGCCGCGGTGCCGGCAGGTGTTCTTGCTGCGCGTATCCGAAGAGCTCGACTACGAGACGATCGCGGCCAGGCTCGGCGTCAGCAAACGCACCGTCGAGCGTGAAATGCAGCATGCATTGGAAGTCTGTCAGAAGAGACTCGAGAGATCAGGAAGATGACAAGCGACAACGACAATGATGTGAAGCGCGGCGGCGCTGCGCGAACGGCGGCGCAATGGTTCGTCGAGCTCGACGGGGCCTCCGTGGCTCCTACGCAGGAAGCGGCGCTTGCCGCGTGGCTCGAGGAGAGTCCCGCGCATGAACGCGAGCTCGAGCGCTGCGAAACCGCGGTGCATTTGGCGCAAGAGCTCGCGCACGACGCGGACGTGCAATGGGCGTTCGATGAAGCGGCGCATCTCGCCGCGGCTGTGCCGCCGCGTGCGGCCGCGTCTCGCGGCGTCAGGTGGTATCAACGGCCGGCGCTCTCCTGGAGCATCGCGGCGCTCGCCGTGGTCGTGGCCGTGCTCGCCGTCGTCTGGCGCGAGTCGCCGCCTGCAACCGCGACGATGACGGCCCTCGCCTCAGGCGAAGGGTTGCCTCCCGAGATCGTCATCGAGCTCGCATCCGCCGATCCCGTCGTCGTGCTCCCTGGGGAAATCGTCGTCGACGCGCGGTCCGTCGCCGTGCTGCCGTTCGTCGGCGTCGGCGACCGGCTTGCCGAGACGCGAGAGGGCGCGGCGACGAACGCGATCGCCGCGCGGCTCTACGACGAGGTCGTGCGCCAGCTTGCAACGATTCCGGGCGTGTACGTCGTCGGCCGCCCGTCCGTCGTGCCTTACGAGAATCGCGACCTGCGGCCCGAGGCAGTGGCCGCGCAGCTCGGCGTACGCGGCATCGTCGCGGCGCGCGTTGAGTCGGAGGACGGGCGCGTGCGCGTGCTCTTGCAGGTCATCGACGTCGCCGGTAACGGCGCACTGTCGGAAGACGCCTTCGATCGGCCGGTCGCGGAGCTCACTGCGATGCGGACCGATATCGTCACCAACATCGCCGCCGCGCTCGCGAGCCCGGCAGGAACGGCTGTGCCGGCGACAGGAAACTAAAGAGGAGAAGTCACATGCAGAGATTCACGTTGTTCGCCTCGATGTTGGCGGCACTTGTCGTGATCGGCGCCCCCGCGCACGCGCAAGACCGTCCCGCACAGGGCCGCGCACAGGCGCCGAGCCCGGCGCAAGCACCCGCTGCCGAGGCGCCTGTTTTCCCGCCGGCTCCGAGCGCTGCCGTGGCCGAATCCATGCAGCGCAGGGAGGAACGCGGCATCGACATCGAAGAGTTGCTGGCGCAGGTTTCGGCAAGCACGGGCAAGGAGTTTCTCGTCGACCCGCGCGTGCGGGCGCGCGTGTTCGGCGTGCCGGAAATCGAGAATCCGACTTACGCGGACTTGCTGTCGATTCTGAGGATGCACGGCTACATGGCCGTCGAAATCCAAGGCCGCGTCAACATCGTGCCTGACGCACTCGCGCGCCAAATGCCCGGGCGTCTGCTTCAGCGCGACGACGACAGCGTGCCCGACGACGAATGGGTCACGCGCATCATCACCGTGCCGAACGCAGCGCAGCTCGTGCCGATTCTGCGCCCGCTCATGCCGCAGCCCGCGCATCTGGCGGCCACTTTCCAGGAGGAGAACGGCGAGCCGGTCAGCAAGCTCGTGCTCGTCGACACCTACGCGAACGTGCGACGCATGACCGAAATAATTAATACGCTGTCGCGCTAGACCAGTAACGAAAAGTACGCGTTCGCCCCGGGAGCGCCCTCAGGCGTGCTCGCGCTTCGCTGCGGCGCCATCCGCGGTGCGGACCGAGCGCGGCGGCGGCATGGCGTCGGCGCCGAGCGCTGCGATGCAGCGGCTCAAGTAGCTCTGCAACTTTGTCACTTCCGTTTCACTCAAAGCCGATAACATGCGCGCGACGACCGACCGGCCGACGGCCCGCGCGCGCGCGAGTTGCCGCAC